>NZ_JAJNQP010000013.1:0-64694 GCF_022227985.1 Halorhodospira sp. M38
GCGCCCCCCCCCCCCCCGGGAGGGCCGCTGGTATTACGCCGACGAGCCGGTGACCCTCACCGTGCTCATCCGCACCGAGGACAACCGTGAGCGGGTCGGGGACTACATCGCCAACCTGATGGAGGATCTCGGCTTCACCGTCGAGCGCCTCTACCGCACGGCCGAGGAGGCCTCCCGCATCTGGATGACCGGCGACCCGGCCGCCGGACGCTGGCACATCTACACCGGCGCCTGGGTCTCGACCGTGATCAACCGCGACATCGGCGACAACTTCAACTACTACTACACCCCCCGAGGCCGCCCCGACCCGCTATGGCAGGCGTATGAGCCCACCGAGGCGTTCAGCGAGGCCGCCGAGCGCCTGGAGCGCCGCGACTACACCAGCGTCGGGGAACGCCAGGAACTCATGGAGGAGGGCCTGACCCTGGCGATGGAAAACTCGGCGCGCATCTGGCTGGCGGATCAGCTCAGTGTCTGGCCCCACGCCGCCGATCTTGAGGTGGCCGGCGACCTGGCCGGCGGGCTCTCCGGGTCGCAGCTGTGGCCCTTTACCCTGCGTTTCAGCGATCGCGTGGGCGGTCGCGTGGTGGCAGCCACGCCGAGCATGCTCACCGAACCGTGGAACCACGTCGCCGGCAGCAACTGGATCTTCGACCGCATGATCCTGCGCGGGTTGACCGACTCGGCGGTGCTGCCCGACCCCTTCACCGGCCTCTACTGGCCGCAGCGACTCGACTCGGCGGAGGTCACGGTCACTGAGGACGCGCCGGTCAACCGCACCCTGGACTGGGTCTCGCTGGAAACCGCTGAGACCATCGAGATCCCCGGTGACGCCTGGATCGACTGGGACCCGGAGGAGCAGCGCATCCTGACCGTGGACGATCGCCACGAGGATGGACTGACCGCCCGCTCGCGGGTAGTCCTCCACTACGAGGACGACTACCTCGAGCGCCGCTGGCACGACGGCTCGCAGGTCTCCGTGGCCGACGTGGTGCTGCCTTGGATCCTGAGCTTCGCCCGAGCCGACGAGGACAGCCCGCTGTTCGATCCCTCCCACCTGCCGGAGTTCGAGGTCTATCAACGCAACTTCCGCGGCTGGCGGATTACCGATACCGACCCCCTGACCGTCGAGGTCTACAGCGACCAGGTCTACCCGGACGCCGAGAACCTGGTCGCCGCCCGCATCCCGGCCGCTCAGCCCTGGCACGTGGTCAACCTGGGCATCCAGGCCGAGCGCCGCGGCGAGCTCGCCTTCTCCTCGAGCAAGGCCGACCGCATGGATGTGGAGTGGCTCAACCTGGTCTCGGGGCCGAGCCTGGAGGTTCTCCGCGGCTACCTGCGCGCTGCCGCTGAGGCCGAGCAGGTGCCCTTCGAGCAGGCCCTTGGCGAATGGCTGCGTGAGGGCGAGGCCGCCGAGCGCTACCGCGCCCTCGACACCTGGCAGCAGGAACGCGGCCACTTCTGGGTGGATGATGGGCCGTTCTACCTGCACTCGGTCCGCCCGGTGGAGGGCAGCATCGTGCTGCGTCGCTACCCGGATCACCCGGATCCGGCCGACAAGTGGCTGCGCTTCACCGACCCGCGCATCCCGGAGCTGGAAATCGACGGACCGCTGCTGGTCGAGCACGGCGAGGATCTCGAGCTGACGGTCCGCATCACCTACGCTGGCGAACCCTACCCGGACGAGGAGATCGAGACCGCCCGCTTCCTGCTCTTCGACCGGGACGACCGGCTGGCGCTGGAAGGCGAGAGCGAGCCGGACGGCGACGGACAGTGGCGCATCCGCGTCCCCGCCAAGGCGCTGGAGACGCTGGGCACCGGAGCCAACAGCATGGAACTGGCCGTCACCTCACGAAGCGTGGCCCTGCCGGCATTCGCCACCCACGCCTTCGCCACCCTACCGGCCGGCGGCCCCGAAGCAGACAGCCAGGAGGAGGAGTAGCCGTGGCCAGCGCCGCCCCCGTCAGCCGCACCGCCTCCTTGCTCCGCGACCTCCGTCATCTTGGGGTTTTCACCGCCAAGCGGCTCATCGCCCTGCTGCTGACCGTGCTGATCGGTGTCTACCTGACCATCCTCATCGCCAACATGGGCGGGCAGGTGGATGAGCTGCGCATGGCCCAGATCCAGGGCGAAGTGGCCGAACAGGTCCGGGGAGACCCGGCCTTCCAGGACCTCGACTCGGAGGAGCGCGAGGAACTGATGCAGCGCCAGATCGACCTAGAGGTCGAGCGCCTGCGCCTGGACGAGCCGTTCATCGTGCGCAGCTTCGACTACCTGCGCGCGGCCATGACCCTCGACCTGGGGCGGGCGGAGCAGATGCACAGCGATGCCGGTTCCCGGCAGGTCTACAACATCATTGCCGAGCGCCTGCCGGCGACGCTGCTGCTCTTCGGCACCGCCAACCTGCTGGTGTTTTTCGTCTCGGTCTTCGCCGCGCTGTCGCTGTCACGACGCTACGGCAGCCGGCTGGACCAGACCGTGATCGGCCTGGCACCCACCTCGGCGGCGCCGGCGTGGTTCTACGGCATCTTCCTGATCCTGCTGCTTGCGTTCATCTTCCCGCTGCTGCCGTCCGGCGGCATGGTGGCGGTGCCGCCGCCGGAGGATCCGTGGGCCTATGCAGCCAGCGTGATCCGCCACATGGCGCTACCGGTGGCGGCGATGTTCATCGCCCAGATCTTCATATCGATCTACTCGTGGCGGACGTTCTTCCTCATCCACTCCAGCGAGGATTATGTGGAGATGGCCCGTGCCAAGGGTTTGCCCGACGCCCTGGTGGAGCAGCGCTACATCCTCCGGCCGACACTTTCGCCGATCATCACCAGCTTCCTGCTGATGCTCATCGGCCTGTGGAGCGGTGCGATCATTCTCGAACAGGTCTTCAACTGGCCGGGCCTGGGCACGCTACTCTTCGAGGCCATCGGGCACCGTGACACGCCGGTCATCATCGGCTCGGTGGTCATCTTTGCCTACCTGCTGGCCGTGACCGTGTTCCTGCTGGACTTCCTCTACGCCATCCTGGACCCGCGGGTCCGCATCGACGGGGGGCAGGGATGATCCGCTGGCGCGATGGGCTCACCCAGGTACGACGCTACCCGTCCGCCGTGGCCGGGCTGCTGATCATCGCCATGCTGATCGCCACGGCCATCTATGCCGTGACCGCCATCCCCTACTCCGAGGCGCAGAAGCTCTGGCGCGGCGGCGACGCCTGGCAGGACCTGCCGGTCAACGCCAGCCCGGCGTGGACCGACCGGCTTCTCGGCGGGGACGCCCCGCGCACCATCACCGTCTCCAGCGAGGATGCGCCCACCGAGCGCCAGGATCTGGGCGCAGCACGGCTCGAGACAACCACCCTGGAGGTCGACTTCCCCTACGACGGCTTCCCCTCGGAGATCAATCTCTTCCTCGAGGCGGAGTTCGAGCAGGGCCAGCCCTTCACGCGGGTGCACTGGCGCACCCCGGACGGCGAGGAGATCCCCATCGACGCCCGCCGGGTGGGGGAGCGGGAGCGCTTCTCCATCTCCCAGGACCGGCAACTGGAGAGTCGGCTGGGCCGCGCGCCCCAGGTCGGCCTGTTCACCGACGCCGAACCCGGAACCCCGGACCCGACAGTGCGCACCGGCACCTACGAGCTGGTTATCGAGACGGTGCACTTCGAAGAGTCCGCCCGGCTGCACGCCGAGCTGGTCGTCTACGGGCAGGTCCACGGCGCCTTCGGCACCGACCACCAGCGCCGCGACCTGGCCGTAGCCCTGCTCTGGGGCACGCCGGTCGCCCTCGCCTTCGGACTGCTCGCCGCCGTGGGCACCACAGTGACCACCCTGATCATCGCCGCCACCGGGGTCTGGTACGGGGGCTGGGTGGACGCCACCATCCAGCGGCTCACCGAGGTGAACATCATCCTGCCGCTGCTGCCGATCCTGGTGATGATCGGCACCCTCTATTCGACCAGCATCTGGCTGATGCTCGGCGTCGTCGTGGTGCTGGGCATATTCAGCGCCGGGATCAAGATGTACCGCTCGATGCTGCTGCCCATCCGTGAAGCGCCCTATATCGAGGCGGCGCGCGCCTATGGGGCCGGGGGCGGCCGGATCATCCTGCGCTACATGGTGCCGCGGATCCTGCCAGTGCTCATCCCCACCTTCGTCACCCTGATCCCCACCTACGTCTTCCTGGAGGCGTCGTTGGCGGTTCTCGGCCTGGGTGACCCGGTGCTGCCGACGTGGGGCAAGGTCCTGCACGATGCCCAGGCCCAGAGTGCGCTCTACCACGGCTTTTACTACTGGGTGCTGTCGCCGGCGGCGCTGCTGATGCTCACCGGACTCGGCTTTGCCATGCTCGGCTTCGCCCTGGACCGGATCTTCAACCCGCGGCTGAGGAACCTCTGATGGCCGGTGCCCCGCTGCTCGAGATCGAGAACCTGCGCCTGGGCTACGCCACCGAGCGCGGCACCCTGTGGGCGGTGGACGGCGTGAACTTGGAGGTGCGCCGCAACGAGGCCCTGGCCGTGCTCGGCGAGTCCGGCTGCGGCAAGAGCTCGCTGGCGCGTACCCTGCTGCGCACGCTGCCGCGCAACGCCCATGCCCCCAGCGGCCAGATGCGCCTGGACGGACGCGACGTTCTCGGCCTTCCGGAGGAGCGCTTCCGCCGCGAAGTGCGTTGGGTGCGCATCGCCCTGGTCATGCAGGCGGCCATGAACGCCCTCAACCCGGTGGTGCGCGTCGGGGAACAGGTGGCTGAACCGCTGCGCGTGCACCACCGGCTGGGCCGGCGGGAGGCACACCGTCGCGCCGGCGCCGCCTTCGAGGAGGTGGGCATCGCCACGGATTTCCTGCGCCGCTACCCCCACGAGCTTTCGGGGGGCATGCGCCAGCGCGCGGTGCTGGCCATGGCGCTGGTGACCGAACCGGACCTGGTCGTCCTCGACGAGCCCACCTCGGCGCTGGACGTGCTCACCCAGGCATCCATCATGAACGTGCTCAAGCGCATCAAGGCCCAACGCGGGGTCAGCTTCGTGCTGATCACCCACGATATCGCCACCTCCAGCGAACTGGCCGACCGGGTGGCGCTGATGTACGCCGGGCAGGTGGTGGAGACCGCCAGCGCCGAGGCGTTCTTCGGCCATCCCGCCCACCCCTACTCGCGGCTGCTGATGGACTCGGTGCCCCGGCTGCACCAGGAGCAGCCGCCACGCGCCATACCGGGCCGCCCCCCGAGCCTGCTCGAGCCGCCGACCGGCTGCCGCTTCGCCGAACGCTGCCCGAAGGCCTATGAGCGCTGCAGCGAGCCACCACCCGAGGTTGCCTACGATACCCGGCACCGAGTCCGCTGCTGGCTTCACCACCGCTCGGGAGGGGGACCATGAGCTTGCACTCACCCATCGCGGCGCACACCACCGGCAGCACCGATGAGGCACTGCTGTGCGTTGACGGCCTGCACACCCACTTCGAACTGCGTCAGTGGGGGTTCCTGCGGACCGGCACGGTGCGCGCCGTCGACGGCGTAGCCTTCAGCCTGGACGCCGGTGAGGCCATTGCGGTGGTCGGCGAGAGCGGCTGCGGCAAGAGCTCTCTGGCGCGCACCCTGCTCGGGCTGCACCGGCCCACCGCCGGCTCGGCGCGTTTCGCCGGTACCGAGGTGGGTGAGCTCAACGGCGCGGCCCTCAAGACATACCGCGCGCAGGTCGGCTACGTCCAGCAGGACCCCTACGGGGCCCTGCCACCGTTCATGGAGGTGCAGCGGATCCTGGCCGAGCCGCTGATTATCCACGGCGTCCGCCCGCGCGCCGAGCGCTGGCGGCGCATCGAGGCAGCCCTCGAAGAGGTTGGCCTCAGCCCCGCGGCCGAGGTGGCCGGCAAGTTTCCCCACCAACTCAGCGGCGGTCAGCAGCAGCGCGTGGTCATCGCCCGGGCACTGCTGCTGCGGCCGGCGATGATCATCGCCGACGAGCCCGTCTCCATGCTCGACGCCTCGGTCCGGGTGGAGATCCTCAACCTGCTCCACCGGGTGCAACAGGAGCACGACTTGGCCCTGCTTTACATCACCCACGACCTCTCGACAGTCCGCCACTATGTGGACCGGGCGATGGTGATGTACGGCGGACGCATCGTCGAGCAGGCCCCTGTGGACGCGCTGTTGCAGCGGCCCCAGCACCCCTACACCGAGGCCCTGCTCAGCGCCCTCGGCGACCCCGATGCCGCCAACGCCGGCCGCCCCCGCCCAGTCCCCGGGGGCGAGGCGCCCAGCCTGATCCAGCCACCCACCGGATGCCGTTACCACCCACGCTGCCCGCACGCCATGGCGGGTCGGTGCGAGCTCGATCCGCCGCCGCCGGACTTCCGGCCCCGCCCGGAGCATCGAGCCGCCTGCTGGCTTCGCGAGTGACCCCGGTGCGCGGCGTCGAGCACATCCCGTGGCTCTACGACGCCGGTATGGCCGTCTGCGAACGCTTAGGCATGCACCGCTGGCGCGAGGCGCTCGTCGACGGGGTCCGCGGCCGTGTCCTGGAGGTAGGCTGCGGGACGGGACGGACCCTACCGCTCTATCCCGCCGAGACCGCGGTGTGGGCAGTGGATCCGGACGCCGCCGCGTTGCGCCGCGCCCGGCGCCGGGCGCCGCAGGTCCCGCTGTACGTTGGCCGCGCGGAGGCACTGCCCTTCGCCGACGGCAGCTTCGACACGGTCACCACCAGCCTGAGTTTCTGCAGCGTCGGCGATACCGCGGCGGGGCTGCGGGAGATCCGCCGGGTCCTCGACGATCACGGGGTGCTGCGAATGCTCGAGCACGTGCGCTCACCGGGGCTGGCGGGGCGGGTGCAGGACCGCATCCAGCCGGTGTGGACCGCCGTCAGCGGCGGCTGCCACCTCAACCGGGATACCGAGGCAGCCGTGCGCGCGGCGGGGTTCCGCATCGACGGCACCTCGCGACGGGCGCGCGGGGTCATGCGCTGCTTCGCCGCCTACAAAGCGTAACAGTCAGGACCGGCCCAGACGCTGCCACAGATCCGCCAGGTGGGCCGCCAGGCCAGCCAGCAACCACCCCGAGACCCAGTACCACGGGGCACCGGTCAGCGCGGCGCGCAGCGCCAGCAGCAGGAAGCCGCCGGCCGCCAGGGTGGTCACGATGGTTGCCGGCGCCAGGCCATGACCGGTGCGCCGGTAGAGCGCGTAAAGCAGGGCCCCCTCGAGGAGCATCAGCACCAGGATGGCGTCGATGACGCGGCCGCTGGCAAACCATTCCGCCATCATCCCGCTCACCACTCGGCCAGCCGTTCACGCAGCTCGTCCCGGAGGATGTCCACCTCAGGGCGGGCCTGCTCAAGGATCGTATCCACCCTGTGAAAGTCGAGCACGCGGATATCGCGGATCGCCGGGCTGATCAGGATATCGGGCTCCTCCCGCCGCCGCTTCTCCTGCAGGATGGAGTACTGCATGACCTGGAACGTGTTGAAGATGTTGTCCAGGTACGCCGGGTTGCGCAGTGCCTCGTCCTTGCCCTCCTCACGGGTGCCGAGCACATTGACCGCCACCACCACGTCGCAATCCTCAGCGAGCAGGTCGAACGGCACCGGATTGGTCAGGCCGCCGTCGACCAGCACCCGATCCTGATAGGAGACCGGGCTGAACAGCCCCGGCATGGCCATGCTCGCCTGGACCGCCGGCCACAACGCACCCGAATCGAAGACCACCGCCTCGCGCTTCCAGTAGTCGGTGGCCACAATCTGCAGCGGAATCTCCAGCTCGCCAAAGCGCGACACGCCCGTCTCCTTGCGCAGGTGGGCGATAAAGGCGTCGGACTCCACAAGCCCGCCGTCGCGATCCGACGGCTGCACGAAGTCGAGCCACTGCCGCCATTTGCCGCCCATCAGCGTCTGCAGCCAGTTCTCGTCCTGATCGGCGACGAGCTCATCGATTCCGGCTCGGATCTCCTCGGCGCTAAGCCCGGCGGCATAGAGCGCGCCCATGATGGCGCCGATGCTGCAGCCACTGATCCGGTGCGGACGCACCCCGAGCTCCTCGAGCGCCTCGAAGACCAGCAGGTGGGAGAGGCCGCGGGCCCCGCCGCTGCCGAGCGCCAGGCCGATACGCGGCCTCCCGTCCCGGTCCACCTCGCCGCCCCGGGCGCCGGCAACCGGGGTGACCGACATGCCCACCAGGGGCATCAGGGATGCGCTGATCATCATCTTCAGGGTGTGGCGTCGTGGGCGGTCGGGGAGGTCGTGTGGCACTGCGAATCCTCGCTTCAGGCTGCCGCTGAAGGTGCAGCGGTCTCGGGTGAACATAGCAGGCATGGCCCCGACTGTCCTCAGCCCGCGCCGCCGGCGACCGGGCGGCGCAACAGGGCGACATCGTCCCGCGGCAGGTGCAGCTCCGCGCCCCAGCGTCGGGCGAACCAGCAGAAGGTCGCCTCGGCGAAGAAGGCGATGTGGGTCGGGTCGCGCAGGTAGTGCCAGGCACCGAACGCCTCGGCGGACGGCTGGCGCTTGGTCATGATACCCAGCCAGCCCCCGGGTCGCACGCACCCCCAGAGCCCGTCGAGCTCGGCCGCCGGCTCGGCCAGGTGCTCGACCACCTCGGTGGCGGTAACCACCTCGTAGCGATCGCGCAACGGCGACGGATCGGGGAAGTAGAAGGGATCGTAGACCTCGGCCTGATAGCCTGCCTCACGGAACATCGCCGCCAGCGCGGGGCCGTGGCCGCAACCGAAATCCAGCACGCGCGCCGGCGGCACCACCGCGGCCATCAGCGGATCGGCGATCCGTGCCAGGAAGCGCCGGTAGCCCGGGTCGTTCACCGCATTCCGGTGCTGGTCGTAGACAGCCTTCTCGTCCGCCGCCGACAGGTGCTGCTCGGGCGGTACATGGACCAGGGCGCAGCTCGGGCATCGGTAATACGTGCGCTCGGCCCGATGGAACAGCACCGCCGAGCTGCCGCACAGGGGGCAGGGGCGAACGCTCACGGCGCCACCCCGCCGGCCTCCTCCGCGCGGACCGCCTCCAGGCGCCTGCCATCCGCGGTCAGCAGGCGCAGACGGTCGACTTCGGGCATATAGAGGAAGTACACCCCGGCGAGCACATCCAGGAACGCCTGCTCGGCTTCCGCCAGGCCCGCGTCGCGGCAGGCCATGCGCGTGGCGGCCAGGCCGCTGAACACGATCCGCTCGCCGGTCAGCCGGTAGGCGCCGGCGTAGCGATTACACGGCGCCTGCCCGTGAACCCGCCCCTCGGCATCGAGATCGAGCGTGATGATCGCCTCGGGGATCTCGCCGTCGACGGCCACGATCTGCCACTCACCCCCGGTCAGCAACCCCCGGGGATCGCCGCCGCAACCGCGATGCTGCGTACCGTCCAGGGTGTAGTCGACGCGGTACGGGTGCGGCATGCCGGTGGCCACATCGGCGCACAGCGCCTGCTCGACGACAACCTCCAGCGCGCGGCCGTTATCGGTCTCCGCCGTATAGCGCAGGGCCGTGTCCGTTACCTCCGGGTCCGGCTGCGCGGCGGCCACCTCGAGGCGGCCGTAATCGGCCAGCAGCCGCATGCGCTCGCCGTCCATGCGCAGCATCCACCCCGGCTCCTGCCCGCGGGCAATGAACGGTTCATCGGCGGTACCCAGCCCCGGTGCCGGCTCCGGGACAGTCTCGGGGGCCTCGATGGGCTCGGGCTCGGCCTCGGCCAAGGGGGCGGGGGGATCCTCACGGACCCCGGCCGGCTCGCGGTCCTGCGCCCGCTCGGGAGTAGCGCACGCGGCCAGCAGGAGAAGGATCGGAAGAGTGGTCGCGACGGTACGGATGGTGGTCATGGGTCCAGAATACCCGAAAGCGGTGCTCCAGCGGCACTGCCTCGGTGCAACGGAATCCGGACCGCACGCGGCGGCGCCGCCCCGTGCGGGGGCGGCGCACGGCGCGTACCGGCTCAGTTGGCCTTATGGATGGCCCGCTTACCCACGGCCAGGGCCGCTTCGTGGACGGACTCGGAGAGCGTCGGGTGGGCGTGGATGGTGCGCGCGATGTCCTCGGCGGAGCCGGCGAACTCCATGGTCACCACCGCCTCGGCGATGAGTTCGGAGGCCTGCGGACCGATGATGTGGGCCCCGAGCAACCGGTCGGTCTCGGCGTGAGCGATGAGCTTGACCATCCCAGCGGTCTGGTCCATGGCACGGGCCCGCCCGTTGGCAGCAAAGCCGAAAACCCCGGTGTTGTAGGGGATGCCGGCCTTCTTCAGCTGCTCCTCGGTCCGACCCACCCAGGCGATCTCGGGGTCGGTGTAGATCACCCACGGGATGGTCTCGTAGTTGAGGTGCCCGCCCTTGCCGGCGATTCGTTCCGCCACCAGGATGCCCTCTTCTTGGCCCTTGTGAGCGAGCATCGGCCCGCGCACGACGTCGCCGACGGCGTAGACGTCGGGCAGGTTGGTCTTGCAGTCCTCGTCGACATTGATGAAGCCACGCTCGTCGAGGAGCAGATCGACCTCTTTCGAGCAGAGGTCATCGGTGTTGGGTCGCCGGCCGACGCAGACGATGAGGCGGTCGACCTCCAGCTCCTGCCCACCGTTCTTGTCCTCGTAGGAGACCGTGACCCCACCGTCGACCCGGGTGCCGGTGACCCGGCAACCCAGGCGGATATCCAGCCCCTGCTTCTTGAACTCCTTCTGGGCCGTGCGCGCCACCTGGCGGTCCACCGGCCCGAGGAATTCGTCCTGCGCCTCGAGCAGCACCACCTCCGAGCCGAGCCGGCTCCATACCGAGCCCATCTCGAGGCCGATGACCCCGGCGCCGATGATGCCGAGCCGCTGCGGCACCTCGGTGAAGTCCAGCGCCCCGTCGGAGTTGACGATGCGCTCGTGATCCAGCGCTGCGGCGCCGATCTCGACGCTGCGCGAGCCGGTGGCCAGTACGACGGAGTCGGCGCTGTAGCGCTCACTGGTGCCATCCGAGCGGCGGACCTCCACGGTCTTCGCCTCGACCAACTGGCCGTGACCGTGGATCCACTCGATCTTGTTGGCCTTGAACAGCTGACGGATGCCCCCGGTGAGATCCTTCACCACCTTGTCCTTGCGGGCGATCATCTTCTCCACATCCAGCTCCACCCCCTGGGCGGTGATGCCGTGGGCGCTGAGCTGCTCGGTGACCTTGTGATACTGCTCCGAGCTGTCGAGCAGCGCCTTGGAGGGGATGCAGCCGACGTTCAGGCAAGTGCCGCCGAGGGCGGGCTCGCCGTCCTTGAAGACGAAGGCGTCGACCACGGCAGTGCGCATGCCCAGCTGGGCGCAGCGAATGGCAGCGCTGTATCCGGCGGGGCCGGCACCGATAACGATGACATCGTAGTGATTGGACATGTTGCGACCCTGTTCTGTGGTTGTATGTGCGCTCGAGGGCCTCCGGCCCCGGGCGGATCGTGGGCCCGCGCCGCTAGATTTCGAGCAGCAGCCGGGCGGGATCCTCGATGCAGTCCTTGACGGCCACCAGGAACTGCACCGCCTCGCGGCCGTCGATGATGCGGTGGTCGTAGGTGTGGGCCAGGTACATCATCGGCCGGACCACGATCTCACCGTCCTCGACCACCGGTCGTTCCTGGATCTTGTGCATCCCCAGGATGCCGCTCTGAGGCGGGTTGAGGATGGGCGTGGAGAGCAGCGACCCGAAGATCCCGCCGTTGGTGATGGTGAAGGTCCCGCCGGTAAGCTCGTCCATGCTCAGCTTGCCCTGCTGGGCACGCTTGCCGAGCTCGTTGATCTGTGACTCGATCTCGGCGAAGGAGAGGCGGTCGGCGTCGCGCAGCACCGGCACCACCAGCCCCCGCGGCGAGGAGACGGCGATGCCGATGTCGTAATAGCCGTGGTAGATGATGTCATTGCCGTCGATCGAGGCGTTGACCGCCGGATAGCGCTTGAGGGCCTCGACCGCCGCCTTGACGAAGAACGACATGAAGCCTAAGCGCACGTCGTGGGCCTTTTCGAAACGCTCGCGGTAACGGGCGCGCAGATCCATCACCGGCTGCATATCCACCTCGTTGAAGGTGGTGAGCATGGCCGCGGTCTGCTGCGCCTCGACCAAACGCTCGGCGATGCGCTGGCGCAGCCGGGTCATGGGCACCCGCTGCTCGGGTCGGTCGCCCAGCGGGGCGGCCTCGGCGGCGGGGGCGCTCTGCGGTGCTGTAACCGCGGTGGGCGCTGCCTCGGCCTCGGCCCGACGCTCCAGATGGCGGAGCACGTCTTCCTTGGTCAGGCGACCGTCGCCACTGGAGGACTCGATCCGGGCAGGATCCAGGCCGTGCTCGCGGACCAGACGGCGCACCGCCGGGCTGAGCCCGTCCAGGCTCACCGCCGGTGCCGCCTCCGCGTCCGCGGCCGCGACGGGCGCCTCGGGGGCCGTGTCCTCCCCGCCCTGGGGGGCCGGCTCGGCGTCGTCCGACGCCTGTCCGCCGGCCGCGGCCGCCGCGGCGGTCTCGGCGGCCGGGGGGTCATCGGTGGCGGCTGCGGCACCCGCCTCGACGTGCCCGAGGATATCGTCCGGGGTGACCGTATCGCCCACCGCACGGTCGATCCCCTGCAGCACACCGTCGGCGGGCGCCGGGACCTCCAGCACCACCTTATCCGTCTCCAGATCGACCAGGTTCTCGTCCTGGCTCACCGCCTCGCCGGGCTGCTTATGCCAGGCCACCACCGTCGCCTCGCTGACGGACTCGGGCAGCGCTGGCACCTTGATCTCGACGCTCATGCAGGTCCCCTTCTCTGGTGTTCTCGTCCGGGCTCGATCGCCGCGTGCCGCCTAGCCAAGGGCATCCTCGACCAGCGCCCGCTGCTGCTCGTGGTGGCGCTTGGGGTAGCCGACCGCCGGCGATGCCGCCGCCGAGCGCCCGGCGTAGCGCAGCCGCTGATCCGGCCCCATGCAGTTGTAGAGGTGGTGGTTGGTGGAGTACCAGGCGCCCTGGTTCTTCGGCTCCTCCTGGCACCAGACCACCTCGGTGGCGGCCGCGTAGCGCTCGGTCAGCAGCCGGCGCAGCGCCTTCTCCGGGAACGGGTAGAGCTGCTCGACCCGGATGATGGCGATGTCATTGCGGGCCTCCCGCCGGCGGGCCTCGAGCAGGTCGTAGTAGACCTTGCCGGCGCACAGCACCACCCGGCGGCAGGCAGCGGGATCGAGCCCGTCCACCTCATCGATGATGTTGTGGAAGTGGCCGCCGGTCAGGTCGTCAAGCCCGGAGGTGGAGAGCTTGTGCCGAAGCAGGCTTTTCGGCGTCAGCACCACCAGTGGCTTGCGGTAGCGGCGCAGCATCTGCCGGCGCAGCATGTGGAAGAACTGCGCCGGCGTCGAGGGCACGCAGACCTGCATGTTGTTCTCGGCACACAGCTGCAAGTAGCGCTCCAGGCGGGCCGACGAGTGCTCCGGCCCCTGCCCCTCGTAGCCGTGGGGCAGGAACATGGTCAACCCCGACAGCCGCCCCCACTTGGCCTCGGCCGCGGCGATGAACTGGTCGATGACCACCTGCGCGCCGTTGGCGAAGTCACCGAACTGCGCCTCCCAGATGGTCAGGGTGTCCGGCTCAGTGGTGGCGTAGCCGTACTCGAAACCGACCACGGCCTCCTCGGAGAGGAGCGAGTCGATGACTACGAAGTCCTGCGGCTCGGTGGTCACGTCCTGCAGCGGCACGAAGTTGGAGCCGTCACGGGCGTTGTGCAGCACGGCGTGGCGGTGGAAGAAGGTCCCCCGGCCGGAGTCCTGGCCGGTCAGACGCACGCGGTAGCCGTCCTGCAGCAGCGTGGCGTAGGCCATGGTCTCGGCAAAGCCCCAGTCCAGCGGCAGCGCACCGGCGACCATTTTGCGCCGGCTCTCCATGATGGAGGCCACCCGCGGATTGAGTTCGAAGCCGTCGGGCAGGGCGTCGAGAATCTGCTGCAGCCCGCGCAGGCGCTCCTTGTCCACGGCGGTCTCGACCGGCTCATTCCACTCGCCGCCGACGAACCGGGTCCAGTTCGCGGCGTAGTCGTTGCGCACGCCGGTGAGGATGTTCGACGCCACCACCTCCCGGTTTTCAAGGGCCTCGCGGTAGGCGGCGACCATCTCCTCGGACTCCCGCGGCCCGAGGATGCCTTCCTGCACCAACCGCTCGGCGTAACGCTGGCGTACCGTCGGCTGGTTGCGGATCTTCTGGTACATCATCGGCTGCGTGGCCGCCGGCTCGTCGGCCTCGTTGTGGCCGTGGCGGCGGTAGCAGATCAGATCGATGACCACATCGCGGTGGAAGGTGTTGCGGTAATCCAGGGCCAGGGCCGTGGTGAAGGCTACCGCCTCGGGGTCATCGCCGTTGACGTGGAAGATCGGCGCCTGAACGATCTTCGCCACTTCGGTGCAGTAGTGGCTCGAGCGCGTGTCTTGCGGGTGCGAGGTGGTGAAGCCGATCTGGTTGTTGACCACCACGTGCACCGTACCCCCGGTATAGAAACCGCGGGCCTGGGAGAGCTGGAAGGTCTCCATGACCACGCCCTGCCCGGCGAAGGCGGCGTCACCGTGGATGAGCAGGGGCAGGACCTGCTCGCCCTGGGGATCGCGACGCCGGCGCATGCGCCCGCGGCAGGAGCCCTCGACCACCGGGTTGACGATCTCCAGGTGCGACGGATTAAAGGCCAGAGCCACGTGCATGGGACCGCCCGGGGTCTGGATGTCCGACGAGAAGCCCATGTGGTACTTGACGTCGCCGGAGCCCTGCAGCCCGTCGGGTTGATGGCCCTCAAACTCGGCGAACAGGTCGCCCGGGTCCTTGCCCATGATGTTGATCAGCACGTTGAGCCGGCCCCGGTGGGCCATGCCCAGCACCATCTCCTTGACGCCCTCGCGTCCGGCGCCCTGGATCAGGTCGTGGAGCAGGGGGATCAGCGAGTCCCCACCCTCCAGGGAGAACCGCTTCTGGCCCACGTACTTGGAATGCAGGTACTTCTCGATACCCTCGGCCGCAGTCAGGCGCTCGAGGATCTCTTTCTTGCGCGCGGCGCTCAGCCGCGGACGGCAACCGGTCCCTTCGAGCCGCTCCTGGATCCAGCGCTTCTGCACCGTATCCGTGATGTGCATGTACTCCGAACCGACGGACCCGCAATAGACCTCCTCGAGCTGAGCGATGATCTCGCGCAGCGTCATTTGCGTCGGCGCGTAGAGGGACCCGGTGTTGAACGTTTGGTCCAGCTCCGCCGGCGACAGGCCGTGGAAGGCCGGATCGAGATCCGGCACCGGCGGTTTCGGGCGCAGGTCCAGGGGGTCGATATCCGCCGCCTGGTGACCCCGAAAACGGTAGGAGTTGATCAGCCGCAGCACCGCCACCTGCTTCTCGGCCGCCTCGGCGCTCAGCCCGCCCTGGACAGCGCCGGAGGCCCGCGCCGGAGTGCCGCCATTGTCCCGCGCGTGCTGCTCAAAGCGGGCCCGGATGGGGCTGTGCGGGATGTCCTCACCGGTGCCGGACTCCCGGGTCAGGCTGTGGAAGTAGGCGCGCCACTCCGGGTCCACGCGGCTCGGATCGGCCAGGTACGTCTCGTACAGGTCCTCGATGAAGGCCGCATTGGCCCCGTGCAGGTAGGAGGTGTTGCGAAGGTGTTCGAAAAGGCCGCGATCAGTCATGCCACCACTCTAAGGCTCGGAGCGAACGGAGAGAACCCGTGCGCCCGGGGCGCGGCGGCCCCGGCGGGCCGGCGCACCCCGGGCGCCACCGCTAACCGTGATCGCCTCCGCCGCCGTCCGGTGAGGCGGCCTCGGCGGGCTGCGTCCGTCCGGCGAGCAGGATGCCGATCTCGTAGAGCAACCAAACCGGCACGGCCAGCAGCACCTGCGAGAGCACATCGGGCGGGGTGAGCATCATACCCACCACGAAGGCACCGACAATCACGTAGGGGCGCTTGGCCGCCAGGCTCGCCCGGGTGGAGATGCCACTGCGCACCAGAAGGATGGTCGCGATCGGCACCTGAAAGGCCGCACCGAAGGCGAAGAACAGGGTCAGCACGAACGACAGGTATTCGCCGATATCCGTCATCATCTGCACGCCTTCCGGGGAGACCAGTGCAAAGAAGCGGAAGGCGATCGGGAAGACCACGAAGTAGGCGAAGGCCGCCCCGAGATAGAACAGCCCGGTGCTGGAGATCAGCAACGGCCAGATCATCCGCCGCTCGTGGCGGTACAGCCCCGGCGCCACGAAGGCCCAGAGCTGGTAGAGGATGTAGGGGATGGTGATGAAGATGGCCGCCACCAGGGCCAGCTTCATGGGAATCAGAAACGGCGAGGCCACCTTGATAGCAATCATCGAGGTGCCCTCGGGCAGGACTTCCTGAAGCGGCCCGGAGATCCAGCGGTAGAGTGTGTCCCGGAAGGGGTAGAGGAGCAGGAACGCCCCCAGGACCACCACGACGATGCGCAGCAGGCGGTCGCGGAACTCCTTCAGGTGGCTAAGCAGCGGTGCCTCCTGAAGCTTCTCGTCACCCCCCTCTTTCTCGTCGGGCTCGCCGGCACTCACTGGTCCTGCTCCTTATCGGCGCCGCGCGGCTTACCGCCCTCGGATTCCTCGGCCCTGCGGAGCCGGGCGGCGCGCCGGGCCTCCCGGGTCTCCCGCTCGACGTCCTCCTCAGCCCCCGTGAAGGCGCGGCGGGTCTGCTCGACATCGCGCCGAACCGACTCGCCCGCCTTGCGAATCTCCTCGACCCGCAGCTCGCGCTCGACCTCGCGGCGCGTCGCGTTGAACGAAGAGCGCGCCTTCCCGGCCCATCGGCCGAGCACGCGCACGGTACGCGCCATGCGCTCGGGGCCGAGCACCAGCAAGCCGATCAGGCAGATGATCAGAACTTCCCAGAAGCCGAGGTCGAACATGGCGATCCTGCGTCAGGGCCGTACCGGAGGCGCGCCGGCGCCTCTCAGGAGGCGCTACGGTCGTGCTGCTCGGCACTCTGGCGGGTGGCACTGCTGTCCCGGGCGTGGCCCTGCTCGGAGGCGGGGTCGCCCTGGTGCTCCAGCGGCTCGGGCTCCTCCGACGACTCCCCATCGGCGCGCTTCTGCGCCTCTTCCTCTTCGCCCTCCCGCATCGACTCCTTGAAGCCGCGGATGGCACCACCAAGGTCCCCGCCGATATTGCGCAGCTTCTTGGTGCCGAACAGCAGCGCCACGATCAGCAGAATGATCAGCAGCGACCAGATATTGAATCCCATCTCCTCACCCTCCGACGCCGTGCGGCGCCTTCCGTTATGCGTTGCTCACTCGCCGCGGGCCGCTTTCTCGTCCAGGCCCGAACGGCCCACCCGTCGCTCCAGCTCCGCCAGCACCTCATCCACCGACACCCCACTGGCGGAGAGCATGACGAGAGTATGGAACCACAGATCGGCGGTCTCATAAACGATCTGTTCCCGCTCGCCGCCCTTGGCGGCGATCACCGTCTCGGTCGCCTCCTCGCCAACCTTCTTGAGGATGGCGTCCAAGCCTTTGTGGTGAAGCCGCGCCACATAGGAGGCATCCGGCGATGCACCGCGGCGCCGCTCGATGGTCTCGGCCAGCTCGCGCAGGGTGTCGGCCGCCGACCGCCCGGTTCCGGCTTCGCTCATTGTCGGACCTCGATACCGCGTTCCGCCATGTACGCCTTGGCCTCGCCGACGGTGTGGTCGCCGAAGTGGAAAATGCTCGCCGCCAGAACGGCATCGGCTCCCCCCTCGTCGACCCCATCGGCCAGGTGTTCCAGATCCCCCACGCCGCCGGAGGCGATCACCGGCACGGTCACCGCATCGGCGACGGCGCGGGTCAGGCCGAGATCGAAACCGGCCCTTGTGCCGTCTCGGTCCATGCTGGTCAGCAGGATCTCGCCGGCTCCCAGCGCCACCAGGCGCTGGCACCAGCTGATGACCTCGAGCCCGGTGGGATTGCGCCCGCCGTGGGTGAAGACCTCCCAGCGCGGCGGATCCTCCTCAACCTGCTTGGCGTCCACCGCCACCACGATGCACTGCGAGCCGAAGCGTTCGGCGGCCTCGCGGACGAACTCCGGGCGGTGAACCGCCGCGGTGTTGATAGCCACCTTGTCGGCGCCGGCATTGAGCAGGCGGCGCACGTCGGCCACGGTGCGCACGCCGCCACCGACGGTCAACGGGATGAAGACCTGCCCGGCCACCGCCTCCACCACATCGTAGATGGTATCGCGCTCCTCGTGGCTGGCGGTGATATCCAGGAAGGTCAGCTCGTCAGCCCCCATGGCGTCGTAGCGCCGGGCGATCTCCACGGGGTCGCCAGCGTCGCGAATGTCCACGAAACGGACGCCCTTGACCACCCGGCCGCCATCCACATCCAGGCAAGGGATAATGCGCTTAGCGGTCATCGCCGGCCTCCCGCGCCGTGCGGATAGCGGCGGCCAGGTCAAGGCCGCCGTCGTAGATGGCCCGCCCCACGATGGCCCCGGCGATGCCCTCCGGGCTCGCGGCCAGGCTGCGCACGTCCTCGAGGCTGCTGACACCGCCGGATGCGATCACCGGGATGGAAACGGCCCGGGCCAGCTCGCGGGTGGCCTCGACGTTGCAGCCCTGCATCATCCCGTCCCGGCCGATGTCCGTGAAGATCAACGCCGCCACGCCGGCGTCCTCGAACCGGCGAGCGAGGTCGACGGCGGCCACCTCGGAGGTCTGTTCCCAGCCATCGGTGGCGACGTACCCGCCCCGCGCATCCAGCCCCACGCACACCCGCCCGGGGATCTCGCGGCAGAGCTCCTCCACGAAAGCCGGCTCGCGCACGGCACGGGTGCCGACAATGACGTAACCCACGCCGGCGTCCAGGTAGCGCAGGGCCGTATCCCGGCTGCGGATGCCGCCGCCGATCTGCAGCGGCGTATCGGGGTAGGCGCGGGCGATCGCGTGGATCGTCTCCTCGTGGGCAGGCCGGCCCTGCACCGCGCCGTCGAGGTCGACCAGGTGGAGGCGCCTGGCGCCGGCCGCCACCCAGCGCCCGGCCACTGCCACGGGGTCGGCGTCGAAGATGGTCTCGTCGTCCATCCGGCCCTGGCGCAGCCGCACACAGTGGCCGTTCTTGAGATCGATGGCGGGGATTACGATCACGTCCAGCTCCCGTCCCAGTCGAGGAAGTTGCGGTAGAGGCGCAGGCCCGCGTCCTGGCTCTTCTCCGGATGGAATTGCACGGCGAAGCAGGGCCCGTCCGCCACGGCGGCGGCGAAACGGCACCCGTGCTCGGCCTGGCCGACGATGATGCCCGGATCGTCGGCCACGACGTAGTAGCTGTGCACGAAATAGAACCAAGTCCCGTCCTCGATGCCGGCCCACAGCGGGTGCCGGCAAGGCCGGTGCACCCGGCTCCAGCCCATGTGCGGCACCTTCAGCGGCCGCCCGCGGCCGTCGCGCTCGCCGTCTGGGAATCGTACGGCACGTCCGGGCAGCACACCCAGGCCGTCCACCCCGCCGCTCTCCTCGCTGTGGGTCAGCAGCGCCTGCATCCCCAGGCAGATACCGAGGAAGGGACGGCTTCGCGCGGCCTCGATTAGGGCAGCGGTCAGCCCGAGGCGGTCGAGTTCGGTCATGCAGTCGCCGATGGCGCCGACGCCCGGGAGTACAACACGCTCGGCATCCCGGACCCGGGCGGGGTCGGCGGTCACCTCGAGACCCGACTCGTCACCGGCGGCGTGGGCCAGGGCCCGGTAGACCGAGCGCAGGTTGCCCATACCGTAGTCAACGATGGCCACCCGGCTCATGGCTAGAGGGCCCCCTTGGTGGAAGGGATCCGACCCGCGGCGCGCTCATCCAGGCTGACGGCCTGGCGCAGCGCGCGCCCGAAGGCCTTAAAAAGGCATTCGACCATGTGGTGAGCATTGCGTCCGCGCAGCACGTCCAGGTGCGCGGTCACCGCAGCGTGGCTGGTCAGGGCCCGGAAGAACTCCTCGACGAGTTCGGTATCAAAGCGTCCGATCAGCACCCGCGGGAACTCGGCCTCATAGACGAGCCCGGGCCGGCCGGAGAGGTCGAGCACGGCACGCGATAGCGCCTCGTCCAGGGGCACATAGGCGTACCCGTAGCGGGTCAGCCCGGCCTTGTCGCCCCACGCACGAGCCAGCGCCTGCCCGAGCGCGATGCCCACGTCCTCCACGGTGTGGTGGTCATCGATCCAGGTGTCCCCCTTGGCCTGGACGTGCAGATCCAAGCCGCCGTGACGGGCCACCTGGGCGAGCATATGCTCGAAGAAGGGGACCCCGCAGTCGAGTTCCGCGCTCCCCTCGCCGTCGAGATCCACCCGCACCCGCACGGCGGTCTCGCCGGTGGTGCGCTCGACTTCTGCCGTTCGCTTGGCCATGGCCGTAACGCCCTCGCAGGTTGGAATCGATCCGGGCCTGACGCCCGACGGGCGAACGAGGATATCACACGGCGCCGGCCGGCCCCGGCGGCGCCTCCAGCCAGAAGGTCACCGGCCCGTCATTGACCAGCTCAACCTGCATGTCCGCGCCAAAGACCCCGGCGGCCACCGGCCCCGTCGCCCGGGCGTGCAGAGCATCCAGAAAGATACCGAACAGGTCCTGACCGGTCTGGGGGTCGGCAGCGGGTCCGAAGCTCGGCCGCATGCCCTTGCGTGTATCCGCGGCCAGGGTGAACTGCGGCACAGCTAGCACACCGCAGGCCCGATCGAGGGTGGAGGCGTTCATGCGCCCGGCGTCATCCGGAAACACCCGGTAGCCCAGCACCCGCTCGGCCAGGCGCCGGGCCTGTTGCGGGCCATCCCCGCGCACGGCACAGACCAGGGCGACCAGCCCGTGCCCGATCTGCCCGACAACCTCGCCCTCGACCCAAACCCGGGCCCTTCCTGAACGCTGAATAACGGTGATCATCGCCGACGATGTCAGATTTGTCTTACACGCACTGCGGCTGCCCCTGATTTCCCTGCTACGGGCGCTGGGGCATTGTAGACCACGGCTACCGGCAGTCGAACTCCTGAGGCTTAACGGAAGAGCCCAGTCGATTGTGCGGGAGCCTGGGTGGGGCGATGGATCGCTCGGCCTTCAGGGACCGCTCAAGGAAGAGTAAGGCCCCCGCCCATTAGCCCGAGGGAAGCGGGTTCAAGCCGACGCAGGATGCGTCGGCTTTTTTTTTCGTCCGATCAGGCCTTCTTGCTGCCGCCCGAGGTACTTCGCCCTGCAGAGGATTTCTGCGAGCCGGCAGCCCCCGACGTCGCGGTTCCGGATAGCTCCTGCATCGCCTCCTGGGCCCGCTTGGTCGCATCCTGCCAGGCCTGGAGCACGCGCTGGCCCTCCGAGTCCCACTGCTCCGCCATGCGGGACGGATCCATGTTCTTCACGCTGTCGAACCAGGCGTTCCAGAGCTTGCTCTGCGCCTCGGTCCAGGACTTCATCATCTCCTGGGTCTGCTTAACCGCCTCCTGCATCCCCTCGCTGGCATGCTCTCCGGCACCGGCCTGCTGTGCCCACTTCTGCGCCCACTGCACCTGGGCGTCGAGGGCCTCGCGGACCGCCTTCTCCCAGGCCTCCAGGTTCTGCTGATAGTGGCGCTGCCACTCATCGCCCTGGGACACCCCGGTGGGCATCTGCATGCCACGCACCGTCTGCAGCCACGTATCCCACATGCGCTGCTGCATCTCGGTCCAGTTCCGGACCATTTCTTCCATCGGTTGGTTACCGCTCATTGGAATCCTCTCCTGTATGTCCTCACGGAGAACTGCGGGCACGGCCACATGGGTAAAGGCTCGTCCCGGGCGCGCATGGCACCCCACCGGGAAAGTGTAGCGAGCCTGCCCCCGAACACCACCGCCCGGGTTGCCTTGCCGCCCCGGGAACAGGTTAGCTATCGCCATGACCGAAGAGCCAGCCCCACCACGCAGCCTGGAATGGACCCTCTCCGTCCTGGCCCGACTGCCCCTGCCCGTGCTGCACGCCGTCGGTGCGGCGGTCGGCACCACCCTGGCCTACCTGCCCAATCGGACGCGGCAGGTCGCCGAGATCAACCTGCGCCTCTGCTTCCCGGATCTGGCCGCGGGCGCGCGGCGCCGCCTGGTTCGCAACGCCCTGCAGGAGACGTGCAAGACCGCGCTGGAGATCGCGCCGGTCTTTAAGCGCCCGCCTGAACGGGTGGTCGGCTGGGTGCGCCAGGTCCACGGCCGAACCCACTTCGACCAGGCCCTGGATGAAGGTCGGGGCGTGCTCCTGCTCGCCCCCCATATCGGCTGCTGGGAACTGCTCAACCTCTGGGTGGCTGCGCGACAACCGCTCACGGCCCTGTACCGCCCCCCCCGCCAGCCCGCTCTGGAACCCATCCTGCTCGCCGGGCGCTCGCGCAACGGAGCCCGCCTGCTCCCCGCCGGCCCCCAGGGCGTGCGCGGCGTACTGCGCGCCCTCGCCCGCCGGGAGGTGGTCGGCATCCTGCCCGACCAGGAGCCGGACGGCAGTGAACCCTTCGCGCCGTTTTTCGGGGTCCCCGCCAAGACCATGACCCTGGCCGGGCGCATCGCCCAGCGCTCTGGCGCCGTGCCACTATTCGCGTTCGCCGAGCGACTCCCCGCCGGTCGCGGCTACGATCTGCACTTCCTGCCCGCCGACCCAGACGTCGCCGACCGCGACCCGACCGCGGCCACGGCGGCGATCAACCGGGGAGTCGAGCAGTGCGTGCGCATCGCTCCGGCGCAGTACCAGTGGACCTACAAGCGCTTCAACACGCAGCCCGATGGCAGTCGCCCCTACCCGAAAAAACGCCGACGGCGAGGTTGAAATACCCCCCTCATGGCAACTAGACTGCTCGTTTATCTTTGGGCTGAAATGCCCGGATAATCATTTGCCATGGACAACGACGAAGGGGTCGACGAGCGCATGCCGATTGTGAAAGTCCGCGAAAACGAGCCATTCGAGGTGGCCCTGCGCCGCTTCAAGCGTTCCTGCGAGAAGGCGGGCGTGCTGTCCGAGATCCGCCGGCGCGAGTACTACGAAAAGCCCACGCAGGTGCGTAAGCGCAAGCAGGCCGCCGCCGTCAAGCGGCACATGAAGCGGCTCAACCGCGAGCAGCAGCGGCGCCAGCGGCCCTACTGACCCCCGGACCCAGGAACCGATGGCCGCACCCAGCAGCGTCAAGGAAACCGTGCTCGAGGCAGTGAAATCCGCCATGCGTTCCGGCGACAAGGAGCGATTGGCGGTCCTGCGCTCGGCGAGCGCGGCACTCAAGCAGCGTGAGGTGGACGAGCGCTGTGACCTCGCCACCGACGACAGCGCGGCCATCGATGTCCTGGCCAAGGCGGTCAAGCAGCGGCGGGAGTCCGCGGAGCAGTACCGCGACGCCGGCCAGACCGCCCGGGCCGAGGCCGAGGAACGAGAGATCGAGATCCTCTCCGAGTTCCTTCCCCAAGCGGCCAGCGATGAAGAGATCGACGCCCTGATCGAAGAGGCCATCAACAACTCAGGGGCCGCATCGATCAAGGACATGGGCCGCGTCATGGGATCTCTCAAAGAGAAGCTCCAGGGGCGGGCCGACCTCGGCGCAGTCAGCGCTCGCGTCAAGAACCGCCTCGGCGGCTGACCCCGCCCTCGCCGCGATACCGTCTGGAGCCTTCCAGACCCCGGAGGCTGGCCGATGGCCGGGCGGATCCCCGATGAGTTCATCGATGAGGTGCTGCAACGCACCGACATCGTCGCCGTCATCGGCGAGCGCGTGCCGTTGCGCCCGGCCGGCAGCAATTACAAGGCGCGCTGCCCCTTCCACGACGAGCGCACCCCCTCGTTCAACGTCAATCCTGAACGACAGACCTACCACTGCTTCGGCTGTGGTGCCCACGGCACGGCGATCCGCTTCCTCATGGAACACGACCGCATGGAGTTCCGTGAGGCCATTGAGGAGCTGGCCGGCCGGGTTGGCCTGGAAATCCCGGACGGCGGCGGGGCCCGCCGGGCCGCCGACGAATACGCCCCGCTGTACCGCGCTCTGGCCCACGCCCACCAGTTCTTCCGCGACGCACTGCGCAACCACCCCGCGCGCCAGAGCGCCGTAGAATACCTGCGTCGGCGCGGGATCTCCGGGGAGGTGGCCGCCCGTTTCGGCCTCGGCTTCGCCCCGCCGGGCTGGGACAACCTCCTGCGCCAGCTCGATGACCCGCGACCGGCCATCCGCGCCGGACTGATCATCGAACGGGAACAGAAGACCTACGACCGTTTCCGCGATCGCATTACCTTCCCGATCCACGATCGCCGCGGTCGCGTGGTGGCCTTCGGCGCCCGAGTGGTCTCCGACGGCGAGCCCAAGTACCTCAACTCCCCGGAGACCCCGGTCTTCCACAAGGGCCGTGAAGTCTACGGCCTCTACCAAGCCCTTCAAGCCGAGCGCCGCCCCGGCCGGCTGATCGTGGTCGAGGGGTACATGGATGTCATCGCCCTGACCCAGCAGGGCATCCCTGGCGCCGTCGCCACCCTGGGTACCGCCACCACCGCCGAGCAGGCGACGCTGCTACTGCGCTCCGCGGACGAACTGGTGCTCTGTTTCGACGGCGACGACGCCGGCCGCAGCGCGGCGCTGCGCGCCGTCGAGAACCTGCTCCCAGTCCTGCAGGGCGACCGCGAGGTCCGCGTGCTGCTGCTGCCCGAGGGCAGCGACCCCGACGACCTGGTGCGCAGCGAGGGCCGCGAGGCCTTCGAAGCACGCCTGGATGCCGCCACGCCGGTCATCGAATTCTTCCTGGCCCACCTCGGCGAGGAGTGCGACCTGACCACCGTCGACGGCCGCGCCCGCCTGCTGGAACGGGCCAGCAACCCGCTGCGGCGGCTACCACGGGGCATCGTGCGCGAGACGCTGATCGGCCAGCTCGCCGAGCTGACGCGCACCGAGCCCGAACGCATCGACCGCATCCTCGAAGGACGGGGCGAAGCCACCCGCAACCAAGGCGCCGCGCAGCCGCGCAGCGCCCCACGCAGTCCCGAGACAAGCCTGCAGCGCACCCCCGTGCGCCACGCCATCGCCCTGCTGCTGCAGCAGCCGCAGCTCGCGGCGTACGCCGGCGACCCGGACCGCTTCGCCGATCGAGACATTCCTGGACTAGACTTGCTGCAACAGCTCCTTGAACTGGCGCGCACGGAACCCAATATCACAACGGCAAGGGTCTTGGAGCGGTTCCGCGACACCCCGCACGAGACCCCGCTACACCGGCTGGCGGCCTGGCAACGAACCGCCATGGCCGAGGGGGACCACCAGCAGGAACTCCAGGACGCCCTCATGCGGATCGAGGAGCAGATCATCCACAACGAGCAGAAGCGGTTGGTCCGTGAGCTCGAGCAGGAGGAACGGGATGAGCAGACCATCGACCTGGAGCAGGAGCGGCTGCGTCAGGCGACACGACTGCAGTTGCTGATGGACCGGCTCAAGCGGGGCCGGATCAGCGCCGATGAACAGCAGGAGATGGAGGAACTTCGCGCGGCGTTTCGCCTCTAAAACCTGACGCGCCCTTGAAGGAACCCGAATCTGGACGCTACACTGTACGGTTCCGCCCAGAGGCGCCTTCCCCGAGCAACCGCGGATCAGACCGATCGCCTATGTCACAGGATCAACAGTCGCAAATCAAGCAGCTCATCGCCAAGGGCAAAGAGCAGGGCTTTCTGACCTACGCGGAGGTTAACGACCACCTCCCCGACGATATCGTCGACCCCGATCAAATCGACGATATCATCGGCATGATCAACGACATGGGGATCAACGTCCACGAGACGGCCCCGGACTCGGACGAGCTGCTCCTGGCTGAAACCACCGTGGCCACCGACGAGGACGAGGCCGAAGAGGCCGCTGCCGCCCTCGCCGCCGTGGACGCCGAGTTCGGCCGGACCACCGACCCCGTGCGCATGTACATGCGCGAGATGGGCAGCGTCGAGCTGCTCACCCGCGAGGGCGAGATCGAGCTGGCCAAGCGGATTGAGGACGGGCTCGACCGTGCTTTGATGGCCCTCTCCTCCTACCCGGAGGCGGCCCGGCAGCTGATCATGCTCTACGACCGCGCCCAGGAGGGCGAGGCCCGGCTGACCGACATCCTTGCCGGCTTCCGTGACCGCGAGGACGGCTCCGAGCAGCTTCCGGAGGCCCCCGCTGCCGCCCCGGAGACCGCCACCGAGGACGAGGAGGAGACCACCGCCACCGAAACCGGCCCCGATCCCGAGGCGGTGGCGGAGCTCTTTGAGCGCCTGCGGGCCGCCTACAACGAGATGCAGGAGGTTTTGGCCAGCGAGGGTTCGGCCGCACCGCGCATCGCCGAACTGCGCGGCGAGCTGGAGGAGATCTTCCTGAGCATCAAGTTCACCCCGAAGGTGGTGGACGCTGTGGCCGACCGGCTGCGTGGCACGGTGGATACGATCCGCGCCCGAGAGCGCGAGATCATGAATCTGTGCACCCGCGAAGGGCGAATGGCTCGCAAGGAGTTCGTCAAGAGCTTCCAGGATCGCGAAACCGACCCCACTTGGCTCGACGACCTGCTGGCCGAGGGGGGCGAGCGCGCCGAGCGACTGAAGCCGCACGCCGAGACCATCCGCAAGGCCCAGGCGGATCTCAAGGAGATCGCCGACAAGAACGGCCTCTCCGTGGCGGAGATCAAGGAGATCAACCGCCGCATGTCCATCGGTGAGGCCAAGGCCCGCCGCGCCAAGAAGGAGATGGTCGAGGCCAACCTGCGCCTGGTCATCTCCATCGCCAAGAAGTACACCAACCGCGGCCTCCAGTTCCTGGACCTGATCCAGGAGGGCAACATCGGCCTGATGAAGGCGGTGGACAAGTTCGAGTACCGGCGCGGCTACAAGTTCTCCACCTACGCCACGTGGTGGATCCGCCAGGCCATCACCCGCTCCATCGCCGACCAGGCGCGGACCATCCGCATCCCGGTGCACATGATCGAGACCATCAACAAGCTCAACCGGGTATCGCGGCAGATGCTTCAGGAGATGGGCCGCGAGGCCACCCCCGAGGAGCTCGCCGAGCGCATGGAGATGCCCGAGGACAAGGTGCGCAAGGTCCTCAAGATCGCCAAGGAGCCGATCTCCATGGAGACGCCCATCGGCGACGACGAGGACAGCCACCTGGGCGACTTCATCGAGGACACCAGCGTCACCTCGCCGGTGGACTCGGCCACCTCCGAAGGCCTGCGCGAGTCGGTGCGCGAGGTACTCTCCGGGCTGACGCCCCGGGAGGCCAAGGTCCTGCGCATGCGCTTTGGCATCGACATGAACACCGACCATACCCTCGAAGAGGTCGGCAAACAGTTCGATGTCACCCGCGAGCGCATCCGCCAGATCGAGGCCAAGGCGCTGCGCAAGCTGCGCCACCCGACCCGCTCGGAGGGACTGCGCAGCTTCCTGGAGGAGTAACCCGCGCCCGAGCCGATCCCCGGGGTGCCGTTGCCGGCGCCCCGGGGTTGTGTTTTGATCCCTGCGGGATCCCTATCCCCTCCGACGGGCCTGTAGCTCAGTGGTTAGAGCAGGGGACTCATAATCCCTTGGTCGTCGGTTCGAATCCGACCGGGCCCACCATTTCCCGCCCTCCAATCCATCGTTACGCAAAAACCCACGTACTGCGTCCAGCCTCCCGGCGACCCGCGTGACTCGATCGTGACTCTTCCCGTCACTCCCCGATCAGCGTCAGCGTCACGCGTCGAGCATGCCCCCCGCTGCGGTGCTCCCAGAGGTAGAGCCCCTGCCACGTCCCCAGCGCCGGGCGACCGCCGCTGATCGGGATGGTCACGCCGCTGCCGGTGAGCAGGCTGCGGATGTGGGCCGGCATGTCGTCAGGGCCCTCCATGTCGTGCTCGTACATGGGGTCGCCGTCCGGCGCTACACGGGCCATGAACCGCTCCAGATCGGCGCGGACACTGGGATCGGCGTTCTCGGTGATCATGAGCGAGGCGCTGGTGTGGTGGCAGAAGGCATGCGCGAGGCCACGCGAAACGCCGTACTCACCAATGGCGTCGGCGAGGCGACGGGTGAGCTCATGGGTCCCACGGCCGCGGGTCTGCACGGTGAGGGTCTGCTGCTCGATCTTCATGACACATGGACTCCGGGGCGATGATTCGAGCCCGACACCCTAGCGCCGCCCCGGGATCCGCTCAAGTTGCGGCCGCGGCACACAAAACGTCCATGACGCGCCCCGCTGCGCCGGTTACCATGACGGCGTGAACGACTCGAAGCCCCCCGCACTGTTCTCCTACCGCCCCTACTGGGCGGCCCGCTTCGGCGTAGCGCCGTTTCTGCCCATGTCCCGGCGAGAAATGGGCGAGTTGGGCTGGGACAGCTGCGACATCATCCTGGTCACCGGCGACGCCTACGTCGATCACCCGAGCTTCGGCATGGCCATCATCGGCCGTCTGCTCGAGGCCCAGGGCTTCCGCGTGGGTATTATCGCCCAGCCCGACTGGCGCGACACCACCGACTTCCAGGCCCTGGGGGAACCGAACCTCTTCTTTGGCGTCACCGCCGGCAACATGGACTCCATGGTCAACCGGTACACCGCCGATGGTCGGCGCCGCAGCAACGACGCCTACAGCCCCGATGACGAGGGCGGACGCCGCCCCGACCGGGCCACCATCGTCTACAGCCAGCGCCTGCGCCAGGCCTACCGCGACACGCCGATCCTCCTGGGCGGGATCGAGGCCAGCCTGCGCCGCCTGGCCCACTACGACTACTGGTCCGACAAGGTCCGGCGCTCGGTGCTGCTCGACGCCAAGGCCGACCTGCTGCTCTACGGCAACGCGGAACGGGCCCTGGTCGAGGTCGCCCACCGCATCGCCGCCGGCGAGCCGCCGCAGCGGATCCGCGACGTGCGGGGCATCGCTTACGCCCGCCCCGCTCCCGGCCCCGCGGAGGACGACCCGGCCGACCAGCAGGGCGTGCTGCGGCTGCCGGACTGGGAGAGCGTGCGCCGGGACGCGGATCGTTTTGCCGAGCTGGCGCGCATCACCCGCCAGGAGACCAACCCGCACAACGCCCGGACCCTGGTGCAGGCCCACGGCGATCAGGAGGTCTGGATCACGCCGCCTCCGCTGCCGCTGAGCACCGAGGAGCTGGACACCCTCTACGAACTGCCCTACCAGCGGGGGCCGCACCCAGACTACGCCGGACGCCGGATCCCCGCCTGGGAGATGATCCGCTTCTCGGTGAGCATCATGCGCGGCTGCTTCGGCGGCTGCAGCTTCTGCTCGATCACGGAGCACGAGGGGCGGCTGATCCAGTCCCGCTCCCGGGAGTCGATCCTGCGCGAGATCGACGAGATCGCCGAGCGCACCGAGGGCTTTACCGGGGTCATCTCGGATCTCGGCGGCCCCAGTGCCAACATGTACCGCATGGGCTGCAAGGACCCGCAGGCCGAGGCCCATTGCCGGCGCATGTCGTGCCTCTACCCCCGCATCTGCCGCAACCTTGACACCGATCACGAGCCGCTGATCGACCTCTACCGCCAGGCCCGGCAACGCCCCGGCGTGAAGAAGGTCCTGGTGGCCTCGGGCGTGCGCTACGACCTGGCCATCCACTCCAAGGCTTACGTGCGGGAGCTGGTCAGCCACCACGTCGGCGGCTACCTGAAGATCGCGCCGGAGCACACGGAGCCCGGGCCCCTGGGGCAGATGCTCAAACCGGGCATGGACACCTACGATCGCTTCAAGGCGCTGTTTGAGGACTACAGCCGGCGGGCGGGCAAGGAGCAGTATCTAATCCCGTACTTCATCGCCGCCCACCCGGGCACCACGGACGAGGACATGCTGCAGCTGGCCCTGTGGCTCAAGCGCAACGGCTTCCGGCCCAACCAGGTGCAGGCCTTCCTGCCCACGCCCATGGCGCTGGCCACCGCCATGTATCACAGCGGCCGCGACCCGCTGCGCCGGGTCGGGCCGGAGGGCGGCGCCCCGGTGCACACCGCCCGGGGTCTGCGCACGCGTCGGCTCCACAAGGCCTTCCTGCGTTACCACGACCCGGAGAACTGGCCGCTGCTGCGCCAGGCCCTGCAGCGCATGGGCCGCGCGGACCTGATCGGCAACAGCAAACGTCACCTGGTGCCCGCCCACCAGCCGCCGGGCACCGGATCCGCCGGCGAGGGGCGGCGGACCCCGACGGGCAAGCACCCCCGCCGGCAGACGCCGCCCGCGGGCGCCCCCCCGGCCCGGCAGCGAAAGGGCCGGGGGCGGGGCAGGCGCCAGCGCTAATCCGCGGGCGCTGACCCGGCGGAGCGGTCGTCATCCCCGCTCTGCCCCCAGCTCGCGATACAGATCCCGATACGCCCGCGCCGAGGCCTCCCACGAGTAGCTCCCGGCCATGCCGCGGGCCTGGATGGCGTGCCAAGCCGACCGATCCCGCCAGTGCGCCAAGGCCCGCTCCACCGCCTCGGCCAGGGCGGCGCCCTCCGCCGCAGCCAGGTGGAAACCGTTACCGCTCTGGGGGTGGGCATCCACGTCCACGACCGTATCCGCCAGCCCGCCGGTGGGGTGGACCACCGGCGGCGTCCCGTAGCGCAGGGAGTAGAGCTGGTTGAGCCCGCACGGCTCAAAGCGCGAGGGCATCAGAAACAGATCACTGCCGGCCTCGATCTGGTGGGCGAGCGCCTCATCGTAGCCGATCACCACCCCGACCTGCCCCGGATATTGTTCGGCCGCGGCACGCAGCGCGGCCTCCAGCCTATGATCCCCCGAGCCGAGAAGGGCCAGCCGCGCGCCGCTGGCCAGCAGACGCGGCAACGCCGCCAGGATCAGGTCCACACCCTTTTGCTCCACCAGCCGACCGACGAAACCGAGCACGGGCCCGTCGCCCTCCGCCAGGCCAACGGCCCGTGCCACGGCCCCGCGATTGGCCCACCGGGCCGGGTCGTCCGGTTCGGCGTAGCGGGCGGCCAGATGGGGGTCACGCCCCGGGTCCCAGGTCTCGGTATCGATGCCGTTGACGATGCCGAACAGCCGGTCCCGCCGGTGGTGGAGGAGCCCCTCCAGCCCCCAGCCAAAGGCCGGGGTCTGGATCTCGCGAGCGTAGGTTGGGCTGACCGTCACCAGGGCGTCGGCGAAGACCAGCGAGCCCTTGATAAAGGCCAGCTGGCCGAAAAACTCCAACCCCGCGGGGTGCCAGAGCTCGGCTGGCAGCCCGAGCCGGGGATAGAGTTCCGCCGGAAAGAGCCCGCGGTAGGCCAGATTGTGGATACCGAACACGGTGGCCGGCCGCTCGCTGCGCTCGCGCAGGAACACCGGGGCCAACGCGGTCTGCCAGTCGTTGCCGTGGAGCACGTCGGCGCGCCAGTCCAGCAAATCCCCCGCTGCCAGAGCCGCAGCCACCTGCGACAGACGGCAGAACCGCCAATGATTGTCCGGCCAGGCATCGCCCCCAGCCGTGGCGTAGGGACCGCCGACGCGTGCGAACAGCGGCGGATCGTCGAGCAGCCAGACCCCAACCCCGGTGCCAGGCAGCCGCCCTTCAATCAGCGCCACATCCCCGTCGGCCCACGGCACCTGACGCCGGCGGACCGTGCCCTCCAGCTGCTCGGCGGCACCCGGATAGGCGGGCATCAACAGGCGTACGTCGCAATCGAGCTCAGCCAGCCCCCGGGTCAGGCCGAAAGCCACGTCGCCCAAGCCCCCGGTCTTGGCCAGCGGCCAAGCCTCGGCGGTGGCGAACAGGATCCTCACGCACCCTCCCCGACCAGCACCAGGCCGGCCAGCGGCGGCAGGGTCAGCACCACCGAATACGGGTGGCCGCTCCACGGCACCGGCTCGGCGATCACGCCACCGGCGTTGCCCACATCCGAGCCGCCGTAGAGGGCCGAATCGGTGTTCATCCGCTCCGCCCAGTACCCAGCGACCGGCACGCCCAGCCGATAGCCGTGGCGTGGCACCGGCGTGAAGTTGAGAACCACCATTGCCCGCTCGCCGGCGTCACCGCAGCGCAGGTAACTGAGCACCGACTGCTCGGCGTCGTGGCAGTCCACCCAGGCGAAGCCCGCCTCGGAGAAGTCGTGCCGGTGCAGCGCCGGCTCGCCCCGGTAGAGCCCGTTGAGATCGCCGATCAGGCGCTGCACGCCGGCGTGGCGTGGATCGGATAGGGCCGCCCAGTCCACCGTAGAATCGGCATCCCATTCGCTGCGCTGGCCGATCTCGCAGCCCATGAACAGCAGCTTTTTGCCCGGATAGGTGAACTGGTAGGCGTAGAGCAGGCGCAGGTTGGCCAGGCGCTGCCAGTCGTCGCCGGGCATGCGGTCAAGCAGGCTGCCCTTGCCGTGGACCACCTCGTCGTGACTGAACGGCAGGACGAAGTTCTCGGTGAAGGCGTAGAGCAGACCAAAGGTCAGCTGGTCGTGGTGGTAGCGGCGGTGGACGGGGTCCTCGCCGAGGTAGGTCAGGGTGTCGTGCATCCAGCCCATGTTCCACTTCATGGTGAACCCCAGCCCACCGAGGTAGGTCGGGCGCGTGACCTGCGGCCAAGAGGTGGACTCCTCCGCGATGATGCAGGTCCCAGGCTGCTCGCCGTGGGTAACGGTGTTGACCTCGCGCAGGAAGGCGATAGCCTCCAGGTTCTCGTTGCCGCCGTGGACGTTCGCCACCCAGTCACCGTCCTCGCGGGAGTAGTCCAGATAGAGCATGGAGGCCACTGCGTCGACGCGCAGCCCATCCAGATGGTAGGCCTCGAGCCAGTACAGGGCGCTGGAGAGCAGGAAACTGCGCACCTCGTTGCGGCCGAAGTTGAAGATCAGCGTCCCCCAGTCGCGGTGCTCCCCCTGGCGGGGATCGGCGTGCTCGTAGAGCGGCGTACCGTCGAAGCGGGCCAGCGCCCAGGCGTCCCGCGGGAAGTGGGCGGGCACCCAGTCCAGGATCACTCCGATGCCGTGGCGGTGGCAGTAGTCAATGAAGTAGCGGAAATCATCCGGGCCGCCGAAGCGGCTGGTCGGGGCAAAGTAGCCGGTGGTCTGGTAGCCCCAAGAGTCGTCCAGCGGGTGCTCGGTGATCGGCAGCAGCTCGATGTGGGTAAACCCGGTGCGCTGGACGTACGCGACCAGCTCGTGGGCGAGGGTGCGGTAGTCGAGGAAACCGCCCTGCGCATCGCGCTGCCAGGAGCCAAGGTGGACCTCGTAGATCGACCAGGGCGCCTGCTGCCAGGCGCTGCCCTCCCGGCGCCGGCGCTCCATCCACTCGCCGTCTTCCCAGGCGTAGGCCTCCGGCGGCTCGACCACGGCGGCCGTTTCGGGCCTTTGCTGGTAACGCCGGGCACAGGGGTCGGTCTTGAGCATGGGGCCACAACCGCCGTGACCGCGTAACTCGAACTTGTACAACGCCCCCGGCTCCAGCCCGGGGATAAACAGCTCCCACACCCCGGCCTCGAGGCGCAACCGCATGGGGTGAAGACGCCCGTCCCAGCGGTTGAAGTCGCCCACCACGCTGACCCGCTCGGCGTTGGGCGCCCAGACGGCAAAGGCCACGCCCGCCACCCCCTCCACCGTGGTGCAGTGCGCGCCTAGAAAGCGCTGGGCGTGCCAGTGCCGCCCCTCGGCGTAGAGGTGCAGATCGAACTCGGAGAGCACCGGCGGGAAGCTGTAGGGGTCGTAGGTGCTGCGCCAGCTCCCGCCAGCGTCGCGCCAGCAGAAGACGTACGGCGCCTGCAGGGCGGCGGGCAGCGGCGCCTCGAAGAAGTCGGTACCCGCGATACGGGGCACCGCGGTGCCGTCCTTGAAGGTTACCTCCACGGCTTCCGGGTGGTAGATCCGCACCCGGCGCTCGGCGCCGTGGGGCCCGCCGAGGTAGGCGAAGGGGTCGGCGTGACGGCCCTCCGCGATACGCTGCCGGTCGTCACCCCCGGCATCCTTCTGAATGGATCGATTCACGCGCACACCCCGCTCGCCGGCTTCAATGGACCCTGCCGGAAGGGGCGCTGGCACGCAATACCCTGTCGATCGCCGGAAAAGCCGTCCATACTGCCCTTCAGGCCTCTGTCACCAGGAAGATCCGACGTGTTATCCCATCGCTCTCCCCGTTTCGTCAGCCGCCTGACCCGAGACACCCTGGCCCTGATCCTCGCCGGCGGCCGCGGCACGCGGCTGCGCGAGCTCACCCAGTGGCGTGCCAAACCGGCGGTTCCGTTCGGCGGCAAGTTCCGCATCATCGACTTCCCCCTGTCCAACTGCATTAATTCCGGCGTGCGGCGCATTGGCGTACTCACCCAGTACAAGGCCCACTCCCTGATCCGGCACATCCGTCAGGGCTGGAGCTCGCTGAGCAGCGACTTCGGCGAGTTCGTCGAACTGCTGCCAGCCCAGCAGCGCATCGCCGACTCCTGGTACCAAGGCACGGCCGATGCGGTTTATCAGAGCCTGGACATCGTCCGACTGCACGATCCCGACTACGTCCTGATCCTCGCCGGCGACCACATCTACAAGATGGACTACGGGCCGCTGCTTGCCTACCACGTGGAGAGCGGCGCCGACGTCACCGTCAGTTGCCTCGAGGTCCCCATCGAGGAAGCCAGCGCCTTCGGCGTCATGGGCATCGATGACGACAGCCGGGTGGTTCGCTTCGACGAGAAGCCGGCCAACCCCACCCCGATCCCCGGCCGCGACGACCGCGCGCTGGCCTCCATGGGGGTCTACGTCTTCAACCGGGACTTCCTCTTCCGAACCCTCGGGGCGGACGCCCGCAGCGGCTCGGAGCATGACTTCGGCAAGGACATCATCCCGCAGCTGATCGACCAGGCCCGAGTCATGGCCTACCCCTTCCGGGAGCCGACCACCGGGGACCAGGCGTACTGGCGGGACGTAGGAACCATCGACGCCTTCTGGCGGACCAACCTTGAGCTGATCGACGTCACCCCGGAGCTCAACCTCTATGACCGCAAGTGGCCGATCTGGACCTTCCAGGAGCAGCTGCCCCCGGCCAAGTTCGTCTTCGACGAGGAGGGCCGCCGCGGCACCGTAGTCGACTCCATGGTCTCCGGCGGGTGCATCATCTCCGGGGCGCGGCTACGGCGCTCGCTACTGTTCTCGTCGGTGATCGTCGATGAACGCACCCGGGTTGAGGACTCGGTGATCCTCCCCGAGGCCCATATCGAGCCCGACTGTCGGATCCGCAACGCGGTGATCGACAAGTACTGCCACATCCAGGCGGGGACCGTGATCGGCGAAGATCCCGAGGAGGACGCGCGGCGCTTTACGGTCAGCCCCAGCGGTGTTGTCCTCGTCACCCCGGAAATGCTCGGCCAGGAGATCCACGTTGTCTATTGATGCCAGCGACCCGAACGCGACAGAGACCCAGCCCGTGCGCGTGGTGCTGTGCTGGCACATGCACCAGCCGAGCTACCTCGACCCCGGCACCGGCGACTACCTACTGCCTTGGACCTACCTGCACGGGATCAAGGACTACGCCGACATGGCCGCCCACCTCGAGGCCAACCCGGCGGCGCGCGCAGTGGTCAACTTCTCCCCGGTTCTCCTCGAGCAGCTGGAGGACTACAGCCGCCAGATCGCCGGCTTCCTGGAAAGCGGCGAACGGCTGCGCGACCCCCTGCTGCGCGCCCTGGCCATGCCCACCCTGCCGGTCAACGAGCACGAGCGGCGCCGCCTGGTCGAGCAGTGCCAGCGCATCAACCGCCAGCGGCTAGCGGACCCGTTCCCGGCATTCCGACACCTGCTCGAGATCGCCGAGATGGTCAGCGCCCACCCGGCGAGCATGCGCTACCTCAGCGACGCCTTCTTAGTGGATCTGATCACCTGGTACCACCTGGGCTGGATGGGCGAGACCGTCCGCCGCGGCGAGCCGCGGGTCCAGCGGCTGATCGACCAGGGCAAGGGCTTTACCCTCCACGACCGACGCGAACTGCTCGGCGTAATCGGCGAGCTGCTCGCCGGCCTGCCCCACCGCTACCGCCACCTGGCCGAGACCGGGCGGGTCGAGCTGTCGATGACCCCCTATGGGCACCCCATCCTGCCACTGCTCCAGGATCTGCAGTGCGCCCGCGAGTCCTGGCCCGAGAGTTCCATGCCGGTGGTCGACCGCTATCCCGGCGGCGAGGACCGGGCGCGCTGGCACCTCGAGCAGGGCATACGGCGCTTTGAGCACACCTTCGGCCACCGTCCGCGGGGGTGCTGGCCGTCGGAGGGGGCGATCAGCCAGGCCACCCTGAGGCTACTGCAGGAGTTCGGATTCCGCTGGGCGGCCAGCGGCGGCGCGGTCCTGGACAACAGCCTCGGCCCGGAGGGCACCGGCAACGGCCAGTGGCACCGGGCCTACGCCCTCGACGCCGAGGGCGACAGCGGCGACGGAACCCGCTGCTTCTTCCGCGACGACGGGCTGTCCGACGCCATCGGCTTCGAGTTCTCCGACTGGCACGGCGACGACGCCGTCGCCAATCTAATCAGCCGCATGGAGGCCATCGCCGCCGGCTGCGAGGCACCGGAACAGACGGTCATCCCGATCATCATGGACGGCGAGAACGCCTGGGAGCACTACCCCGCCAACGGTTTCCATTTTCTCAACGGCCTGTATCAGCGGCTCGGCGATCACCCGGGACTGGTGCTGACCACCTTCGCCGAGGCGGCCGAGGAACTCGAGCCGCGCCCCCTGTCACGACTGGTGGCCGGCAGCTGGGTCTACGGCACCCTCTCCACCTGGATCGGCGAGGTGGACAAGGATCGGGCCTGGGAGCTGCTTGCCGAGGCCAAGCAGGCGTTCGATCAGCGTATCGGCGCGCTCGACGAAGCCGCCCGGGAACGCGCCGAGGCGCAGCTGGCCATCTGCGAGAGTTCGGACTGGTTCTGGTGGTTCGGCGACTACAACCCCGCCGACGTGATCCGCGACTTCGACCACCTCTATCGGATCCAACTCGCCGCGCTGTACCACGCCCTGGGCCAGGAGCCGCCGGAGCACCTGAGCCACGCCTTCGCGCGCCAGGGCCGGGGCTCGCCCGAGCGCGGCGGCGTGATGCGCCACGGACGCGCCGAGCCGTGAGCGGCGCGGAGCTGGCCGAGCGGCGCCGGGCTGGGGTGCTGGTTCACCTCAGCGCCCTGCCTGGGCCCGCAGGCAACGGCGACCTGGGGCAGCACGCCTACCGCTTCGTGGACTGGCTGGCGGCAAGCGGCTTCACCATCTGGCAGATGCTGCCGCTCGGCCCCACCCACGACGACCTCAGCCCCTACCAGGGGTTGTCGGTTCACGCGGGCGAGCCGTGCTACATCGACCTAAACGCACTGGCCGAGCGGGGGTGGCTGACGCCGGAGGAGCTTCACCCCCCAGAGACCGGAGACGATCCTGTCGCGCTGCGGGCCTGGCGCCGCTCCTGCCTGCACCGCGCCCACCAGCGGCTGCGCGAACAAGGTGACGCACCGACCGAGGCGCAGATCGACGCCTTCCGGCGCGAGCAGGGCCACTGGCTGGAGGACTACGCCCTCTACGCCGCCCTGCGCGAGGAGCACGGCGACGCGGCCTGGTGGACGTGGCCCGCCGCCGAGCGGGACCGCGAACCGGCGGCGCTGGAGGCAGCCACCCACCGGCTGGCCGGGCGGATCGACCGCCACATCTTTGAACAGTACCTCTTCTTCAGCCAGTGGCAGGCGTTGCGCGACTACGCCGCCGAGCGCGGTGTCCAGTTCTTCGGCGACGTCCCCATTTTCGTCGCCCACGACAGCGCCGATACCTGGGCCCACCGGCGGTACTTCCGACTCGACGAAGAGGGGCATGCGGCCCTCGTCGCCGGCGTGCCACCGGACTATTTCTCCGCCGAGGGCCAGCGCTGGGGCAACCCGCTCTACGACTGGCAGCGCCTGCAGGGCGACGGCTTCGCGTGGTGGCTCGAGCGGCTGGCCACCCAGCTGGCCCTGTTCGACTTCGTGCGCATCGATCACTTCCGGGGGCTGAGCGCCTGCTGGGCGATCCCGGCCGAGGCGCCCACCGCCCGGGACGGATACTGGGAGGCAGCCCCTGGGGACGCCCTACTCGAGGCGGTGGAGGAGCGCTTCGGTCGGGTCCCGCTGGTGGCCGAGGATCTGGGCGTGATCACCGAGGACGTGGAGCGGCTCCGCGAGCGCTTCGCCCTGCCGGGGATGAAGGTGCTGCACTTCGCCTTCGACAGCGACGCCGCCAACCCCTACCTACCCCACCAGCACCACCGGCACTGCGTCGTCTACACCGGTACCCACGACAACGACACCACCCTGGGCTGGTACGCCGACCTACCGGAGGCGACGGCGCAGCGGCTCCACGCCTACCTGGGCCACCCCGGCGAACCGATGCCGTGGCCGCTGATCCGGGCAGCGCTGGCGTCGGTGGCGGGACTGGCCGTGATCCCGTTGCAGGATCTGCTGGCGCTGGGCGGCGAGCACCGCATGAACGTGCCCGGGGTTGCCGAGGGCAACTGGCGCTGGCGTTTTGAATGGGAGTGGCTGCCCGACCCCCTGGCCGGGCAGCTGCGCGCCCTCAACGAACTCTACGGCCGGCTCTAGGCGGCGGTCGCCGCCTAGAGCCAGCGCATCCGCCCCAGCTCCAGCGGGTGACCGAGCAGCGGGTGGCTCGGGTACATGCAGATACGGAAGTACTGCAAGCCGTTGAGGCGGGGTTGAATGTCCAGGGAGAACAGCGGATCCCCGTCGTCATCACCGCCAGTGGGCGAGAACACGAAACGCTGGGTCTGGCCCGGATCCCGGGGGTGGGGCACCGGGCTGAAGCGGCACTCGACGGTGACATCATCGCCACCCAGCCCGTTGAGCTGCGCCTTCACCCGCAGACGCAGCGGCTCTCCGTGGCGCAGGGCGTCCGGGGCCTCGTCGATCAGCTCCAGGGCCGTCCCGTCCCAGCAGGCCCGCACATGCTCCTTCCAGGCGGCCAGACCAGCGGCGCCGGCCAACTCCTCGTCGGTCAGGCGCCGATGATGTCGGGCGGCCGGGCCATAGAGATCGCGCACATAGTCCATCACCATGCGCTGCGCATTGAACCGGGGCAGCGTACTGCGCATCGAGGCCTTGGACATCTGCACCCAGCCGGCCGAGTAGCCGCGCTCACCGCGATCGAAGTAGAGCGGCGCCACCTCACCGGCAAGGGTATCGAGCAGGTCGCGGGCCTCCTCGCCGTCACGGTACTCCGGATCGAAGCCCGGCGCGTGGGGGTAGATCGCCCAGCCGTTGTCCCCGGCGTAGCCCTCATCCCACCAGCCATCCAGAACCGAGAGATTGACCACCCCGTTGATGGCTGCCTTCTGACCGGAGGTGCCGCACGCCTCCAGGGGGTACTCCGGATTGTTCAGCCACACGTCGACACCGGTCACCAGCTTGCGCGCCAGCGCCATGTCGTAGTTCTCCAGCAGCAGAAGCCGCCCGATCAGATCGGGATCGAGGGTCAGCTCGTGGATCCGCCGAATCATCTCCTGGCCCTGCTCATCGTGCGGGTGGGCCTTGCCGGCGAAGATCAGGATCATCGGCCGCTCGGGATCGTTGAGCAGCTGCTTGAGACGCTCGAGGTCGCGGAAGATCAGCAGAGCGCGCTTGTAGGTGGCAAAGCGGCGGGCAAAACCGAGCACGAGGACATCGGCCTCGGGGTCGCGGATGAAGCGGGTCATGCGCCGGATCATCGCCTCGGCCATGCCGTTGCGCTTGCACCGCGCCTCGACCCGGGCACAGACGTCGCGGAGCATCTGCGACTTCAGGCTCTGGCGCATGCTCCAGTAGCGGTGATCGGGCAGCTCGTCGACCACGCTCCAGAACGCCTCGTTGCTCAGCTCGCTGCGCCAGGCCGGCCAGCGCTGATCGAAGAGATTGCCCCACTCCTGGGCCAGGAAGGTCGGCACGTGCACGCCGTTGGTGATGGCGTGGATGGGGTTCTCCTGAGCCGGCACATCAGGCCAGATGCGCGCCTCCATCTCCGAGGCCACGCGGCCGTGGATTCGGCTGACCCCGTTGTGGAAGCGCGATCCGCGCAGGGCCAGGCTGGTCATGTTGAAACCCGGCTGCTCAGCCCGCCCGTTGCCCAGCGCCAGCAGGGCATCGATATCGAGCCCGGAGTCCCCGAGCGCAGCCCCCAAGTATTCGCGGACCATCTCCGGATCGAAGATGTCGTGACCCGCCGCCACCGGCGTGTGCGTCGTAAACACCGAGCCCCCGGCGACGCCCTCCATCGCCGTGACGAAATCGACGCCGGCCGCCACCCACTCGCGGCAGCGCTCGACGAGCTGGAAGGCCGAGTGCCCCTCGTTCAAGTGCCAGACCGTCGGCGCCACGCCAAGCTTGCGCAGCGCCCGTACGCCCCCGATGCCGAGGCAGAGCTCCTGCTTGATGCGCATCTCGGTGCCGCCGCCGTAGAGCTGATAGGTGATCGAGCGATCCTCGGGGGTGTTCTCGGGCACATCGCTGTCGAGCATGTACAGACGCACGTGGCCGGCCCGCACCGACCAGATGCGCAGCTGCACCGATCGTCCGGGGAAGTCGACAGCCACCCGCAGCTCCTCGCCGTCACCATCCTGGCGTGGGTAGGCGGGCAGCTGCGCCACCTCGGTGGGCACGTAGTGCGCCACCTGGCGCCCTTCGTGATCGATGCTCTGGATGAAGTAGCCCTGGCGATAGAGCAACCCGACCGCGATCAGCGGCACGCGCAGATCGCTGGCCGCCTTGCAGTGGTCACCGGCGAGGATGCCGAGGCCGCCAGAGTAAAGGGGCAGGCTCTCGTGCAGGCCGAACTCGGCGCAGAAGTAGGCCACCAAGTCCTGGTCCGGATCCAGGTGCGGGGCAACCTCCGGCGACGTGTCCTGCTCCAGATAGGTGTCGTAGGCGGAAAGGGTCCGGTTGTAGTCTTCCAGGAAGGTCGGGTCCTCGGCGGCACGCTCTAACGCCTCCTGGGGAACCCGGCGCAGGAAAACCTTGGGGTTGTGGCCGCTGGCCTCCCAGCACTCGGGGTCAATCTGGTAGAACAGCCCCCGGACTCGCCGGTCCCAGGAATAGTAGAGGTCATCGACCAGCTCGCGCAGGCGGGCGAGTGACGGCGGGAGGCAGGGGTGGACTTCCAGGGTGAAGACGCGTTCGGACATGGGTGGGGCAACTCCCTCTGTGGACCCCTCTGTTTAGCACATGTCGCCGGGGCGCACACGCACGTCCCACAACGAGAAAGGCCCGCCAGGGGCGGGCCTTTCTCTCAATGGCAGCTTACTGCCGCTCTGGCGGCGGTTTAAAGCGCTGCGACGTCCTCGGCCTGCAGGCCCTTGGGGCTGCGGGTCACGCTGAACTCGACCGCTTGACCCTCGTCCAGGGAGCGGAAACCGTCGCCCCGGATGGCACGGAAGTGGACGAACACGTCTTCACCCCCCTCGCGGCTGATGAAGCCGTAGCCCTTGGCGTTGTCGAACCACTTAACCGTACCTTGTTGACGCTCTGACATCTCAAACAACCTCTGTATTAATCATCGTGACGCGACCTCCATGAGGACCAGGGTCAGGTCTTGCTGTCGGTCGCACCCCATATATTGGCACAAGTTGGGGGCCTCGCAACCTGCCACCCACGAGTTTTTTTCAACCGATTTTGTTGCGACGCAACATGGCCGCTGCTATGCTGCATGGCAACAATCGAGACAAAGCCCGGAACGGCGCGAAAGGAGCGGTGGCAATGATGAACTACCAAGAGATGATCAAGCAGATGCAGACCCAGTTCGGGCCCTATGCCGAGCCCTTCCACGGTGTGAACAGCAAGATGCTCGAGCACTGGGAGAAGATGACCGATTACCAGCTGGACATGGCCCGGCGCTACACCGACGCCACCCTCGGCAACCTGCGCGAGGCAAGCGAGGTCCAGTCGCCGGAGCAGCTGCAGAACTACCTGCAGAAGAGCGTGGAGGCGGCCCGCGAGACCTCGGACAGCCTCGCCAAGGACGCCCGGACTCTGGCCCAGCTCAGCCAGGCGATGACCGAGGACCTGCAGCAGTCGGTCCGCGAGAGCACCAGTAGCCTGGCCGCGAAGACCACCAAGGCCGCGTGAGCGGACGCTAAGACGGCGCCCCCCCCCCCCCCCGGCCGGGGGGGGGGGGGGGCGCCGTAGCTATTCGCTTGAACGAATACCGCGCGCCCCCTACCCTGAGCGCATGCCCCTGACGCCCGACCACCTGTTCCGACTCTTCGGCGACCCCACGCGGCTGCGTTGCCTACTTCTGCTGCGCCGCGAGGGCTGGTTGTGCGTCTGCGAGCTCACTGAAGCACTGGGCATTATTCAGCCCAAGATCTCCCGCCATCTGGCCATGCTCCGCGAGGCCGGACTGGTCGAGTGTCGACGCCGCGGGCAGTGGGTCCACTACCGCATCAGCCCCGAGCAGCCTCCGTGGGTGGCGCCGATCCTCGACGCCGCCGTCCAGGCCAGCGACGCCCTGGCCTGGCACCAGGAGGATCGTGAACGGCTGGAGCGTATGGCCAACCGAGTCACCACCAAGGATCAAGCATGAACGAGACCTCCCTGCTCGAGTGCGTGGAGAAGCGCACCGGCGAGAACGTTTCCGCCAGCATCATCTGGCTCCACGGCCTGGGCGCCGACGGCCACGACTTCGCGCCCATCGTCGATGAACTCCGCCAGAGCGCCGGTTACGGCGTGCGCTTGATCTTCCCCCACGCCCCGGTCCAGCCGGTCACGGTCAACGGCGGCATGTCCATGCCGGCGTGGTACGACATCCGGGGCCTTGGCGGCGGCGGCATCGATGAGGATACGCCGGGGCTCGAGCGAGCACGACTGCAGATCGAGGCGCTGATGCGCCGGGAGGTGGAACGCGGCACCCCCGCCGAGCGCCTGTTCCTCGCAGGCTTCTCGCAGGGCGCCGCCACCGCCCTCTACACGGCGCTCAACTCGTCAACCCCGCCGGCCGGGGTCATTGCGCTTTCGGGCTGGTTGCCGAGCGCCACGGAGACCGGCCACGACGGGGCACGGGCCCCGGTCTTCATGGCCCACGGGACGCAGGATCCGATCGTCCCCATCGAACTCGGCCGCCAGGCGGCTGCCGAGCTGGAGGCCGCAGGCCATCCCGTGGAGTGGCACGATTTCCCTATGGAGCACGCGGTCTGCATGCCCGAGATCCAGCGCCTGGACACCTGGCTATCGAACCGGCTCGGGCGGTCGTAGCCGGCCCGCGCGGCCTTCAGTCGTCACACTCGAAACCGAAGGCATCCAGTCCCTCTTCCAGGTAGTCGGCCGCCAGCGGCGTAGCGAGGATATAGTCAGCGGTCCGCGGGTTCCACGCCGACTTCGCCTCGCTGCGCGCCTCCGTCCACTCGCTGGCATCGAAATCGCCGCGTCCGATCCACATCAGCGCCACGACCTCGGCCTGCTCCGCCGGCTCCATGTCCTCGAAGGTGGCACGCAGCTCTTGCACGCTCAGGTCATCGGCGTGGTCGGCAAGGACCTGAAGCGCCCAGTCGTCCTCGGGGCCATCCGGCGAGTCGGGGATGACCACCGCCTCCTTAGCCTGGAACTCCCGGCACTTGCGGATGATAAAGCAGACAGTATCCAGACTGACCTCGAACATGACCTTTCCCCTCGCCAGAGGCGGACCTGAGGGTCCACGTTGCCTGGGTCCCCGGCCGAGCGCAAGCGGCGCCCCGAGGGCTACGGGATGCCCAGGTCTTTGTGGATCTGCATGCTCAGCCACCACTGCGGGTGCGCACGGCAGTAGTCCAGTGCCGCACGGGTATGCGCATCGCGCTGGGCATCGTCCAAGGGCTGGAGATAGAAGTGGCGGAATGCCAGGTGGGCGTAGCGCTCCGGCTCTGCTCCGGGCTGCGGATAGATCAGCTTGAGTTCGTCACCGGCGGTGACCGCCAGCTCGGTCCCTGCTTTGGGGCTAACGCAAAGCCAGTCCACGCCCGGCGCCAGGGGCAAGGTGCCGTTGGTCTCCACGGCCACCTCAAACCCCCGGGCGTGCAGGGCTGCCAGCAGGTCCGCGTCGAGCTGTAACGCCGGTTCACCGCCGGTGCAAACGACATAGGGCGCACCGCCATCGGGCCACTGCGCCGCCACCGCCGCGGCCAGCTCCCCGGCGTCACCGAAACGCCCCCCGCCGGGACCGCCGGTACCCACGAACTCGGTATCGCAGAACCTGCAGACGGCCGTCGCTCGATCGGGCTCCCGGCCGCTCCACAGGTTGCAGCCGGCAAAACGCACAAAGACAGCCGGCCGGCCGCTTCGCCCTCCTTCGCCCTGCAGGGTATAGAACAGACTGTGGACGGCGTAGCTCACGGCTCAATCCGGCCAGGCGATGGCCCCGACGCCGTCGCGCTCGTAGCAGTCCACGCGGTGGAGTTCCGGCAGCCGCTGGTGCGCGGAGCGCGCCACCCAGGCGGCCAGACTGGCCACGTCCCCGGCCTCGAGACCGGCGATCGCGTCCAGGCGCTGGTGGTCCAGCGCCTGGCGCACAGGCGCGAAGGCCGCCTTGACGTCGCCGTAGTCCAACGTCCAGCCGAGCACGCGGTCCAGCGGGGCAGTGACATGGACCCGCAGCCGATAGCCGTGCCCGTGCAACCGGCCGCGTCGATCTCCGGGCCCCGAAACGCAGGTGGCGGCCTCAAAACGCTGGGCCTTCCAGATGGTGTGCCGCTCGCCGTCGTAGGTGCAGCCAGAGTGCTCCGTCTCATGGACATGCAATCGGGTAAGCCCGGGGCAGCGGGGACGGAGCTGCTCCCAGAGCCAGACGGCAATGAGTTCACTGGTGGGGTTGTCCAGGAAGTCGTTCAGGCAGGCGCGGTCCAGGGCCTCGCCCAGCGGCGCCCACGCCGCCCCCAGCCCCTCAGCATCGGCGCCGGTGGCCTCGAGCACCACCAGGTACCCGTGCCCGTGCATGCGCCCGCACGGGTGGCCTTCGGGGACGTAGGGCAGCCGATGGGCCGCTTCGAACCGGAAGGCCCGCCACGCCCAGTCCACCTCACCGCGGCCGACGCCGCGATCCGGGGCACTGCGCAGCGCCAGCCGCCGCGGGGTCACGCCAGCGGTGCGCAAGCACCGGCCGAGCTCGTCGAGCAGCCGGTCGTCAGCGGGATCCTCGAGGCGCTCGTTGAGGAGCGTGTAGTCAAATGGCGCCGTCACGCGGGCGCACGCATCGGCCAGCGCGTCCGGATCGGCGGCACCACCATCGGGCGCCGCCCGCACACGCAGCCGGAAGGAGTGGCCGTGCCAGCCCCGGCCAACGCGTCGCGCGGCCTCGAAGGGCACCTCGGCGGTGTAGAGCAGGGATTCCATCCTGCTGATGCTATCACGGCCGTGCGGCAATCAGCGGCACCCACTGCTCACTGGCCGAGGCGCCACCGTGCACGCCCACCTGGGCGAAACGGCCCTCACCCACCAGCCGATCCTTGATCACCCAGCCGTCCGCAGGCAACAACACCCAGTCGCCGATCCTCCGGCGCAGCCGGGGGTGCTCGGGCATCGGACCGAACCAACCGGCTGCAAGCAGCTCTTCGGCCCGGGCGACCTGGCAGACGGCCCCCAGGCGCTCCCGACAATAGAGCTGGAAGTCGGTCTCGGTGCCGGGACGCAGGTAGCAGTAAGCCGCCCGCGGCTCGCCGCACAGCGGCAGGGCCAGCATCTCGGCGAGTTCCGGATGGTCCTCGAGGTAGAGGGTCCGCTCGGGGGCGGTGTCGATCAGGCCGTGATCGGCCGTGGCCAGCACCACGGTATCGGTACCCTGGACCCCGTCGAGCAGTCGCTGCCAGGCGATATCGATGGAGCGAAACTGATCGCGCACCGGCGCACTGTCGACCCCGTGCTGATGGCTCAGCGTATCCAGATCCGGCCAGTAGGCGTAGACGAATCGGCGCTGCCGGCCGGGCTCGCGGGCGATCCGCACGAGCACCTCGCGCAGCTCGTCCAGCCCCTGATAACCTTGGCGCCGGGCATAGCGTCCCGTGACCCCGCGGCTGTACGGCGTATCGACCAGCCAAGAGGGCTGGACGACGTGCGTCTCGGCCTCGAAGCGATCCCAGATCGGGTCGCGCTGAAGCAACTCGGCGCTTTCCGGCTCGATACCGGACCACTGCCCCTTGCCCACCCGCGGCCCGAAAGGCAGCCAGGCGGTGACGGCGCCGAGCTCGTGGACGTACATGAACCAGCCTGTGACCCCGTGCCCCCGCGGTGGGCGGCCGGTGATGATACTGGTCAGCGCCGCCGAGGTGGTGGCCGGGAAAACCGAGGTCAGCCCCCGAACCCGGTCTCGGGCCAGTGTGCTGGCCGGCTGTCGGGCCAGGAAGTGGTCGCCGAGGCCGTCGATAATCCAGAGGATCACCGTGCGGGCATCCTCCAGCCCCAGGTCCGGATCGGGGTCGAGGGCTGGATAGTGGCTCGACCCGGCCGCGAATGCGCGACCCAGGGAGGCCATCAGGTTGACCAGCCCGCTGCCCTCGTAGCTCGGCTTATCCATCGCCGGAAACCTCGCTCTCCGCAGGGAAACAGGGCAGTTCGACCCAGAAGACCGACCCGACCCCGGGCTCGCTGGAGAAGCCTAGCTCTCCGCCCATCTGCTCAACCAGGCGGCGAGTCACCACCAGGCCGATTCCGGTCCCCTCCACCTCCGAGGATTCCAGGCCCAGGCGATTGAAGGGGTAGAAGACCTCGCGCTGGCGCTCCTCAGGGATGCCGACCCCGGTGTCCCGCACCCGGAACCGGATCCGGTTGGCGGCGGACGCTTCGACCTCGAGGTCCACCCGCCCCTGCGGCCGGTTGTACTTCACGGCATTGCTGAGCAGGTTGAACAGCACCTGCCGGATGCGCTGTGGATCGGCCCGGATCGTTGCCGGGGCATCAGCGGCCTGCTGCACCGACAGGTGCACCCCAGCATCGGCGGCCAGGGGACCGAGCAGCTCGACGCACTGATCAACCAGCGACCCCGGCGCCACCCACTCCGACTGCAGCTGCACCCGACCGGCCTCAACCCGGGAGAGATCGAGGATGTCGTCGATCAGCGACAGCAAGTGCCGACCACCCCCGAGGATCTGCTCGACGTAGCCGGCCTGGCGCTCGGAGAGCGGCTCGCGCGGGTCCTGATCGAGGATCTGGGCGAAACCGAGCACGGCGTTCAGCGGCGTGCGCAGTTCGTGGCTCATGCTTGAGAGGAACTGGCTCTTGGCCCGATTACCCCGCTCGGCCTCCTCGCGGGCCTGCTGCAGTTCGAGGTTGGCGCGGCGCAGCTCGGTGGCCGCCCGCTCGGCGCGCGCCCGCTCTTGATCGAGGCGCTGGTTGGCCCGGCGCAGCTCGAACTCGTCCACCACCATGGCCGCCAGCTCCTGCAGGGTCTCCAGCTCGGCGCCGGAGAGGGTCCGCGGCCGGCGATCCCCGAGGCATAGGGTGCCGATCCGCGCGCCGCCATCGACGACCAGCGGCACCCCGGCGTAAAAGCGCAGGTGCGGGGGCCCGGTAACCAGCGGATGGTCCGCGTAGTGCGGATCCCGGTGGCTGTCAGTGACCACCAGCGGATCCCCGGTCTCGATCACGCAGTTGCAGAAGGCGATCTCGCGCGGCGTCTCCGTCAGCTCCAGCCCGCGAGCCGCCTTGAACCATTGCCGCTCGCGCTCGACCAGCGAGATGAAAGCGATGGGCACCTCGAAGACCCTTGCGCACAAGCCCACCAGCCGGTCAAAGGCCACCTCGGGGCCGCTTTCACCGCCCTGGTACCGCGCCAGGGCCTCGAGGCGGTGCGCCTCGTCCGCCGGGATGCGGGATGATGCCATGGTCAGAAGGCCTCGCCTGCCAGCCGCATGCCTGAATCCACTCGGGTCTCAAGGGTACCGCAAGTCATCCAGCCACGCGCGCAGCCCGAGCAGCGCAGCTGCCGCCGGATCGTCGATGCGCCAAACCGGCACCGGCTCGAGGTAGCTACGGAAGCGCCCTTTGGCCAGGAAGCGCTCGAGCAACGGCGAGTCGGCTAGCCGCGAGGCACTCAACCGCGGCAGGATCCCGCCGGCGAGGAACACACCTGCGCGCGCACCCAGGGTGAGCGCGAGGTTGCCGGCGGTCCCGCCGAGCAGGGCGAGGAAACGGTCGATGGTCTCCCGGGCCGCCGGGTCGGCCTCGCCGTCGGCGGCAGTAATGGCCTCCGGGGCCGCCTCGACCCCGTGGAGCACCCGGTGCAGCCGGCTCAACCCGGGCCCACTGAGCACCGCCTCGGCGGAGACGTGGCCGAGTTCCCCGCGCAAGGCACCGAGCAACGTTGCCTCGGTCTCGTCGGCGGCGGCGAGGGTGACGTGGCCGCCCTCGCCGGCGATCACCCCCCAGCCCCGGACGGCCGGCACCAGCCCGGAGACGCCCAGGCCCGTGCCCGGCCCAAGCACCGCCATCGCCCCACCCGACGCCGGCGTACCGGATCGCAGCACAGTGCAGTGCGCCGCCGGATCCAGTTCGGGCAGAGCGCGGGCCAGCGCCTGGTAGTCGTTAACCAGCTCGGCACGAGCCGCCCCGGTACGGCACGCCAGCTCGCCGACCTCGAGCTGCCAGCCGAGGTTGGTCAGCCGAACCTCCCCCTGAGCCACGGGTCCGGCCACTGCCGCCGCCACCCACCAGTCTTCGTCGGCGTGCCCGGTGCGGTGGCGCTGCAGCGCCTCGCTGGGGCCGGCGAGATCGCGATTGCGGTACTGCGTGACCGGCCCCGGGGGTTCACCCGGAACCGCCTCCGCCACGCGGGTATGCGTACCGCCGATGTCGGCCAGCAGGTAACGGGTCACAGCGCCTCCGAACTCCTTGCGCGGTGAGCATCGTGCAGGGCCTGGATGAACTCCGTCCGCCAGCGGTGGATATCCTGCCGGCGCAGGGCCTCGATCATCTGCTGCCAGCGCTCGCGTCGCTCACCCAGCGGCATGGTCAGCGCCTGGTGCATAGCATCGACCATCTGGTCCACATCGTAGGGATTGACCAGCACCGCGCCATCCAACTCCTGCGCCGCGCCCGCATAGCGCGAGAGCACAAGGGCACCCGGATCACCGGGATCCTGAGCGGCGACGAACTCCTTCGCCACCAGGTTCATGCCGTCGCGCATCGGGGTGATCAGCCCGACATCGCTGCGCGCCAGAAAGCCAAGGATGTTCGAGCGGTGGAAGCCGCGGTTGAGGTAGCGCAGCGGCACCCAGTCGTACTCCGCGAAACGACCATTGATGTGGCCGGCCAGGTACTCCAGGTGCTGGCGGATCTCCTCGTACTCGGGCACATCCCCGCGTGAGACGGGGGCGATCTGCAGGAAGACCACATCCCCGCGCTGCTCGCTGTGCTGCTCGAGCAGGGCCTCGTAGGCCTCGAACCGGTTGCGCAGGCCCTTGCTGTAGTCGAGCCGGTCGACCCCGATCATCAGCCGCCGATCGCGCAGACTCTGCTGCAGCCGCCGCCCCTGCTGGGAGTTGTAACCCCGCTGGGCCTCGCGGGCTACCTGATCGACATCGATGCTGATGGGGAAGACCTCGGCCCGGGGGCGCGGGAGCTGCGGGCGGTAATGCGCCAGGCAGTCGAAGAAGTTGTCCCGGTCGATGGCTGTCTGGAACCCCACCAGGTCGTAGCGGCACAGGGACTCAAGCAGACGCTCGTGGCCCGGTAGAGCGCGGTAGACATCCCAGGGCGGGAAGGGGGTGTGCAGGAAGAAGCCGATGGGCGCCTCGACGCCCTGTTCGCGCAGCAACTGCCCGAGCGGGATGAAGTGGTAGTCATGGACCCAGATAACCTCGTCGCCCTCAAGCAGCGGCGGTAGGTGCTCGGCGAACAGCCGGTTCACCTCCCAGTAGCCCTCGACGCGCTCCCGGCGGCAGTGCACGAAGGACATGCGGTAGTGGAACAGCGGCCACAGCACCTGGTTGGCGTACCCCAGGTAGTACCGGTTGTATTCACTGCGACTCAGACGCAGGGTGGCGTAACGCACCCCGTTGGCGGTCTGCACGCGCGGCTGGCGCAACCCGTCGATGCGCTCGTCGACGCCGCCGTCCCAGCCGAACCAGATCCCGCCAGACTCCTCCAGCGCCGAGCGCAGGCCGACAGCGAGCCCACCCTGGGCCGCCTGCAGCTGGCTGGGCAGGGCCACACGGTTGGAAACGGTCACCAGTCGACTCACAGCGGTTCCTCCCAAGTACGACTCAGGCGCATGGCCGAGTTAATGAGTCCGACCATGCTGTAGGTCTGCGGGAAGTTGCCCCAGAGTTCTCCAGTGTACGGGTCGATATCCTCCGAGAGCAGACCGACGTGATTGCGGCACTCGAGCAGGCGCTCGAACAGCGCGCGGGCCTCCGCGTCACGCCCGACCGCGGCCAGGGCATCGATATACCAGAAGGTGCAGGTGGTGAAGGCCGTGTGCGGCTTGCCGAAGTCGTCCTCGTGGACGTAGCGGAACAGGAAGTCGCCGTGGCGCAGCTCCTGCTCCACGGCGCGCACGGTTCCGGCCAGACGCGGGTCGCCCGCGCGCAGGAAACCCCATTCGTAGAGCAGCATCAGACTGGCGTCGAGATCCTGGCCGCCGAAGCTGGCCATGTAGCTGTTGCGCTGCTCGTTCCAGGCCTCGGTGCGGATGGTGGCTGCCATCTCGTCGGCGCGGCGGCGCCAGTAGTCGGCCCGCTCCATCAGCCCCAGTTTAGCGGCGATAGCGCGCAGGTTGCGGGCAGCCGCCCAGCAGATTGCCGCCGAGAAAGTGTGCACCTTCTCAAAACCGCGAAACTCCCAGGGGCCGGCATCCGGCTCGCGGTAGACGGCCACGGCCTGCTCGCCGAGCTGCTCAAGGCGACGGAACAGCGCTTCATCGCCGCGGCGGCGCAGGCGCTCATCGAAGAACAGGTGCGCCGTGGCCAGGATCACCGAGCCGTAGACGTCGTTCTGCTGCTGCTCGTAGGCCTGGTTGCCGATGCGGACCGGGCCCATCTCCCGGTATCCGGGCAACCCGTAGGCGATGGTCTCGAAGAGATCATCGCGGCCGTTGATGCGATACACCGGGCGCAGGGAGCGACCCTCGATACCGGCGGTGGTGTTGATGATGAAGCGCACGTAGTGCTCCATCGTCTTGGTCGCCCCCAGCCGGTTGAGGGCGTTGATCACGAAGTACGCGTCACGCAGCCAGCAGTACCGGTAGTCCCAGTTGCGACCGGTATCCGGCGCCTCGGGGACCGAGGTGGTCACCGCGGCGATCACCGCACCGGTGTCCTCGTAGGTGTTGAGCTTAAGCGTGATCGCGGCGCGGATCACCGCCTCCTGCCACTCGAAGGGGATGGCCAGGTTGCGCACCCACTCCTGCCAATAGATGCAGGTGTGCTCATAGAACTGGTAGCCCGTCTCATGGGGCGACTGGGGCAGCGTCTCGTCGGGACCGAACACGAGCGTCAGGTCGTCCTCGAGGATGAACGGGGTCTCATCCTGGATCGCGGTCAGCGAGGCGTCGGTGGTCAGGCGCAGGACTTGGCCCGGGCCGACGTAGCGCACGTGATTGCTGCCCTGGGTGACGCTGGGCAACGCCCGACCATGATCGAACACCGGCCGCACCACCAGCCGAATCAGGGGCGAACCGGCCACCCGGCGCACCTGGCGGATCAACTCCACCGGGCGGAAGGTTCGTCCGAACTGCTCGAAGCGCGGGGCGAAGTCGGTCACCTCCACCACCCCGCCCTGATGATCGTAGAGCCGCGTCACCACGATGGCGGTGTTCCGCTCGTACCACTGCTCGGTGCGCGCCAACCCCTCGAGTTCGATGGCGAACCGCCCCGCCCCGGCGCCGGCGGCCGGATCGCCGAGCAGGGAGCAGAACACCGGATCGCCGTCGAAGCGGGGCATACAGGCCCAGGTGATCTCGGCCTGGCGGTTGACCAGCGCGGCAAAGGCGCAGTTGCCAATCAGGGCTTGCTCCAGCGTGCTCACGGGACCTCCTCGTCACTCGGATCCACACCTTTCGGAGGATACCCTACTCGCCCCGGGCCGGGTTCGCCTCCCGGGCCACCGCCTCGCCACGCTCGTTGACGCTGAGCACGCACAGCCCCTGGGGCGGGACATCGAGGGCATTGTTGAACTTGGTGGTCATGTTGTGGAAGGCCACCAGCCCGGTGAGTTCGATCAGGGCCTCATCATCCAGATGGCGCTTCACCGCCCCGACCACGTCGGCGCTGACCGGGGTGTCGCTGCGCGTGACCGCCTCGACGTAGCCGAGCACCACCCGCTCCCGGCTGGTGAAACCCTCCCCCTCGGCCCAATCGGCGACCGCACGGATCTTCTCCCAGGGCACACCCTGTCGTTGGAGGCTGTGGGCGCTCTGATCAACCGTGAAAGGGCATTCGTTGAGCTGCCCCACGCGCAGCCCCACCAACCCGCGCAGACCGGGCTCGAGGTCGGCGCGCCGGCGCTCGAACGCCGCCCCGAGGAGCATCAGCGGCGCCAGCAACCGGGGCCGGCGCGCCCACAGGCGGATCGGTTCGGACACCGAGCCGGCGCGCCGCCGCTGCCACCAGAACCAAGGGCGCAGGTACCAGGGGTAAGCGCTCAGGGGCATGGGATCTACGTACATGGGTGTCCTCTTTCCGGGGATTGCGGGTGCTGCCGGAGGCTATCGGCGCCGCCACTCGCAGCGTCCGGCACAGGCGCCGCGCCGAGCCAGCGCAGGTGGCTACCACAGCCGGCCACGCAGTCGCTAGCGCCGAAGCCCGACACCACCACGATACCGCCATTGCGGCGGTTGCGCCGACACTCCGGCTCGGCGTGCCGGGTGACCGACACCACGATGACGCGCCGGTCGCCGGTCAGGTAGTCCAGGTGCCAGCGCCGCGGTTTGTCCCGGCGCAGGTGCCGGGCGACCCGGGCATCCATGTTGCGCCGCGCGCTGCCCGTGTAGACCCACCAGCCGGCGGGGAATCCCACCATCCCGAGCCGGCCCACTCTGACCCGCATCGCCTCGGTAAGGAACAGCGTCAGGCAGTAGGTGGTGGCGTCCTGCTGCACCCCGGCTCCCACGGCTAGCGACTCAGCCGGACCTCGCGGATCAGCGCATCGAGCTGCTCCAGCTCGAAAGGCTTGACGATATAGTCGTTGAACCCCTCGTCCAGGGCTCGGCGACGGACCTCGTCGCTGGCATCGGCGCTGACCGCCACCAGCGGTGTCTCGTGCAGCGCCGGATCGGCGCGCAGCTGCCGGGCCAAGGCAAAGCCGTCGGTATCCGGCAGGTGCATGTCGAGCAGGATCAGATCCGGCCGCTTGCGCTTGGCCATCTCCAGCCCGGTGCCTCCGTCGTAGGCCTCGAGCAGCTCCACGCCCCGGCGCTTGGCCACCAAACCGCTGAGCAGCAGCATGTTGACCCGATTGTCCTCCACCGCCAGCACACGCAGGGGCGGATCATCGGCGCGCTCATCCAGCAACTGCGGGTCGAGGCTCGGCGTGTGGTGCCGATCCCAGCCCTCACCGTCGATGCCGGGCAGGCTCAGCCGGAAGCGGGAGCCCTGATCCGGTGCGCTCTCGACCAAATGCAGATCACCGCCCATCAGGCGGCTGAGCCGCAGCGCCAGCGGTAGCCCGATCCCCACGCCCTCGATGCTTCCCGTCTCGCGCCCGAGCCGGTCGAAGGTCTCGAAGAGCCCCTCGCGGCGCTCCGGATCAATCCCCAGCCCCGTGTCGGCCACGTCGACCCACACCTGCCCGGCCTCGTCGCATCCGTAGCTGAGGACCACCGATCCGCCCTCACGGTTGTACTTGATGGCGTTGGTCAGCAGGTTCAGCACCACCTGCTTGAGCCGCAGCCGGTCCGCCCAGACACACACCCCGCTGGAGCGCCCGGAACCCTCCAGGCGCAGGCTGACGCCGTGGTCGGCGGCCTGATCACGCACCAGGCGCAGACCCTCCTGCAGCAGATCGGAGACGCGCACCGTCTCCGGCGTCAGTGACGCCCGGCCGGCCTCGATCCGCGCCAGATCCAGGATGTCGCCGACCAGATCACGCAGGTGCCAGCCGGCACTGAGGATGTGGCGCAGGTATTCGCTGCGGGTGGCGGCATCGAGCTCATCGTCGGCATAGAGCAGCTGCGCGAAGCCGACGATGGCGTTGAGCGGGGTGCGCAGCTCGTGGCTCATCGCCGAGAGGAACTCCGACTTGGCCCGGTCCGTGCGCTCGGCCGCCACCCGCGCCTCGGCGTGCTCGGACTCCCGCGCCTTATAATCCTCGATATCGAGCAGGGCGCCGGCCACCGCGGTCATCCGGCCGGCGGCATCGCGCACCGGCGTCCCGGTCGCGCGCAGCCAGCGCTGCTCCCCGCCGGCAACCCGGGCTTGGAACTCGACATCGTAGGCGGTGCCGTCATCGATGCACCGGCGATAGGCCTCCTGCAACCGCTCGCGATGCTCGAGGGCATAGTGGTCCAGCCCCTCGCGGGCCGGCCGCGGGGCGTCGTCGGTCAAGCCGAAGAGGGCCCGGGCGCGCGGACACAGCTCGATGCACTCGGTCTGCAGGTCGATACGCCATACGCCCAAGCCCACCGACTCGGCGGCCAGGGTAAGTAAGTCGTCCGGGTCGGACTCGGCATTCAATCTGGGCAAACGTCCACCCTCAGCAGTGCAGGAACCAGCGGCCCACGGCCCTGCGGGGACCGATTCCCCACGGGATCACTGTAGCCCCGGAGCAGCGGTTGGCCCAACCCCGACCGCGCCCACAGGGAAGTGACTCCACCAACGAAAGACCGTACTCTGGATCATACATTGGTTCAGGCGCGGCCGCGCCGCCGCCGACACAGAGGAGGGCTCCGCGTTGCGAGTCAACGAACCGGTCACGCAGCGCCGTGTTGCCGTCTGGGATGGCGCCAACATCCTGTCGACCACCGACTCCCGCGGACGGATCCGCTACATCAACGAGGACTTTGTCCGCATCAGCGGCTACCAACCGGACGAACTCATCGGGCAACCCCACAACGTGATCCGTCACCCGGACATGCCACGGGTGGTGTTCGAGCACATGTGGCAGCGCCTGCAGTCCGGGCAACCGTGGATGGGGGTGATCAAGAACCGCTGCAAGAACGGCGATCACTACTGGGTTCACGCCTACGCCACGCCCATCCGCGACGATACGGGCAACATCACCGAGATACAGTCGGTGCGTCAGCAGATCGGCGACGAGGCGGTGATCGAGCGGGCCGAACGCGCCTACCGGCGCCTGCGCGCCGCGGAGCCGGACAAGGGCCCCCTGCCCGCCGGGCTGATCGAACGGCGGCGCCCGGGCGGTGGCGTCTGGCTGGCCGGCGGTGCGCTGGCCGCACTGCTCGGCGTCGCCCTCGGCGCCCTGCTGCCGGTCGGCACCGGGGGCCAGCTGTCGCTCGGCATCGCCGGCATCGCCGCCCTCGGCGCCGCCGGCCTGCAGGTGCTGAGTCAGCTCCGTGGCGCCCGCGAGCAGGCCCGAGCGCTGCTCGATGACCCGCTCAGCGAGGCGATCTACCTCGGCCGCCGCGACGATCGAGCGTCGATCCAGCTGGCGCTGCTGCACCTCGCCTCCGAGACCCAGGCCATCGCCAAGCGCCTGGGGGACGACGCCCGCCGCCTCTCCGCAGAGGCCGCCGAGGCCCGCCAGTCGATGCACGCGGTGCGCGACGAGGCGCAGCAGCAGAGCGACGAAACCCGCAGCGTAGCCACCGCCATGGAACAGATGAGCGCGACGGTCCAGGAGGTGGCCCAGAACGCTTCGGCCACCGCCGATGCCACCGAGCGCGCCGGGAAACAGACCGAGCGGGGCCGGCAGACCGTGGAACAGAGCACCGCCGCGGTGCGCTCCCTGGTCCGCGACATCGAGAACGCCGCGGCCACCATCGAACGGGTCAACGGCGAGGCGGAGCGCATCGGCAAGGCGGCCACCCTCATCGGCAAGATCACCAAGCAGACCCACCTGCTCGCCCTGAATGCGTCGGTGGAATCCGCCCGCGCCGGCGAGGCGGGGCGCAGCTTTACCGTCGTCGCCGAGGAGGTGCGCAAGCTCGCCGGGCAGACGGCGGAATCGACCCGCGAGATCGATGGCATCATCGAGTCGCTGCAGAGCGGCTCGGCCGAGGCCGTCGAGGCCATGCGTGAGAGCCGCAGTCGCGCCGAGCAGACCCTGGCGCACGCCGACGAGTCCAGCAGCTCGCTGCAGGAGATCCAGGCGGCCGTCGACGAGATCCGCGACATGGCCGGCCAGATCGCCACCGCCACCGAACAGCAGGGGGCCACCTCGCAGGAGATCGCGCGCAGCGTCTCGAGCATCGAGGGGGTGGCCGAGCGGGTCACCGGCGAATCGCTGCGAACCGACGAACGGCTGCAGGCGGTCACCGAGCGCATCGCCGGCATCGAGGCTCTGACCGGCCGGTTCGTGCGTCGCCGCTGAACCGGCCCACGGGGCCGCGCAGGCACCGCGCCGCCGAACCGCCAACCGCACGCCGCATGCGTGCGCGCGAGTGCTCGTTCAGGTAGTGTATAACCCCTGCGCGACACCCTGATCCGTGCCGGGCGCAGCACCACCAACCCCTGGATCGCGATGCCTCACAGCCCGCAACGTGCCAACGTGCCGGGTACCCCACCGAGCGGGGACGCCGGCCACCGTCGAGGGAGCCCCTGCGACCCCGCGGAGCAGGCCATCGAGGACCTGCTCGTGCAGGTGCGGCAGTGGCGGTTCGAGAGCCCGGGCCTGGTGCGAGCCAGCGTGCCCGTACCGGAGGTCGACCCGCTCGCTTGGCTGGAGGCCAACCCGCTGGCGCCGCGCTGCTACTGGCAGGACCGCTCCGGTCAGATCCGCCTGGCCGGCATCGGCGCCGCTTGGCGGTACACGGCCGACACCCCGGACGACCACCCCGCGCTGCTGCGCCACGCCCAGAGCCTGGCGCGCCACCCCGGGGTCCACCTGCTCTGCGCCTTCTCCTTCGATGGCCGCTCTGGTGCCGGCGAGTGGCAGGGTTTCCCGGCCAGCCTGGCCCTACTCCCCGCAGTGGAACTGCAAGGCAACCGCGCCGGGCAGCAGCTGAGTGTCAACCTGTACGCCGAAAGTGCTGCGGAACTCCGGCAACGCCGGAGCGAGCTGACCGGGCTCCTTGAGGATCTGCGCCCGGCAGCCGTGAGCGAACACCGGCCGGCACGGGTCACCGACCGCACGGAGGACCTGGATTTCGCCGAGTGCAGCAGCCGCATCGAGGCGATCCTCCGGGACATCCGGGTCGGCCACGTGCACAAGGCGGTGCTGGCCCGGCAGGTAGCCCTCCGACTCGACCGCCCGCTGGCCGCCTTCACCACGCTGCGCCGCTGGTCGGCGATCACCGACGGCAGCTACTGCTTCGCCATCGAGCACGCCGGACGGATCTTCATGGGCTGCTCGCCGGAGCGGCTGTTCTACCGCAGCGGGCGTTCGGTCCAGACCGAATCCCTTGCCGGCACTGTGCGCCGCGGTGAGACCGCGGCGGAGGACGCCGCCCTGGAGGCGTCCTTGCGGGAGGACTCCAAGCTGGTCCGCGAACACGCCTGGGTCACCCGCTACATCCGCGGGGAACTCGAGCCTTGGGCGATCCGCATCGACGCCCCCGAGCAGGCCGGAGTGCTCAAACTCGACCGCATCCAGCACCGCCGGCTGCCCATCGAGGCGACCCTGCGCCCGGGGGTCGGCGACCACCAACTGCTCGATGCCCTCCACCCGACACCGGCGGTCTGCGGCTTCCCGCGCCGCCGGGCCCAGGACCTGATCAGCCGCCAGGAGGGTTTCCGCCGCGGCTGGTACAGCGGGGTCATCGGCCTGCTTTCCGGCGATGCCTCGGAGCTGGCCGTGGCTATCCGCTCGGCGCTGGTCGCCGGCGACCGGGCCTGGTGCTACTCCGGCGTCGGCATCGTCCAGGGCTCCGAGCCCGAGGCCGAGTGGCAGGAGCTGGAGGCCAAGATCGAGTCCTTCCTCTCCGCCGTGCAGGGCTAGTCCGGGGGACAGCGTGCGCACCGAGGACCTCAACGCCACCTGGGCCGGCAGCCTTATCGACCGTCTGCACGGCCACGGCGTGGTGGACTTCTGCATCGCCCCCGGCAGCCGCAGTGCCCCTCTGGCACTGGCCGCCGCCCGACGAACCGAGGCCGCCTGCGGGCTGCGCGTGCACACCCACTTCGACGAACGCGGCCTGGCCTTCTACGCATTGGGGCTGATTCGCGCCAGCCAGCGCCCGGTAGCGGTGATCACCACCTCGGGCACAGCAGTGCCGAACCTCCACCCCGCGGTCGCGGAGGCCCGGCAGAGCCGGCTACCCCTGGTGGTGATCAGCGCCGATCGACCGCCCGAACTACACGACTGCGGCGCCAACCAGGCCATGCCCCAGGAGGGCCTCTTCGCCCCGCTGGTACGGGCCACCCTGGCACTGCCGACACCCGAGACGGCGCTGTGCGGCCGCTGGCTGAACCGGCGTCTGGACGCCACCCTGACCGCCGCCACCGACCCCGGCGGCAGCGGGCCCATCCATATCAACATGCCGCTGCGCGAACCCCTCTACGGGGGCGCCGAACAACCCGCGGCGCCCCCGCCCCTGCCACCCGGCCACCAGGGGCAAGTAGCGGCGCCGCCGCTTAAGGAGGCGGACCCACCGCAGCTGTTCGTCGCCGGTGAGCTGCGCAGCGACGAGGCCGAAGCGGTGCTGGAGACCGCCGCCGCCGGCAACATCCCCGTCCTCGCCGACCCCGGCAGCCAGCTGCGCTTGCGCGCCCACCCGTGCGTGGTCGGCGGGGCGGAGCTATTGCTTGCCACGGCCGCCGGGCGCGAGGCCCTGGGCCACGCCCGCCAGGTCGTCCAGTTCGGTGGCCGGCTCACCGGCCGCCGGCTGCCCGCCTGGCTCGCCGACCACGCACCGCAGCGCTGGCTGGTCACCCGTGGCGATGAGGATCTCGACCCCGACTGGCACGCGACCACGGTTCAGGCGGATATCGCCGCCGCATGCCGCACCCTTCGCCCCGACGCGCCACAGCCGCCACTACCCGGCCTTGCCGAGGCCCGCGCCCGGGTGGCCGAGGCGTGCCGCACGGCACTGGCCAACGCCCCGTTCGCGGAGCCGGCCGCCGCCGAGCGAATCAGCCAGGTGCTGCCACCAGGCATGGCGCTGTTCCCCGGCAACAGCCTACCGATCCGGGTCTTCGATCTCTTCGCCGCACCCGCCCACGGCAACCCCTGCGTCACGCAACGCGGCGTCAGCGGCATCGATGGGCTGATCGCCACCGCCGCCGGTTTCGCCCACCACCACCGGGACGGCGTCACGCTGGTGGTCGGCGACCTATCGGCCCTGCACGACCTCAACAGCCTGGCCCTGCTCGGCGAGGCCCGACATACCTGCGTGGTGGTGGTGCTCAACAACGATGGCGGCGGCATCTTCGATCTGCTGCCGGCCCGCGAAGAGACCGGCGAGGCCCATCGCCGCCTGTTCCGCATGCCCCACGGCTACGGGTTCGCCCGTGCGGCCGAGCAGTTCCGGCTGCCCTACTGGCACTGCGGCGACGGCGACAGCCTCCAGGCGGCTCACCGCGAGGCGCGATCCAGGCCCGGCGGTAGCGTCATCGAAGTGGTGTGCCCGCCCGGCGCCGGCAGCGGGCAAATAGCGGCCCTGTTCCGCGCCCTCGAGGCGTTGTGACCGATGGCGGATGCAGGACCCACCGCTCACACCCCCGATGTCGTCTGCCTGCACGGCTTCCTGGGCGATCCCGACGAGTGGCGGCCGGTGGCCGAGGCGCTGGCGCCGGGGTTGCGCTGCCGAACCCCGCCCCTGCCTGGACACGACGGCGCACCGCCGCCGGGGCAAACCTTTGATGCGCTGGCCGACGCCCTCTGGGCGCGCCTGGCCCCCGAACTGCCGCCGCGCTTCGCCCTGGTTGGCTACTCCCTCGGCGGCCGCCTGGCCCTCGCGCTCGCCGAGCGGCATTCGCAGCGGATCAGCGCGCTGATCCTTGAGGGCGCCCACCCGGGGCTGCAGGATGCCTCGGCAAGGGCGCAGCGGCGTCGCCACGATGATGCCTGGGCCCGACGTCTGAGCACCGGCTCATGGCTGGAGAACCTGGACGCCTGGTACCGCCAACCGGTCTTCGCCGACCTGAGCGAGGCGCGTCGCCGGGCCCTGATCCAACGCCGGGCCGGACACGACCCCCAACACCTGGCCGCGACCCTGCGCGCTGCCAGCCTGGCCGGGCAGCCGGACCTGCGCCCGGCGCTGCGCCGCCTCCCGGCACCCAGCGCCTACATCGCCGGCGCGCGGGATCAGAAGTTCTCGGCCATCGCCGACGACCTGGCCACGCAAACCCCGGGGCTGACGGTTGTCAAAATCGACGGCGTCGGGCATAACTGCCACGCCGAGGCCCCGGAGGCGGTGGCCGCAGTCATTCAACGCATCTGCAGCGGTGAGCACCCCTGATATGAGCGAAGAGCATCCGAACTCCATCGAGCCGGCCCTGGACTGGACCGACTGCTCCAGCGGCTACACGGACGTCCTCTACCACAAGGCCGACGGGATCGCGAAGATCACCATCAACCGCCCCGAGGTGCGCAACGCCTTCCGGCCCCGCACCGTCCTGGAGATGCAACAGGCCCTCGCGGACGCCCGCTTCGACCAGGAGATTGGCGTCATCATCCTCACCGGCTACGGCGACCTCGCCTTCTGCTCGGGCGGCGATCAGCGGGTGCGCGGTGACTCCGGCTACCAGGACGAACAGGGCACGCACCACCTGAATGTCCTCGACCTGCAGCGCGACATCCGCTCCTGCCCGAAGCCGGTGATCGCGATGGTGGCGGGCTACGCCATCGGCGGCGGGCATGTGCTGCACCTGATCTGCGACCTGACGGTGGCCGCCGAGAACGCGCGCTTCGGCCAGACCGGACCGCGGGTGGGCTCCTTCGACGGCGGCTTCGGCGCCAGTTACATGGCCAGCGTGGTCGGCCAGAAGAAGGCCCGGGAGATCTGGTTCCTGTGCCGGCAGTACGACGCCGAGCAGGCGCGTGCCATGGACCTGGTCAACACGGTGGTGCCGCTGAAGGACCTGGAGCGCGAGACGGTGGCCTGGTGCCAGCGCATCCTCGAGCACTCGCCCATCGCCCTGCGTGCGCTCAAATCGGCGTTCAACGCCGGGGTCGACGGCCAGGCCGGCATCCAGGAGCTGGCCGGCAACGCCACCATGCTCTTCTACATGACCGAGGAGGGGCAGGAGGGGCGTAACGCCTACCTGGAAAAGCGCAAACCGAACTTCCGGCGCTTCAAGCACAACCCCTGACCGTGACCGTGCGGCTGCGCTCCGTGGAGCTCTGCCGCTACCGGGTGGCACTGCTGCCCGGCACGGCCCTGGTTGCCGAGCGCCACGGCGCACTGCTCTTCTGGACAGCCGAAGGCGGCCGCCGGGCGGTCTCCGAGATCGCCCCGCTGCCCGGGTTCAGCACCGAGGGCCTGGACGAGTGCATCGACGCCTGCCGTCGCTTTTTCGGCGCCGGCGCCGGGCGTGTCGGCGCCGATCTCCAGCAGGCGCACTCGGGTGCTGGCGAATCCGGGGCGCTACAGGCACTGCCACCGGCCGCCCGCTTCGGCCTGGAGGCCGGCTGGCTGCAGCTGCTCCACCCGCCGGGGGCGACGCCGCGGGTAAGCAGTTGTCGGCTGCTGGGCCACGAGGACGAGGCCATCGAGGGGCCAGCACCGAGCTGCGTCAAGGTCAAGGTCGGCCGGGCCAGCGTGGCGGAAGACGCCGAGCGCCTGGCACGCATCCTCGATCGCCTGCCCGCGACAACCCGCCTGCGGCTAGACGCCAACCGCAGCTGGACCCCCGAGGAGGCGGCACGCCTCTGCGCCGGGCTGCCCGCGGAGCGCGTGGCCTTCATCGAGGAGCCGCTGCGCCCGGGTGCCTCGTACGCCGGATGGTCGTCACGGACAGCCATCCCCTTCGCCTGGGATGAGACCCTCCGCGAGCATCCGGACGCCGACCTCACCACCGCCGGGCTCGGTGCAGTGGTCCTCAAGCCGATGCTGACCGGGTTGACCCGCACCCGCGCGTGGATCGACGCCGCCACCAGCGCCGGTGTGCAGGTGGTGCTCAGCGCTGCCTTCGAAAGCAACATCACCCTGGACCTCTACGCCCGGTTGGCCGCGAGGTGGGGGCTGCAGGCCACTCCGGGACTGGATACCTTCGGCGCCTGGCCCGAGGCCCTGCTCGAGCCCCTGCGCAGCCAGCCCGGGCACACAACCAAGCCGGTACGCCGGCGTGAGCAGCTCACTGCGGAGGCCCCGCTGCTGTGACCATGCCCGCCCGGTTCCCGTGCCGACTGACGCGGGCCAGCCACCGCTGGCCGCAGCACCCGGCGCTCATCGAACCGGGGTTCTGCTACACCTTCGCAGCCCTCCACGAGGCGGTCAGCCGGCGCGCCCGGGCCCTGCAGGAGCAGGGCCTCGGCGCCAGGACATGGACCTCCCTTCGCATCACCACCGACACCGCCGGGGTCATCGACTGGCTGGCCGTGTTGCGGGCCGGCGGGCGTGTCCTGCCGGTCTCGGAGCGCATGCCGGAGGCCGCCCTGCAGGGGCTGCTGGCCGGGCACGGCATCTCCGGTCTGATCCCAGCCCCCGGCGCCGAACTCCGACACACCGGCGAAGGCCCGCCCGGCACACCCGCTGCGGACCTGCAGTGGCGCTTCAAGGCCGACGCCCCCTGCGCCGGGGTGGCCACCTCCGGCTCGACCGGGACGCCGCGCATCGCGGCACACAGTTACGCCAACTACGTACGCAGCGCCCAGGGCGCCCTGGCATACCTGCCGCTGCGCAGCCCGGATCGCTACCTGCTCTCCCTACCCCTGTTCCATGTGGGCGGGCTGGGGATCATCTTCCGCTGCCTGGAGGCCGGGGTACCCATGGTCGTTGGTGGTCGCAGCGAGGACGCGGCCTTCCTGAGCACCCACCGCATCAGCCATGTCTCCATGGTGGAGACCCAGCTGCGCCGCCTGCTGCATGCGGCCGACACCCCCCTGCCCTTCCTGCGCTGCGTGCTGCTCGGCGGCGGGCCGGTAGCGGCCGATCTGCTGGAGCAGGCGCAGGCGCGGGGGGTTCCGTGCTACATGAGCTACGGCCTGACCGAGATGACCGCTCAGGTGGCCACTTGGCCTGCGCTGCGCGGTGGCGGACGGGTCCTGCCCTTCCGCGAGCTGCGCATCGACGAGGGTGAGATCCGCGTGCGCGGCGAGACGCTCTGCCCGGGGTACCTTGACGGCGGCAGCGTGGCGCCGCTGACCGACGGGGACGGCTGGTTCTCAACCGGCGACCTGGGGTACTGGCATGCGGGGCGCCTGGTGATCACGGGACGCCGCGACAACCAGTTCATCAGCGGCGGCGAAAACATCCAGCCTGAGACCATCGAGGCGGCTCTCCGCGAGCACCCGGTGGTCCGCGAGGCGGTGGTGGTCCCACGCAGCGATCGCGAGTTCGGCCAGCGCCCAGTGGCGTTCGTGCAGACGAACGGCGACGCGCTCCCCGTGAGCGCATTGCGCGAGTGGCTGCGAGCCCGGCTGAGCCCGCACATGACCCCGGTTGCCTGGCACCCGCTGCCCGAGACGCGGGGACTCAAGATCCGCCGGGCCGAACTCATTGAGCGGGCCGAGCAGCTGCGCAACGACACCGGCTGAGCGCCGGGCCCGCCGGCATCGTCGACGGGACAATAGGCGGGGAGGCGCGGATTGCCCTAGACTGGGGCCGGAGGCCCCCGGACGGGGGTCGCAGCCAGTGGAAGGAGATGCCCATGTCCCTCGGCTACTGGATGGTCCTCGTCGCCGCCATCCTGCCCATGGCCTTCGCCGGCGCCGCCAAGTTTGGTGGCGGGCAGTTCGACAACACCCGCCCCCGGGAGTGGCTCGACCGCCAGGAAGGGTGGCCAAAGCGCGCCCACTGGGCCCAGCAGAACGGCTACGAGGCCTTCCCGCCCTTTGCGGCGGCGGTGATCATCGCCCACCAAGTCGGCGCGGCGCAGGGCGTGATCGACACCCTGGCGGTGCTCTTCGTCCTGCTGCGAATTGCCTACGGGCTGTTCTACATCGGCGATTACGCGAGCCTGCGCAGCCTGGCCTGGATGGCCGCTTTGGCCTGCGTCATCGGCCTGTTCCTCGCCGCCGCGGCGGCCTGATCGGCCGCCCGACCCGTTTTCCACAGGACCCGGCGGCGGCATCGCTGCCGCCGGATCACGCATCGATGGAGAGAGCGACTCTCAAGGGAGGCAAGACCATGGCAGGACGAGTTCGCGGCAGCAGAAGAACCGCATCCCTGATCGCCTTCGCTACCGCGGCGCTGCTCGGCAGCGGGCTGGCAGCGGCTCAGGCCGATCGCGGCGCCGGCATGGGACAAGGTTTCGGGCCTGGAGGCCCGGGTGCCGGAGCGATGCAGCAACCCGGCATGGGAATGGGCATGGGCTCCGGCCTGGGCTACGGCCCGTGCTGGGACTGGATGCGCGGCGGTTTTGAGGGCGGCTTCGGTGATCCACGGACGCCCCTCTGGGAGCTGGAGCTTGAGGGCGACAAGCTCGCCGAGATGCGCAAGCTCCGCCGCGCCTATCGGGAGTTCGAGGCCCACGTAGGGGTCGAACTGGCCGAAATGCGCGACGATATGGCCGAGCTGATGGCGGTCGAGCAGCCGGACCCCGACGCCATCGAAGAGCTCCATGGCCGCATGTCCGAGCTGCAGGGCGAGCTGTTGGCCGAGCGCGTGCGCATGCGCAACGAGATGATCGGACTGCTCGACGCCGAGCAGCGCGAACGCTTCCGTGAGGAGTTCGGCCCGCGGCGCTGACCGCCACGAGGTCGCTGCAGGCCGCCCCCGGGGGGGGGC
>NZ_JAJNQP010000014.1:0-64549 GCF_022227985.1 Halorhodospira sp. M38
GGGGCCCCGCCCCGGTTCCGGCTTTTTGTTGCCGGTCGTGTCCTTACTGAGCCGGGTTGATGCGCACGTTGCCCTGCATGGTGACGTTCTGCTGGATCAGGCTGCCGACACCACCGTTCTGAGAAACCTGGGTGATGCCCGCGTTGCCGGAGACCGAGCCTTCCGCCATGCGGTTGTTGACGTGCAGCCAGGCGTCGTCGTCACCGCCGATGCGCAGGGTGTTGCCGCTGACCGTGCCGCGCAGCTCGGAGCTGGCCACGGTCATTTCCATGTCGAGGAAGTGATTGAACGAGTCGGTGATCTCGTTCTGCGAGTCCTTCATCGTGTTGTGCGAGTCCGTGGTGTTGTAGGAGTCCGCGATGCTGTTGTCGGAGTTGTCGCTATCGTCGCTGTTGTACGAGTCGGCGATGCTGTTGTCCGAGTGATCGCTGGAGTCCTTGTTGAGCGAGTCGTTGATGCTGCTATCCGAGTTGTTGGAGTCCGCAACGCTCGTGCTGCGATCGGAGTTGTCGTTCTGGGAGTCGGTCAGGCTCCGATCCGAGTTGTCACTGCGGTCCGAGTTGTCGTTGTACGAGTCGGCGATGCTGGAGCTGTTATCGGAGTTGTCGTCCTTGTTGTAGGTCCGCTCGGAGCTGTAGTTCTTCTCCGAGTTGTGTGAATCCGCAACGCTGTTGTCCGAATTGTCATCCTTGTTGTACGTGAACTCCGAGCTGTAGTTCTTCTCGCTGTTGTGCGAGTCGGCCACGCTCGAGCTGCGGTCCGAGTTGTCGCTGCGGTCGGAGTTGTCGTCCTTGTTCCAGGACATCTCGGAGCTGCTCGAGCTGTTCTGGGAGTCGGTCAGGCTGTTGTCGGAGTTGTCATCCTTGTTGTAAGTCCGCTCCGAGCTGTAGGTCTTGTCCGTGTTGTAGGACCCCTCCTTGGTGCTGTTGTCGACGCTGGACGTCGAGCCCTCGCTGGCGGCGGAGCTGCCACCTTCGGCGTCGGAGTTCACGGAGGCACTGACCTCGTTGTCCTCGCCCTCGACGGTGTTCTGCGGGTTGGCCCATGCGGTGCTGCCGAGGGCCATGGCCAGGACCAGGGTGCTGGCGAGCGTCGTCTGCTTGATCATGTCGTTCCCTCTCTCTCGGTCATTGTGGTTAACGCGGGGCCCGGCCGTCGGGGCCGGGCCTCCGCGGAGGCGCCGCCTGGGGGGACGTGCGGCGCCGCATCCTCTTCTGAGCAATTGTCGGGCCAACTCGGCGAAGCCGGTGTAGGCTGTTGTTTTGGTTGGTGCTTTTGTTTTTGGGTGGGGCGGGCGAGGGGCGGCTGCGCGCAGCGGAGTGCTGCGCCGGTGTGACAGGCGCTCGGGCCCGGAGGGGCGCAGGCCAGGCGGTGCGCGCTTTTGCCCGGTGTGCGGCGGTTGTTGCTGCGCCCTTACACCGGTTGCCCGGGTGGAACCCGGGTCAGGCTGATAGGCTGTAACGCCACGGGCCCGGGTCGCGGGCGGGCGGCCGCAGAGGAGGCAGGGTGCATGCCGGAGTTGATCGTCGAGGCCGTGGAGCTGCTGGGCTGGGTGGGGATCTTCGCGGTGATGATCGTGCTGGCGCCGGAGGCGGTGATGCCCTTCCTCGGCTACGCCGTCTACCGGGCGGAACTCGATCCGCTGACCGCCCTGGCTGCCGCCAGCGCCGGGGCGACCCTAGGGTCGACGCTGATCTACTTGGTGGTGCGCGCCATCGGCGGGGAGCGGGTGCGCGCATGGGTCCGGCGCGGCAGCCGCTGGTACCTGATCCAGGAGCGCGACCTGGCGGTGACCACCGCGATCTTCCGTCGCCACGGGGCGTGGATCGTGCTCTTCGGGCGCTTCGTGCCCACTGTGCGCAGCCTGGTCTCCATCCCCGCTGGGCTGTTGCCCATGGGGCTCGGGCCGTTCCTGCTGCTGACCCTGCTCGGCACGACCGTATGGAACGGGGTGCTCCTGGCCGCCGGTTACGCTACGGGCTCCAACTGGGCGCGCGTGGAGGCCTATCTGGGCACCTATGGCACCGTGGTTACGCTATTGCTTCTGGTCGCCGTTGCCGCATTCCTGCTGTATCGGTTGCGCAACGTCCTACTGCGCCACCGCCGTGCCGGTTGACCGGTGGTGGGTGGATGCGTACAAGTTGGGCTCCGGCCCCGGTAGCTCAGTCGGATAGAGCAATCGCCTCCTAAGCGATAGGTCGCAGGTTCGAATCCTGCCCGGGGCGCCACGTTCGCCGATTGCCTCGCAGGCGCCCTGCACCCCGTCCGCTGCCCCGCGGATGCCTCCCGTCCGCGCTCTGTGCGAAGATGCCCGGTCGTGTTCGGACGCAGGAGTGGGCCATGACGGACGGCCATGCGGCGGGAGAGCGCTGGCAGTTCTGGATCGATCGGGGCGGGACCTTCACCGACGTCATCGCCCGCGCCCCCGATGGGCGTCTGATCGCCCGCAAGTTCCTCTCCGAGAACCCGGAGCAGTACAGCGATGCGGCCCTCCACGGGATCCGCGCCATCCTCGGCCTTCCCGCCGACGCCCCGATCCCGGCCGAGCGGATCGAGTCGGTGCGCATGGGTACCACGGTGGCGACCAACGCCCTGCTCGAGCACCGCGGCGAGCCCACCGTGCTTGCCGTCACCGAGGGGTTCGCCGATCAGCTGCGCATCGGCTATCAGCACCGCCCGGATCTCTTCGACCGCCGCGTGCGCCTGCCGCAGATGCTCTACTCGGAGGTCCTGGAGGTCCCCGAGCGCTTGGGTGCCGACGGCGCGGTGGTCCGCCCCCTGGATGAGGCCTGCGTGCGCGAGCGCCTGGCCGCCGCCCACGCCGCCGGCTATCGGGCGCTGGCGGTGGTGCTCATGCACGCCTGGCGGGATGCCGGGCACGAGCAGGCGGTGGCGCGTATCGCCCGCGAAGTGGGTTTTACGCAGGTCTCGACCAGTGCGCAGGCCGCCGCCGTGATGAAGATCGTCGGCCGCGGCGACACCGCGGTGGTGGATGCCTACCTCTCGCCGGTGCTGCGCCGCTACGTCGATCGCCTGGCCGCGGAGTTGGGCGATGCGCCGCTGCTGTTCATGCAGTCCAACGGCGGGTTGACCAGTGCCGCGCACTTTCAGGGCAAGGACGCCATCCTCTCGGGTCCGGCCGGCGGCATCGTCGGGGCGGTGCGCACGGCGGCGATGGCCGGGTTCGAGCGGCTGATCAGCTTCGACATGGGCGGGACGTCCACCGACGTAGCCCACTACGACGGCGCCTACGAGCGCACCTTCGAGACCGAGATCGCCGGCAACCGCATCCGCGCGCCGATGATGCAGATCCACACCGTCGCCGCCGGCGGCGGCTCCATCTGCCACTTCGACGGCATGAAGTACCGGGTCGGGCCCGATTCCGCCGGCGCCGATCCGGGGCCGGCGGCCTATCGCCGGGGCGGCCCGCTGACGGTCACCGACTGCAACGTCCTGCTCGGCCTCATCCGGCCGGCGTTCTTCCCGCATCTCTTCGGCCCCGACGCCGATCAGCCGCTGGATGCCGACGGGGTCCGCCAGGGCTTTGCCGAGCTTGCCGAGCGGATCCGCGCCGAGACGGGTGACGCCCGCGATCCGGTGGCGGTGGCCGCCGGCTTCCGGCGCATCGCCGTGGAGAACATGGCGCAGGCGATCAAGCGGATCTCCGTACAGCGCGGCCACGATGTGACCCGCTACGCCCTCAACTGCTTCGGCGGTGCCGGCGGTCAGCACGCCTGCGCCGTGGCCGACTGCCTGGGTATTCGCACCGTGTTCATCCACCCGCTGGCGGGGGTGCTCTCGGCCTACGGCATGGGCCTGGCCGATATCACCGCCATGGCCCAGCGTAGCGTGGAGGCGCCGCTGGAGCCGGCCAGCGCGCCGCTGCTTGAGCGCGTCATCGACGAGCTCACCACCGAGGCGCGGGCCGAGCTGGCCGAGCAGGGGCTGGCTGGCGATGCGGCGACGGTGCACGTGCAGGCCCATGTGCGCTACGCCGGCACCGATACCGCGCTGGTGGTCCCCGGTGGTGCGGATGTGGCCGCCCTGGACGAGGCCTTCGCCCGAGCGCACCGGCAGCGGTTTGGCTTCGTCCTGGAAGACCGCCCGCGGGTGATCGAGGCGCTCAGCGTCGAGGCGATCCACCGCGCGGCGGCCGTCGAGGCCCCCGGAGACGAGACGCCGTCGCCGGCGGACCCGCCGCAGCCACTGGCTCGGGTGCAGGCCTGGGACGGCCGACGGATGGCCGAGCAGCCGGTCTACGCCCGCGCCGACCTGGTGCCGGGGATGCGCATCCCGGGGCCGGCGATCCTCCAGGAGGAGAATGCCACCACGGTCATCGATGCCGGCTGGGCGGGCGAGGTCACCGCCTGCGATCACCTGATCCTGCGCCGCGCGGTGACCGTGGGGGCCGGGACGCCGGCGCAGGCGCCGCAGGTCGACACCCGCCGTCCCGATCCGGTGCTGCTGGAGGTGTTCAACAACCTGTTCCGCTCCGTCGCCGAGCAGATGGGGACGACGCTCGCCGGCACGGCGCAGTCGGTGAACATCAAAGAGCGGCTCGACTTCTCCTGCGCGCTCTTCGACGCCCAGGCGAACCTGGTGGCCAATGCGCCGCACATCCCGGTCCACCTCGGCTCGATGTCGGAGTCGGTGCGCGCCATCCTGCGCGCCCGTGGCGCGAGCATGCGTCCCGGGGATTGCTATCTGCTCAACGACCCGTACCACGGCGGCACCCACCTGCCGGATCTCACGGCGGTGACGCCGGTCTTCTCCGCGGATGGGGAGGAGCTGCTCTTTCTCTGCGCCAGCCGCGGTCACCACGCCGATGTGGGCGGCCGCACGCCGGGGTCGATGCCGGCGGACTCCACCTGCGTGAGCGAGGAGGGGGTGCTCATCAACGACCTGCAGGTGGTCGCCGAGGGGCGCTTTCTGGAGGAGGCGTTCACCGCGGCGATGGGCGCCGGGCCGTATCCGGCGCGCAACGTGGCGCAGAACATCGCCGATCTGAAGGCGCAGATCGCCGCCAACGAGAAGGGCGTGGCCGAACTGCGGCGCATGGTCGAGCAGTTCGGCCTGCCGGTGGTCCAGGCCTACATGGGGTTCGTCCAGGAGAACGCCGCCGAGCACGTGCGCCGGGTCATCGATGGGCTCCGTGACGGTGATTTCACCGTGGAGATGGACAGCGGGGCGCGGATCCGCGTGGCGGTGCGCCCGGATCACGCCGCCCGCCGGGCGCGCATCGACTTCGCCGGCACGTCGGAGCAGCTGCCAAGCAATTTCAATGCGCCGCTGGCCATCACCCGGGCGGCGACGCTCTACGTCTTCCGCACGCTGGTCGATGACGATATCCCGCTCAACGACGGCTGCCTGCAGCCGCTGGAGATCGCCGTGCCGGAGGGCTCGATGCTCAACCCGCGCCACCCGGCGGCCGTGGTCGCCGGCAACGTGGAGACCTCCCAGGCGGTCACCGATGCCCTCTACGGGGCGCTGGGGGCGATGGCCGCCAGCCAGGGCACCATGAACAACCTGACCTTCGGCAACCAGCGCCACCAGTACTACGAGACCCTCTGTGGCGGTGCCGGGGCCGGGCCGGGGTTCGCCGGCAGCTCGCCGGTGCATACGCACATGACCAACTCGCGGCTGACCGACCCGGAGGTGCTTGAGTGGCGCTACCCGGTGCGCGTCGAGCGTTTCGCCATCCGCCACGGCAGCGGCGGTGCCGGGGCGTATCCCGGCGGGGATGGCGTAATCCGGCGGCTGTGCTTCCTTGAGCCGATGACGGTGGTCACGCTGATGAATCGGCGCCGGGTGCCGCCCTTCGGGCTGGCCGGGGGCGGGGATGCGGCGTGCGGGCGCAATGCCATCGAGCGCAGCGACGGCAGCGTCGAGGAACTGCCGGGCACCGCCACCCGGGAGCTCGCCGCGGGGGATCGGATCGTCATCGAGACCCCCGGTGGCGGCGGCTACGGGGGCGGCTGAGCGCCGCCCTCGGATGGACGCACCGCCTGTGCCCGCGCTACATGGGGAATTCCGGCCCCTCGGGGCCTCCCGTGAGCCCACGGGCCACAGCGTCCAGCAGCTGCTGGTTCGTGTGCTGCAGATAGTCGAGAAAGCCGGGGCGCTCAAGCGTCCGTCTCACGACGGTCGGCGGGATGAAGCGGGTCATTTGCTCCCGGAAGGCGTCCCCGTGGATGATCGAAGGGAGTTCGGCCCGTCGTCGGGCGAGCTTTGCCTCGTAATCGCGAACCCCGTAGTCGGCGATCTTGAACTGGAGCCATTCGATGGAAGGTGAGATCCCTTGCTGTTGCAGCCAGGGTAGATCCCAAAGGTCGCGATGCCGAATCCGCTGATCGTTGGCAACCAGTGAAAGGAGTTTGTCGGCCATGATCTCGTCGATGGATTCCACGGGAACGAGGATATCCTCGTAGCCATCGGGCAAAGCTGCGTAATTACGCTGTAGTGCGCGTAACTCGCTGGAGTAGGCGGGAACGTTGGTGACCTCGATCCGGATTCGCTGCTTGGGGATGTCCGGGCGGGCCGGCGCGGTGACCAGTGCAACCTGCCAGCGGTGCACGGTGATCCCGCCCGATGGCGATGGGGTTCCCGGTGAAGGGGGTTCTTTGACCCGTACTTCCAGTCCGTAGCGCTTTCCGATGAATGCCTCGATGACCTCGGCCAGTTCGGCGAGGTCACTGGCGGCGAATTCCCGGCCGCCGACGAAGTCAAGGTCCTCGCTGTAACGCGCGGAGCCGTAACACAGCCGCAGCGCGGTACCCCCCTGAAAGGTTAGGCGACCCAGCAGGCTGCTCTGTTCCAGCGCGCGGAGGATGTCGTAGTGGAGCAACTCCTTCTCGATCACCGGGCGCATGACCTCGCCACCGGTGATCTCAGCCAGAGCCGCTTCAGCCAGTTGCCGGAGTTCCAAGCAGAGCCTCCGCGCGGTCTTGAATGATGTCTTGCAGCTCTTCCTGATTCACCATTTCCGTATTGCGTCCTACGCGCTTGAGGTCTCGCCAGGCGGCCTCCGGGGTGGCGATGCGAAGCGGCCGTTGCCTGTCGTGGACGGTATGCTGAAGGATGTCCTGAACGGGGCGGGCAGTGTGGGTCAATTCGAGTGTACCCCACGCGGTCCGAAAAACCCCTTTGCGGCCCGTGGTCATGACCGTCAGGTGACCTAGCGGGATTTGTGAGATGGCGCCCCACTCAGAGAGAGCGGACTCAAGGCTGATGTAATTGTACTCACCCCTGCGCAGGGCCCGGGCAATCCGCTCCAGTGTGTAACCATCCTGAGGCAATCCGGGTGGGTAGACATAGACCCCGCGGGCAGCGGGCTTTAGCCAGCCGGCTTCGACCAGCCGAGCGATCCCTGCCTTCCGGGCCTTGGTGCGATCCGAGCGGAACAAACTGTCGAGATCGCGCCGAGTAAAGACGGCGCGGCCCGCATCGGCTTGGGCATTGAGGATCTTGAGTGCAGTATTCTGGCGCATGGCAAGCACCCGCGTAGTAATAGACACGAAGGCTAAAAAAAGATGGTCTTCGTGTCCAGTTACTGCCCCCCCGGGAGCTCGCCGCGGCCAATCAGGTCGTCATCGAGACCCCCGGTGGCGGCGGCTACGGGGGCGGCTGAGCGCCGCCCCCGGGCTGCCTAGAAGCGCACCGGCAGGCGCAGGGTGACCTGTACGTCCGGGGCCTGCTCGGTGACCCCTACGCCCACGGAAAGCCCCAGGCTGCTGCGCGGGCCGAGCCGGTGCGAGGCGCCAAGCAGCAGCGAGCCCACCTGGAAACGGCCAAACTCCGGATCGGGGTTTTGCACGTCGGTACGCGTGCGCTGCACCGTCGTGTGGTCGTAGCCGAGGCTCAGCGAGGTGCGGTCGTTGAGCGACAGGCCCATGCCGAAGCTCACCCCGATGGCGCTGCCCGGCTCGATGCGTACGCGATCGCCGCTGCGCAGGGTGACGGTGCGGGGGACGTTGTAGAGGTAGCTCAGGCTGCCGTAGAGCACCGCCGGCTCCGAGGGGTAGACCCAGTTGAGGCTGGGTTGGACGGCGTAGAAGCCGCTGCCGGTGGGCTGTTCGGTGTAGATGGAGACGTTGGGTCCATCGCCGTCGCTGTCGTCGAGCGGGATCTCGGTGGTCTCCACCTCGAACTCGAACGGGTCCCGGCCGGTACGGCTCTTCATCCGCAGGCCGCCGGTGAAGATCACCCCGTCACCGCGGCCGCTGCTGAGCTGATAGCGCAGGGAGGCCTCCACGTCGCCCAGGCCGTAGCCGGTGGAATCGTCCACGCCCGGGGTGTCGCTCGGCTCGAGGATCTCGCGCTCGCGCACCTGTTCCTCGCGGTAGACGTAGGGGACGCGTGCCTCCACTTCCAGCCGGTCGGTGAGCCCGTAGCGCAGGCCCAGCGCGGCGGTGAGGCTCTCGCGCTGGGTCTGGCGCACCGAGATCAGTCCCACGGCGATGGCCGGCAGGATGGTGACGCCGTCGATCGCCACCAGGGTCGAGGTGGACTGCGAGTAGCTCAGCGAAGGCTCCGCGGTGAACGAGCCCTGCGGCGAGAGGATGGTGCGCTGCTGCAGCCCGCCGGCGGTCTCCTGGGGCGGGGGCGGGGTGCCCACCGACTCCGCCGGGGTGTCGGCGACGGCCAGCAGCGGCGCGGTGGCCAGCAGCGCGGCCAGGGTGGCGCCGGTCCAGCGCCGCCGCCGGCTCATGGCTGCAGCCCCAGGCGGTGCATGATGCGATAGAGCGTCACCCGGGAGATGCCCAGCTCGCGGGCCGCCCGTGAGACGTTGCGCTCGCAGCGGGCCAGGGCGCCGAGGATCGCCGCCCGTTCCGCCCGAGCGCGGGCGTCGTCCAGGGTCTCGGCCTGGCGCACGGCGCCCTGCCGAGCCTCCAGGCCCAGGTCGGCGGGGGCGAGCAGTGGGCGCTGGCTCATGGCCACGGCGCGCTGGATGCGGTTGATCAGCTCGCGCACGTTGCCCGGCCAGCTGTGCCGGCGCAGCGCCCCCAGCGCCGGGCCGGTGAAGCCGCGTACCGGGCTGAGGTAGGCGCTGCGAAAGCGCTCCAGGAAGACGTGGGCCAGGCGCTCGATGTCGTCGCCCCGTTCGCGCAGGGGCGGGATGTCGATGCGCAGCACGTTGAGCCGGTAGTAGAGGTCCTCGCGAAAACGCCCGGCCTCCACGGCGGCGGCCAGGTCCACGTGGGTGGCGGCGACGACGCGCACGTCCAGCGGCACGCGCTCGGTGCCCCCGACCCGGGTCACTGCCCGCTCCTCGAGCACACGCAGCAGATTGACCTGGTGCTCCAGGGTCAGCTCGCCGACCTCATCGAGGAGGATGGTGCCGCCCTGGGCCCGCTCCAGGTGCCCGCAGCGGCGCTGCTGTGCCCCGGTGAACGCGCCGCGCTCATGGCCGAAGAGTTCCGACTGGACCAGATTGGTTGGGATGGCGCCGCAGTTGACCGCCACGAAGGGGCCGGCGGCACGGGATGAGGCGTGGTGGATGGCCTGGGCGGCCAGCTCCTTGCCCGAGCCGCTCTCGCCGTGGATGAGCACCGTGGCCGGGCAGCGCGCCACCTTGGCCAGGTCCCGGCGCAAAGCCTGGATGCCGGGGTTGTCGCCGAGGATGCCGCCGGTATCGGCGGTCAGCTCCGCCTGACGAGCCCGGGTGTGGCGGCGCAGTTGCCCCATGCCGGCGGCGTGGCCGAGGACCGTGGCCAGGCGCTCGGGGTCCGCGGGCAGGGTGTGGAAGTCGAAGAAGGCGGTGGCCAGCAGGTCTTCCAGCGCATCGTGGCTCTGCCCGTCGGGCGGATCGCAGAGGGCGATCCACTCCACGCCGCTGCCTCCGGCGAGAAAGCGCTGGCAGGCGTCGATATTGTCGGCGACCACCCGCATCAGCCCCACCGGCGGGTGGTCGGCGGTGAGCAGCCGCTCGATGGTTGCCCAGTCCTCGACACGGGTCAGGGACCAGCCCGGCGGCTCGGCGCTCGGGCGCACGGGTTGGGCGGGGGTGCCGGGGGTGACGCTCAGGACGCTGCGCAGACCCGCGGCGGCGCGGGCGAGGGTTGGGGCTCCCATGCGATTGTCTCTCCTGGCAGGTGGTACGGAATGGACACACCGCTCAGCAGAATCCGTGCCATGGCGCCAGGTATTTGATCAGAGTGGTTTTTTGTAGAGGGGGCAGCCGCTTCGACGATGCGGTGTTAAAACCGTCGACAGCGCCCGGGTTGCATCATCCCAAGGAACCGGCCATCAAGGCGGCAGAAGATCGCGGCGAACCGGGCCAAAAGCAGCCGCGCACCGCTCTACCTCGCTTTTCCGGTGCGGCTGGCGCCGCGGCTCATGCCGGGGCTTTTCCCGGGGATGCCGTACGAGGCAGGAGAATAGGAGTTTGGGGAGGGATGGTGGAGCCGAGGGGAGTCGAACCCCTGACCTCGACAATGCGAATGTCGCGCTCTCCCAACTGAGCTACGGCCCCATCGATCAGTCGCGCACTCTACCACGCGCGGCCGCTGCACAAAACCCCCCGGGCGGCCCTTGCAACCGGCCGGCCGCCCTTGGAAACTGCCCCCATGGATACCCTGACCCTGCCCCGGCCCGATGACTGGCACCTGCATCTGCGCGACGGTGCCCTCCTTGAGGCCGTCGCCCCCCAGGCCGCGGCGGTTTTCTCCCGCGCGATCATCATGCCCAACCTGCAGCCGCCGGTGACCACGGTGGAGCAGGCGGCGGCCTATCGGCAGCGCATCCTGGCTGCGCTGCCGGCGGGCTCGACCTTTGAGCCGCTGATGACGCTCTATCTCACCGACAACACGCCGCCGGAGGAGATCGCCCGGGCGGCGGCCAGCGGCTTCGTCCACGCCGTCAAGCTCTACCCGGCGGGGGCCACCACGCACTCCGACGCCGGCGTTACCGATCTGTTGCTCTGCTACGACGCCCTGGCGGCGATGGAGGAGCACGGGCTGCCGCTGCTCATCCACGGTGAGCGGACCGGGCCGGAGCTGGATATCTTCGAGCGCGAGACGGCCTTCATCGATGATGTCCTGCAGCCGCTGCTCGACCGCCACCCGCGGCTGAGGGTGGTCCTCGAGCATGTCACCACCGCCGAGGGCGCCGAGCTGGTCACCGGCGACGATCCGCGCCTGGCCGGGACCTTTACGCCGCAGCACCTGCTCTACAACCGCAACGACCTGCTCGTCGGCGGGCTCAAGCCGCACTACTACTGCATGCCGATCCTCAAGCGCGAGGCCGACCGCGAGGCGCTGCTCGAGGCGGCCACCTCGGGGCATCCGCGGGTCTTTCTCGGCACCGACTCCGCCCCCCATCCCCAGGGGGCCAAGGAGTCGGCCTGCGGCTGCGCCGGCTGCTACACCGCGCCCATCGCGCTGTCGCTCTATGCCGAGGCCTTCGAGGCCGCCGGGGCGCTGGAGCGGCTGGCGGACTTTGCCGGGCGCAACGGTCCGGCCTTCTACGGGCTGCCGGTCAACCAGGAGACGGTGACCCTGGAGCGGGCCCCGCTGGAGGTGCCGGCGAGCTACCCCGGTGGCGATGCGCCGGTGGTGCCGTTGCGCGCCGGCGAGACGCTGGCCTGGCGCCTGCGCCAACCCTAGGGTGGGTGGGATGAGCGTGCCCGGGACCCGTTTTACGATGCCCGCCAGGCGGTGGCCGAGTTCGGTCGGCGCCGCGGACCTGCCGCAGAGGATGGAGACACCATGAGTGATGAGACGGTTCAGCAGACCATTGCCCGTCAGGTGACGGAGAACCCGATCCTGCTGTACATGAAGGGCAGCCCGGATCAGCCCATGTGCGGCTTCTCGCAGCGGGCGGCCCAGGCGCTGGCCGGCTGCGGGCGGGAGTTCGCCTACGTGGACGTGCTCCAGGATGAGCGCATCCGTCAGGGCATCAAGGACTACGGCGACTGGCCGACCATCCCGCAGCTCTACATCGACGGGGAGCTGGTCGGCGGCTGTGACATCATCATGGAGATGTTCGACTCCGGCGAGCTCCAGCAGATGGTCGAGGCCGCCGGGGCCGGCGCCAGCGGCTGACGGCGGCGGCTTGCTCGCGGGCACGGGGCGCCGTAGCATGCGGCACCTTCACCCAGTTACGGCAGCCCCATGAGCGAGCACAACGCCCCGCAGACGTCGTCGGACGACGCACAGCGCATCCAGAGCACCGAGATCCCGCCGCTGCGCACCCGCTTCCGGGCGTTCCTGCCGGTGGTGGTGGACGTGGAGACGGGTGGCCTGCAGGCGGAGACCGATGCGCTGCTGCAGATCGCCGCGGTGATCCTGCGTGCCGATGAGCACAGTGGCCGGCTCTATCCGGCGGAGACGCACACCTGCCACGTGCAGCCCTTCGAAGGCGCGCGCATCGACCCCAAGGCGCTGGAGCTCAACGGCATCGACCCCGAGCATCCGCTGCGCATGGCGGTGCCCGAGCGCGATGCCCTGGGCAAGGTGTTCAACCCGGTTCGCCAGGAGCTGCGCAACACCGGCTGCAACCGGGCGGTGCTGGTCGGCCACAACGCCTTCTTCGACCTGGCCTTCCTCAATGCCGCGGTGACGCGGACCAACTTCAAGCGCAACCCCTTTCATCCCTTCTCGAGCTTCGACACCGCCACCCTGGGCGGGCTCGCCTACGGGCAGACGGTGCTGGCTAAGGCGGTGAAGGCGGCGGGGATCGAGTGGGACGCCAAGGAGGCCCACTCGGCCATCTACGACGCCGAGAAGACCGCCGAGCTCTTCTGTGCCATCGTCAACCGCTGGGACGAGCACTGCGGTCGCCCCTCAAGCTTCTAACCGCCACCGGCCGCGGCGGCTCTTTACCGTGAATCCAAGGGGTTGCGGTGCTTGCGCCCGCTCCGGCCGCCGGTTACTTTAGACGTTTTTTCCCGGCTCCCGGAGTCGGTTGCCGCGTGTATGAGACCGTCCATGGAAGCCCTGATCCCGACCTACAACCGCCTGCCCGTTGCCTTCACCCGGGGTGAGGGGGCGTGGCTCTACGACGAGCAGGGTCGCGCCTACCTCGACGGCGTGGCCGGCATTGCCGTGTGCGGGCTCGGCCACAGCCATCCGGCCATCGCTCGCGTGGTGGCCGAGCAGGCGCAGACGCTGGTGCACACCTCGAACCTCTATCGGGTGCCGCTGCAGGAGCGCCTGGCCGAGCGCCTGTGTGCCGCCGCCGGGATGAGCGCGGCGTTCTTCTGCAACTCCGGCGCTGAGGCCAACGAGGCGGCCATCAAGCTCGCCCGCCGCCACGCGGCGGCGCTGGGGGTGGGGGCACCGCAGATCGTGGTCGCCGACGGCGCCTTCCACGGGCGGACCCTGGGGGCGCTGGCGGCCACCGGCAATCCCGCCGCCCACGAGGGCTTCGCGCCGCTGCCCGAGGGGTTCCGGCGGGTGCCCTACGGGGATGCCGACGCCGTGGCGGCCATCGACGATGACGCCGTCTGTGCCGTGCTGGTGGAGCCGATCCAGGGCGAGGGCGGGGTGCGGATCCCGCCGGCGGATTACCTGGCGCGGCTGCGCCGGCTCTGTGATGAGCGTGGCTGGCTGCTGATGCTCGATGAGGTGCAGACCGGCATGGGTCGCACCGGGACGCTGTTCGCCTTTGAGCAGGCCGGCATCTGCCCGGATGTGCTGATCCTGGCCAAGGCTCTGGGCAACGGGCTGCCCATCGGCGCCTGCCTGGCCGCGGCCGGGTGTGCCGGGACCCTGGGGCCGGGGAGCCACGGGACCACCTACGGCGGCAACCCGCTGGCTGCCCGTGCCGCGCTGGCGGTGCTCGACACCCTGGAAGACGAGGCGCTGCCGGCCGCGGCCGAGCGCGCCGGCGAGGCGCTGCGCGCCCGGCTGGCCGAGGGGCTGGCCGATCTGGAGGGGGTGCGGGAGATCCGCGGCCGGGGTCTGATGACCGGCATCGAGCTCGCCGGCGATGCCAGCGCCCTGCCGCGCCAGGCCCTGGAGTCGGGGCTGCTGATCAACGTCACCGCCGGCAGTGTGGTGCGCCTGGTGCCGCCGCTGACCCTGAGCGACGATGAGGTCTGTCAGCTCGCCGACGGCGTGATCGATCTGGTGCGCCGCCACCTGGTCGGCGCCTGAACTGAACCGAACCGAACCACGGAGGGCGTCTTTGATGCGCCACTTCCTCACCCTGCGTGACTGCTCCGCCGAGGAGATCCACCAGCTGCTGCGCCGGGCCACGGAACTGCGCGAGATGCACCGCGCCGGGCAGCTGCACCAGCCCCTGCAGGGCCGGGTGCTGGGGATGGTCTTCGAGAAGTCCTCCACGCGCACCCGGGTCTCGTTCGAGGCGGGCATGGCCCAGCTTGGCGGTCATGCGCTGTTCCTCTCGCCGCGGGATACCCAGCTTGGGCGCGGTGAGCCGGTGGAGGACACGGCGCGGGTGATCTCGCGCATGGTCGATGCGGTGATGATCCGCACCTTCGGTCACGACATGCTCGAGCGCTTCGCCGCCTACTCAGCCGCGCCGGTGATCAACGGCCTCTCGGATCTCTCGCATCCGTGCCAGCTGCTCGCCGACCTGCAGACCTTCACCGAGCACCGCGGGCCGATCACGGATCGGCGCGTGGCGTGGATCGGCGACGGCAACAACATGTGCCACAGTTGGATCGAGGCCGCCGGACTGCTCGGCTTCGACCTGCATATCGCCGCGCCGCCCGGCTACCGCCCGGAAGCGGATATCCTGGCGCTCGGCGGCGAGCGGGTGCGGCTCTTCGACGATGCCTACGCCGCCGCCGAGGGCGCGGATCTGGTGACCACCGATGTCTGGGCGAGCATGGGCCAGGAGAGCGAGCAGGCCGCCCGCGAGGAGGCCTTCCGCGGTTTCTGCGTCACCGAGTCGCTGATGGAGTGCGCCGGCCCCGAGGCGCTGTTCATGCACTGCCTGCCCGCGCACCGCGGCGAGGAGGTGGAGGCCGCCGTACTCGAGGGGCCGCAGAGCGTCGTCTGGGACGAGGCCGAGAACCGCCTCCATGCGCAGAAGGCGCTGCTCGAATTCCTCATGCTCAGCCCGGAGCCGTGAACACGGCCGGCTGAATCCTGCACACTGAACCCTAACGACTGAACACTGCCCAGGAGCCTTCCATGTCGGACGTCAAGAAGGTCGTACTTGCCTACTCCGGCGGTCTCGATACCTCCGTGATCCTCAAGTGGCTCGAGGAGACCTACGGCTGCGAGGTGGTGACGTTCACCGCCGATCTCGGCCAGGGTGAAGAGCTCGAGCCCGCCCGGCGCAAGGCGGAGGCATTCGGGATCCGCGAGATCTACGTCGACGATCTGCGCGAGGAGTTCGCCCGCGATTTCGTCTTCCCGATGTTCCGCGCCAACGCCGTCTACGAGGGCGAGTACCTGCTCGGCACCTCCATTGCCCGGCCGCTGATCGCCAAGCGGCAGGTGGAGATTGCCCGTGAGACCGGTGCGGACGCCGTCGCCCACGGCGCCACCGGCAAGGGCAACGACCAGGTCCGCTTCGAGCTCGGTTACTACGGCCTGGAGCCGGGGATCAAGGTCATCGCGCCGTGGCGCGAGTGGGACCTCAACTCCCGCGAGCGGCTGTTGCAGTACGCCGAGCGCCACGGCATCGACATCGAGGGCAAGCGCGAGGAGGGCGGCGCGCCGTACTCCATGGACGCCAACCTGCTGCACATCTCCTACGAGGGCGGGGTCCTGGAGGACACCTGGACCGAGGCCGAGGAGCGCATGTGGCTGTGGACCACCGCCCCGGAAGCGGCGCCGGATGAGCCGCAGTACGTGGACATCGAGTTCGCCGGCGGCGATCCGGTGGCCATCGACGGCGAGCGCCTCTCGCCGGCCTCACTGCTCGGCCGGCTCAATGACCTCGGTGCTCGCCACGGCATCGGCCGGATCGACATCGTCGAGAACCGTTACGTGGGCATGAAATCCCGCGGCTGCTACGAGACCCCGGGCGGGACCATCCTCCTGCGCGCCCACCGCGCCATGGAGTCGATCACCCTCGATCGCGACGCCGCCCACCTCAAGGACGAGCTGATGCCGCGCTACGCCGAGCTGGTCTACAACGGCTACTGGTTCGCCCCGGAGCGCGAGGCGCTGCAGGCGATGATCGACCAGACCCAGCAAGTGGTCGAGGGCACCGTGCGCCTGAAGCTCTACAAGGGCAACGTCATCGTCGTCGGCCGCCAGTCGCCGCAAAGCCTCTTCGACGCCTCGGTGGCCACCTTCGAGGACGACGCCGGGGCCTACGACCAGAAGGACGCCGAGGGCTTTATCCGCCTCAACGCCCTGCGTCTGCGCCTCGGCGCTAAGCGCCGCGGCTGACTCCGGTCGGGTCGCGTAGCCGCTGCCGGTGGGTCATCGCCGGCAGCGGTGCCCGCTGCTTGGTGGGGCGGCGCGTGCGGAGATCGACCGGGCGCGCCAGCGGCCCGGCTCTCAGGTCCGCTCCGGGTCCTTCTCCGGAAAGCTGCACAGATCGGCGATGACGCATGCCCCGCAGCGGGGGCGGCGGGCGGTGCAGGTGTAGCGCCCGTGCAGGATCAGCCAGTGGTGGGCGTGGAGCCGGAACGGCTCCGGCGTCACTGCCTCCAGTCCTTCCTCCACCTCGCGCACGTTCTTCCCCGGCGCCAGCCCGGTTCGGTTGGCGACGCGGAAGATGTGCGTATCCACGGCGATGGTCGGCTCGCCGAAGGCGACGTTGAGGATGACGTTGGCCGTCTTGCGCCCGACGCCGGGCAGCGCCTCGAGGGCGGCGCGCTCGCGGGGGACCGCGCCGCCGTGGTGTTCGATCAGCTGCCGGCTGGCGGCGATGATGTTGCGCGCCTTGTTGTTGTAGAGGCCGATGTGCTGGATGTACGGCTTGAGCCCGTCCTCGCCCAGCTCGAGCATCGCCTGCGGGGTGTTGGCCACCGGAAAGAGGGCGCGGGTGGCGCGGTTGACGCTCTCATCGGTGCTCTGCGCCGAGAGCGAGACCGCCACCAGCAGCTCGAAGGGGGTCTCGTAGAGCAGCTCCGTCTGCGGCTCGGGCAGCGCCTCGCTCAGCCGTCGGTAGAGCTCGTGGCGGTGCTCAGCGTCCATGGCGGTCGTCGATGCGGTTTTTGATCGCCAGCAGCAGGGCGAGGCCGATGAACGCCCCCGGCGGCAGGATGGCGAGCAGGAAGACGTCGCCGTCGACCAGTTCCACCGTCCAGCCGGCGGCGGCCGGGCCGAAGAGCTGCTCGGCGCCATCGAGCAGGGTGCCACGGCCGATGAGCTCGCGCAGGGCGCCGAGGACGATCAGCACGGCGGCGAAGCCGGTGCCGGTGGCGATCCCATCCAGCGCCGCCGGGCCCACCGGCTGCCGTGAGGCGAACGCCTCGGCGCGGGCGAGGATGGCGCAGTTGGTGACGATCAGCGGCAGGAACAGTCCGAGGGTGCGGTAGAGGTCGTGGAGCCACGCCGCCACCACCAGCTCGACGATGGTGACGAAGGCGGCGATGACCAGGATGAAGACCGGGATGCGCACATCTTGCGGGACGATGTTGCGGATCAGCGAGACCACCACGCTCGAGGCGGTGACCACCAGCAGCGTGGCGATGCCCAGCCCCAGCCCGGCCACGGCGGTGGTGGTCACCGCCAGCAGCGGGCAGAGGCCGAGGAGCTGGACCAGGGCGGCGTTGTTGCCCCACAGGCCGTCGCGGAAGATGCTGCGGGTCGTCGGTGTCTGGCTCATCCGGTGGGCCCCTCGTCGCTGTGACCGTCGGCCTGCGGGTCGATGGCGGTGGCGTCCTCGGCGTGTTCAACCCCGCGGTAGGCTTCCGGCTCGGCGGTGTAGTCGATCAGCACGGCGCGCACGGCATCGACCACCGCCCGGGCGGTGATGGTCGCCCCGGTGATGCCGTCGAACGCCCCGCCGTCCTGGCGCACGTGCCAGTCGTCTTCCGGTGGGTCGCCCAGGGCGCGTCCATCGAAGCCGTACATCCAGTCGCTGCGTGCCGTCTCGATGGCGTCCCCAAGCCCCGGTGTCTCGCGGTGGGCCACGGTGCGCACGCCGATGATCTCGCCGTCGGCGTCGATGCCGACAAGCAGCCGGATGGTGCCGGCGTAGCCCTCCGGCGTTTCCACCTCGACGGCCGCGCCCAGGTAGGTGTCCTCGGCGTAGGCGGGGTAGATGCGCAGCGGCGTGGCGTGATCCAGCGGGTTGGGGCGCTCGTAGACCTGGTCTTCCGGGGCGTTGTCGTGGCCGTCGGGCAGCACCGCGGCCAGGCGATCGAGCACCACCTGGCGCTCGGCGGTGGCGATCTGCTCGCGGGTCTGCTCGTGGATCAGTGCCACAGCAGCCAGGCCGATGCCCACGAACAGGGCCAGGATGCCCCCGGCACGCAGGCTCACCGGTAGCCTCATGCCGCCTCCCCGGCGCTGCGGCGCACCACATAGTCGAGCAGCGGTGCGGTGGCGTTGAGCATCAGCACGGCGAAGGCGAAGCCGTCCGGGTGGCCGCCGAGCTCACGGATGACCAGGGCCACGGCGCCGATGAGCACGGCGTAGATCAGCCGCGCGCTCGGCTCGCGCGGGGCGCTGACCGGGTCCGTGGCAATAAAGAACGCCACCAGCAGCGTCGCCCCGGAGAGCAGGTGGAAGAGGACCGGGGCGCCGTCGCCGAGCTGCAGGAGTGCGGCGGTGGCGGCGGTGCCGGCGAGCACGCCCAGCGGCAGGCGCCAGTCGATGATGCGCAGCGCGAGCAGGAAGGCGCCGCCGAGCAGGAAGGCGCCGCCGAGCCACAGCCAGGCCCCGGCGGCCTGGGTCTGTCCGAGCAGCCCCCCATCGCCGGGCAGGGCGGCGAAGCCCTCGGTGGCCAGCCGGTCCAGCGGCGTGGCGTGGGTCATGGCGTCGGCGATGGGCGCCAGGCCGCCGGTGAGGAAGTACTGCAGGGCCTCTGCGGCGGGGATCGCCGCGCCAAGGGCGGGGTCGGGGGCCGGCCACAGGCTCACCGCCTGCGGGAAGGCGAGGACCACCGCCAGGTAGCCGACCATGGCCGGGTTGAAGATGTTCTGGCCCAGCCCGCCGTAGACCTGCTTGCCCAGCAGTACCGCCAGGGCGCCGGCCAGCGCCGGGATCCAGAAGGGCAGCAGCGGCGGCAGGGCGATGCCGATGATCAGCCCCGCCAGCGGCGTGCTGCCGTCGGCCAGCGCCGGACCCACCGGGCGGCCGCGCAGGCGCAGGGTCAGCGCCTCGGCGGCGACGCCGGCACCAAGGGCGGCGGCGATATTGAGCAGTACGCCCACGCCGAAGAGCCAGACCATGACGCCCGCCCCCGGCAACAGGGCGAGCAGGACCAGTCCCATGATCCTGGGCGTTGTGGGTGCCGCCAAGCTCAACCCTCCGTGGTCTCGCTCGAGCGGTTCTGCTCGGCCTTGGCGGCCATGGCCTCACGCTTGCGCCGGCGCGCCTCTTCCTTCTCGCGCTGGCGGCGTGCCTCGCGGGCCTGTCGGGCCTCGTGGCGCTGCCGGGCCCGTTCGGCCTGCTCCCGCTCGCGCATGCGGGAGCGGGCAACGTCCCGGGCGTGCCCGGTGATCGCCGCCAGGGGGATGGAGCTGGGGCAGACCAACTCGCAGCTCGAGCAGCCGGTGCAGCGCATCGGGTCGATGTCGATGTGCTCGGCGGCCTCGCCGACGCCGACACCGGCGCGGATGCGTCGGGCCATCTCGAACGGTTGCAGGCCTTCGGGGCAGACCTCGGCGCAGCGTCCACAGCTGATGCACGGCTGCTCGAACAGCGGCGCCTCGTCGGCGGACTCGACCACGACGCCGTTCATGCCGTGGGTCAGCGGCACCTGCCGGTCGGTGACCGGGGTGCCCATGATGCCGCCGCCGACGATGGTCCGGCAGCCGGGTGTGCCGGCCCGGCCGATCAGGGCGGCCAGCGGCGTGCCCACCCGGACCCAGTAATTGCCCGGCTCGGCGATGCCGCCGCCGGTGACGGTCACCAGCCGCTCCACCGACGGCTCGCCCTGGTGGACGGCGCGGTGGATGGCGTCGAGGGTGGAGACGTTCTGGCAGACCACCCCCACCGCCGGCGGCCGGGCGCCGGCGGGCACGGTGCGTCCGGTGGCGGGGTAGACGATGTGGCGCTCGTTGCCGGCCGGGTAGTCGCCGCCGACGCGCACCACCTGGATGTCCGCCTCGGCGGTTTCGATGGCCGCCTCGGCCGCCGCGGCGGCTTCCGGGGCCGAGTTCTTCACCGCGACGAGGATGCGCTCGGCGCCGCAGGCCCGGGCGGCGATGCGGGCGCCGTCGATGATCGCCTCGGCGCGCATGCGCAGCAGCGTCTCATCGCAGGTGAGGTAGGTGTCGCACTCGACCCCGTTGACCACCAGGGTATCGACGCCGCTGCGCGCGGCGTCGGCGAGTTTCAGTGCCGAGGGGAAGGCTGCCCCGCCCATGCCGCGCACGCCGGCATCGGCGATGCGTCGCAGCAGGACCTCGGGCTCCGCCTGCAGCGGGTCCTCGATGGTCGCCATGGCCGTCTCGCGGCAGTCGGCGCCGTCGGCCTCAAGGATCAGGCACGGCGCGGTACCACCGGCCGGGTGGACGATGGGCCGGCGCTCGATGGCGCTGACCACGCCGGAAGTGGGCGCGTGCAGCGGCACGCCGCTGCGTCCCTCGCTGACCCGGGTGCCGCGGCGGACGTGCTCGCCCACGGCCACGGTGGCCGCGACCTCGGCCCCGGTGTGATCGAGCAGCGGCAGCACCAGCTGCGCCGGCAGGGCCAGGCTGCCGATCGGGCCGCTGCGCGAGCGGTCCTTGGCGCCGGCCACGGCCACGCCGCGCCGGCGCGGCTGCACCTGCTGGTGGCGCAGCGGGCCGGGGCGCTGCTCCGGCCGCGCGGCGGTGGACTGGGGCGTGGGCAGCGGCCGGATGCGGGCGTTCAGCGGCGGCTCCACGGACTCCATGGTGATGCAGTCCATGGGGCAGGCCTCGACGCACAGCCGGCAGCCAGTGCACTCGTCGGCGAGGACGGTGTGCACCTGGCGCTGGGCGCCGACGATGGCGTCTACCGGGCAGGCCGGCAGGCAGCGGGTGCAGCCGATGCACTGGCTCTCGTCGATGAAGGCCACCGCCGGGCCGGTGTTGTCGTCGGCCACCGGCTCGGGGTCGACCTGCAGGAGATCGGCGATGGCCCGCGCGGTGGCGTTGCCGCCGGGGGTGCACAGGTTGGTGGCGGCCTCGCCAGCGGCCACGGCCTCGGCGTAGGGGCGGCAGCCCGGGTAGCCGCACTGTCCGCACTGGGTCTGCGGCAGCAGCTCGTCGATGTGCCCGACCACCGGGTCGCGCTGCGCGGCCAGGCGGCGCCCGGCGGCGCCGAGACCGACACCGCAGAGACCGGCGATGGCTGTGAGGGTCAGGACCGCGCTGAACATACGATACAGGGTAACATGATCGGTGGTGGCCTCACGTCGTCGGACCCGGCAGCAGGTTCAGTCGGGTCATGCGCAGGGATTCGTCCTGGGGGCGGGGCTGTTCCCGCTCCTCGGCCGCCTCGAGGACCTCGGGGGCGGCGTAGATGGTGGCCTCGGCGCGCAGCGCCAGGGCGATGGCGTCGCTGGAGCGGCTGTCGATGTAGCGCACCGCATCGCCGTCCTCCGGCTTGAGGGCCAGGGCGGCGACGTAGGCGCCGTTGACGATCGCGTCGATGTAGACCGCCTCGAGGCTGTAGCCGGTGGCGCGCAGCACGCTGCCGAACAGATCGTGGGTCATCGGCCGCGGCGGCTCGACGCCGTGCAGGGCGTCATGGATGGCCTGCGCCTCGGCCGGGCCGATGAAGATCGGCACCACCCGCTCGCTGTCCGGCTCGCCGAGCAGGACCACCGGCGCCGGCGCGCCGCCCTCCTCCAGGGCCAGGGTGGTGACCTCGACGGCCACCATGTCCTCGGGTTCGACAGCCAGTTCGCGCTCCTCGGCCTGGGCCAGGCCGGCGAAGCCCATGAAGCCCATGGAGAGGATGCCGGCGCTGACCAGGGCGATCGGCGCGCCGCGGAAGGCGCGCGGCACTTCGGCGCTCTCCAGGCGCTCACGCAGGGCGGCGAAGATCACCAGCACCAGCCCGAAGCCGGCCGCCGCCGCGGCGCCGTAGACCGCCGAGGCGATGAGGTCGTGGTCACCGCGCAGGTTGAGCAGGGCGACGCCGAGCACCGCGCAGTTGGTGGTGATCAGCGGCAGGTAAAGGCCGAGCACCTGCTGCAGCATGGGGCTGGTGAAGCGCACGGCCATCTCGGTCAGCTGCACGGCGATGGCGATGATCAGGATGAAGGTCGGCGTGCGCAGGTACTCGGCATCGAGCGGCACCAGGATGTACGTGAAGGCCAGGTAGCTCAGCACCGAGGCGAGGGTCAGCACGAAGGCGGTGGCCGCCGCCATGCCCGCGGCGGTCTCCACCTTGCGCGAAACGCCCAGAAACGGGCACAGCCCGAGGAACTGGGTGAGCACGAAGTTGTTGACCAGCACGGCCGCCACGGCCAATAACAGGAGATCCATCGCCATCCCCGTGTTGGAAATCGGTGGCTTGATCCGTTACGAACAGGGTGAACTTAACACCCCAACCTTATTGTCCACTACTTGATGAACAACCCACAGGTGGAAAGCCTTATGACGGTAGCACACGGAATGCAGCATCGACGTACGCCGCTGGTTCTGGGGGCCGTGCTGGCAATGGCCCTGATCGCTCTGGTGAGCACGCCGGCGCTGGCCGACGATCTGGAGCACCTCCAGCCGGACGAGCGCAATACGGTGGAGATCTTCCAGCGCTACGGGCCTTCGGTGGTGGCCATCGAGGTGGAGGTCCGGGGTGAGCGCGTGGATCCCTTCGAGCGTATTCCGGAGGGGATGATCCCGCCGCAGTTCCGCGAGTTCTTCGAGCGCGATCGTCCGCGCGGCGAGGCGCCCCGGCGCCAGGGGGCGGGCAGTGGCTTCCTGATCGATAGCGACGGCCATATCGTCACCAACTACCACGTCATCCGCAACGCCCTGGAGGAGGAGGGCGTGGAGCTGCGCGAGGGCGCATCGGTGAAGCTCAGCTTTGCTGAGCACGACGCCGTACCGGCCCGGGTGGTCGGCGCCAACGCCCTCTACGACCTGGCCCTGCTCAAGCCCGAGGATCCGGGGGCCGTCCCGGAGGACGCCGAGCCGCTGACCCTGGCCGATTCCGATCAGGCGCTGGTCGGGCAGAAGACCATTGCCATCGGCAATCCCTTCGGGCTGAGCTCCACGGTGACCACGGGGATCGTCTCCGGCGTCGGCCGGGACCTGCCGGGGATCGGGCAGATCGAGATCCCCATGATTCAGACGGACGCCGCGATCAACCCCGGCAACTCCGGCGGGCCGCTGCTCAACTCCGCCGGCGAGGTGATCGGCGTGAACACCGCCATCGTCCCCGGCGGCGGCGGGCTGGCCGGCCGTGGCGGCTCGGTGGGCGTGGGCTTTGCCGTGCCGAGCAATCTGCTCCAGGAGAGCCTGGGCGAGATGGAGGAGGGCGGTCTGACGGATCTGACCTCCCGGGCCCGTCTGGGGGTGATGGTCGCCGGCCTGGAGGGGTACCCCGAGGGGATCCGCGAGCGGCTGAACCTGCCGGAGCGCGGCGTGATGGTGGTCGATGTGGAGTCGGGCAGTCCGGCCGAGGAGGCGGGGCTGCAGGGGGCGTCGTTCGAGGTGAATGTCGAGGGGCGTGCCATGCCGGCGGATGGTGATGTCATCACGCATGTCAACGGTGAGGCGGTTTCGGAGCCACGGCAGTTGCAGCGTCTGGTCTTTGCCCGGCGGGCGGGGGATTCGGTGACGTTGACGGTGCTGCGGGATGGTTCGGAGCGTGAGGTTGAGGTGGAGCTCCGGGAGGTGCCGCGGGAGCAGCAGCGGCGCCGGTAGTTCAGGGCCGAGGCCCGCGTCGGCTTGTACGGGGCCCCCGTGGGCGGTTGTGGTGGTGGGGACCCGGTGCCGATGAGCGTGCCCCGCCGTCAGGCGGCGCGCACTCAGCGGCACCCGGCACCCCCTCACCCAACCAACTCGAGCCCGGGACCGTGAACAGTCCGCGCCCCGCCGGATCACAGCGAAGGGTTACTTCACCCGCATCCCCGGCTCCGCACCGTCCTGCGGACCGACCACCCACAGATCCTCACCGCCCGGCCCCGCGCAGAGCACCATCCCCTCCGAAACACCAAAGCGCATCTTGCGCGGCTTGAGATTGGCCACACAGACCACCCGCTTGCCCAGCAACTGCTCCGGGCTGTACGCCTGACGCACCCCGGCAAAGACCTGACGCGTCTCGCCGCCAAGGTCCAGCTCCAGGCGCAGCAGCTTGTCGGCGCCCTCCACCGTCTCGGCCACCTTGACCTCCGCCACGCGCAGATCCAGCTTGGCGAAGTCCTCGATGGTGATCTGCTCATCGATGGGGTCCTCGGCCAGACGGCCCTTGGGCGCCTCGCTCTGCGCCTCGGTTGATGCCAGGGTCTCCTTGGATGCGTCCACGACGGCCTCCACTTGTTGCGGGTCGATCCGCGTCTTCAGCGGCTTGAACTTGTTGATGCCGTGATCGAGCAGCGGGGCCTGCACGTCCGCCCAGCTCAGCGGCTCGATGTTCAGGAACGCCTCGGCGTCCTCGGCCAGCCGCGGCATGATCGGCTTGATGTACAGGACCAGGATGCGGAAGAGGTTCAGCCCCATGGTGCAGATCTCCTGCACCGCCTGCGCCTGTTCGGGGTCCTTGATCCGCTCCCACGGCTTCTCGGCGTCGATGTACTGGTTCGCCTGGTCGGCCAGGTGCATGATCTCGCGCACCGCGCGGGCGTACTCGCGCTGCTCGAAGAGCTCGGCGATGCGCTCGGCGCTGGCGGTAAAGGTGCGGAACAGCTCCGGGGCGCTGAGCCGCGGCGCCAGGCGGCCGTCGAAGCGCTTGGTGATGAACCCGGCACAGCGGCTGGCGATGTTCACCAGCTTGCCCACCACATCGGAGTTGACGCGCTGGACGAAGTCGTCGAAGGAGAGGTCGATGTCCTCCACCGAGTCCGAGAGCTTGGCCGCTGTGTAGTAGCGCAGGTACTCCGGGTCCAGGTGCTCGAGGTAGGTGCGCGCGGTGATGAACGTCCCCCGCGACTTGGACATCTTCTGCCCGTTGACGGTCAGAAAGCCGTGGCAGTAGACCGACGTCGGCGTGCGGTAGCCGGCGCCGTGGAGCATCGCCGGCCAGAACAGGGTGTGGAAGTAGGCGATGTCCTTGCCGATGAAGTGATAGAGCTCGGTCTCGTCGGCACGTTCGGCATCCCAGAACGCGTCGAAGTCGATGCCGCGCTCCTCGGCCAGACGGCGGAAGCTGGCCATGTAGCCGATGGGCGCATCGAGCCAGACGTAGAAGTACTTGTTCTCGGTGCCTGGGATGCGGAAGCCGAAGTAGGGCGCGTCGCGGGAGATGTCCCAGTCGCGCAGCCCGGCCTCGAACCACTCGTTGAGCTTGTTGATGATCTCCGGCTGCAGGTGCTCGGTGCTGGCCCACTCGCGCAGCATGGCCTCGAAGTCCTGCAGGCGGAAGAACAGGTGCTCGCTCTGACGGATTTCCGGGCGTTCGCCGGAGATCACCGAGACCGGATCCTGGAGCTCTGCGGGGGTGTAGGTGGCCCCGCAGACCTCGCAGGAGTCGCCGTACTGCTCGGCGGCGGCGCAGCGCGGGCAGGTGCCCTTGATGTAGCGATCGGGGAGGAACATCCCCTCGCCCGGGTCGTAGAGCTGCTCGATGGTGCGGCGCTCGATGTGGCCGCCGGCCTCCAGGCGCTGGTAGATGAGTTCGGCGAAGTGGCGGTTCTCCTCCGAGTGCGTGGAGTGGTAGCGGTCGAAGCCGATGAGAAAGTCGGCGAAATCGGCCTGGTGGCTGGCGGCCATCTCCTCGATCAGCTGCTCCGGGTCGACGCCGCGCTCGCGCGCCTTCAGCATGATCGGCGTGCCGTGGGCGTCGTCGGCGCAGACGTAGTAGCATTCGTTGCCGCGCAGCCGCTGGAAGCGCGCCCAGATGTCGGTCTGGATGTACTCCACCAGATGGCCCAGGTGGATCGGGCCGTTGGCGTAGGGCAGGGCGCTGGTGACGAGGATGCGGCGTGCCATATCTCCGGATTCGGTTTGCTGTGCGGGAAACCGCGCATTATGCCAGATCCCGCAACATGAACAGGAGGCAGTATGCAACGTTACGGTGGGTGGATGGCGGCGGCCGCCGGCCTCGGCGGCGCCCTGGCCAGTGGCGCGGCGCTCAGCGGGCCGCTGCCCGGCGACGCCTACGACATCATCGAGGCCGAGCTGATCGACCGGCGCAGCGGCACCGTGGAGCTCTGGCACCAGGAGGTTGATCGCAGCGAGGCGGACCGCGTGGGCACCTTCGGCGCCCTGACCACCCGCGGTACCGGCAACTGGCAGACCACCGTGGGCCTGGGCACCGAGGGTGACGAGGGCGCCGATGCCAATGCCTTCCTGGATGTCGAGGGGCTGTGGCTCTGGCGCGACCGCCACCGCGACGGCTACGGGCTGGGGCTGGCCGCCGGGGCTGACTACGACATCAGCAACGACCAGCGCCGCGACCACTACCTGCTGCTCCCGCTGACCGTGGACTGGGGCCAGCGCACCACGGTTCACGCCAACCTGGGCGTCAACCACAACCGCGAGGCCGACGACACCGACGGCATCTGGGGCCTGGGCCTGGACTGGCGTTTCACCGAGCGCTGGGACGTGATCCTGCAGGTCAGTGGTGATACCGACAGCGATCAGGACGCTCGCGGAGCTTTCGGGCTGCGGCGCAGCCTGCTCGACGATCTGGTCCAGGTGGATCTGGCCTACGGCCGGGTGATGTCCTCCGGCGAGGACGACGAGTTCTACCTGGGGGTCTCCTTCGACGCCATCCGCTTCTGACCCCACCGGCTGGCGGGTATCGGCGCCCGCCAGCCGGGTGAGGCCCTACATCGGCAGGTCGATCCAGCCGAAGAGGATGGCCGCGGCCAGGGCCCAGACGTAGAAGGAGAAGACCTTCAGTTGGGCCCGGTAGAGGAAGTAGATCACCAGCTTCAGCGACACGATGCCCACCACTGCGGCGACCACGAAGCCGGTGGCCAGCGCGGCGACGCTCACGCTCTCCAGGCCGCCGAGCCGGTAGACCTCGATGGCCTGGAGCAGGGTGGCTGCGCAGATGGTCGGGATGGCCAGGAAGAAGCTGTACTCCGCCGCCCAGCGCCGCTTGAGACCGGCGAACAGGCCGAAGACGATGGTCAGCGCGCTGCGCGAGAGCCCGGGCATGAGCGCGAAGCCCTGGGCGATGCCGATGATCGTCGCCGTTCCCACCCCCGTCTGGCGCAGCCCGCGGCGCCGGGGCGGGAGCTTGTCGGTCCAGAAAAGCAGGGCGCCGGTGAGGATCAGCGTGATGCCGATCATCCACGGGTTGGCGAAGACCTGCTCGAAGACGGCCTTCAGGGTCAGCCCCACCACGCCGGTGAACAGCACCGAGAGCATCCCGAGCAGGAACAGCCGGGCGTAGAGCGGCGGCCCCTGGAAGCGCCCGGCCCGGGCCCAGCCGTAGGCGTCGCGCAGGCTGTAGCGGGTGAAGCGCAGCAGGCTCGGGGCAAAGACCACCACGATGGAGACCAGGGTCCCGACGTGGACCACCAGGTTGAACAGGATCATCTCGGCGCTCTCTGGCGCCGGCATCGGGTGATCCTGGCCGATCAGCCAGTGCTCGAGCAGCACCATGTGGGCCGTGGAACTGACCGGCAGGAACATGAAGATCCCCTGCACAACCCCCAGCAGCACGGCGATCCAAAGGGCCATCCGGCGCGCTCCTCATCTGTGTCGATCCGAAGTCGGCTTTCATACGCGAGGGGGGCGGGCGGGTCAACCGTGATGCGCTGCAAAAATTGACGCAAGCGCCGCCTGCCGCTATTTTAAGGACCGATCTCAGCCGACCGAGTGTGTGGATGGCCCCCGGGGCCGCCCGAACGGAACGAATGGATAGCCAAGTACCGAGTACCAGCGCCGTGGCCCCGGACCCCGTGTCCGGCGCGCTGCGGCACGACCGCCACGCGGCGGGCCGCTCGGCCCGGGTCTGATCCGACCCGGCCCTGCCCGGAGCCCGCCGCGACGGCGCTCCGCAACAGGCAGGGCCGGGGGCCTCGCAACGGGCAGGGCCTCCCCCTGATACGAATCCACGCGGCGCGGCTGCATGCGCCGCTGCGTGCCGCTGCACGCCAACAGGGAGGAGTCGCCATGTTCGACAAGCCGCGCACCGCCGCCACGGACACCCGCCACGCCACCGATGAGGCCATCGCCCGCGCCCGCCGCCTGGCGCAGCAGCCCATCCGCGAGGCCGCCCGCGAGGCGCAGCACACCCCGCTGCACGCCTTCGCCCGGGTCGCCCGCCACCTGCCGCGCGATGTCTACCGCGATCTGGAGCGCCGCCTCCCCGAGGAGCGTCGCCAGGCCCTGCGCCATCTGCTGACGCTGCCGAGCGCCTGCGTCGGGGCCTGCCAGAGCGACGGTTTCGTCCCCGTCAACGACGCCGTGCCTGCCGCGGCCGCCGCGCGCATGCTCGACGCCCACGGTGGCCGCGAGGCGTACGTTGTCCAGGGGGATGGGCGTTACCGTGGGGTGGTGGCCCGCGGCGTCCTGCAGGACGCCGGCGAGACCCCGGTGGGCCGCCTGGCCGCATCGCGCCCCTCGCTCGAGGAGCTGGACGACGCCCCGCACGCCGTGCGCACCATGGACCGCGCCGGGACCGACGAACTGCCGGTGGTCGATCGCTACGGGCGGCTGACCGGGGTGCTCCGGCGAGCGGCCGTCCAGGCGAGCGCTCCGGAACGCCGGGGCTGGCTGCCGCGCCTCGGCCTGGGTGGCCGGTTCCGCCGTGGCGGCGCGCGCGGGCAGGGCGGCTGACGCCGCCCCGAGGTAAGCCCAACCAAGAAGAGGCACGACAAGGAGCCAAGCATGGCCTACGAAGAGCTGCTCGACGAGATTCGGCAGCTCCTCGATGGGAGGCGCTGGAAAGACGTTCGCGCTCGCATCGAGGAGCTGCCGGATCAGGACATCGCCGAACTGATCCTCAGCCTGGAGAAGTCGCAGCGGATCTTCCTGTTCAAGCTGCTGCCGCGGCCGCGGGCCTCGACGGTCTTCTCGTACCTCTCCGGGGACAATCAGGACGCGCTGCTCCAGGACATGACCGACCACGAGACGCGGGAGATCGTCGCCGCGCTCACACCGGACGACCGCACCGCGCTGTTCCAGGAGTTGCCCGCCGAGGCCACCCAGCGGTTGCTCGAACTGCTGCCCCCGGGGGCGCAGCGCGAGGCCCGCGAGCTGCTCGGCTACCCGGCGGAGAGCGTGGGCCGGCTGATGACGCCGGACTACATCGCCGTGCGCGCCGACTGGACCGTGGAGCGCAGCCTGCAGCATATCCGCGGCCAGCGCGAGAAGGCCGAGACGGTGAACGTGATCTACGTCACCGACCGCGACGGCCGCCTGCTCGACGCGCTGACCATCCGCCGGTTCATCGTCGCCTCGCCGGAGACGAAGGTCGAAGAGCTGATGGACTATCACTTCATCAGTGTCTCGGCCTTCGAGGATCGCGAGAAGGCGGTGGAGACGGTGCAGCGCTATGACCTGACGGCGCTGCCGGTGGTCGATACCGAGGGGGTGCTGCTCGGCACCGTGACCCCGGACGACGTCATGGACGTGGCCGAGGCCGAGGCCACCGAGGACTTCCAGAAGGTCGGTGGTGTCGGCGTGCTCAACTTCAGCATGCGTGACGCCAGCATGAAGCTGCTCTACCAGCGGCGGGTCGGCTGGCTGGTGCTGCTGGTGTTCATCAACATGTTCGGCGGTGAGATCATCGCCTCCTTCGAGGAGACCATCGAGGCGGTCATCGTCCTGGTCACCTTCCTGCCGCTGGTCGTCGACACCGGGGGCAACGCCGGCACCCAGTCGGCCACGTTGATGGTGCGCGCGCTCGCCACCGGGGATGTCAAGGCACGGGACTGGTTGCGGCTTTGGGGCAAGGAGGCCGGCGTGGCCATCGCCCTGGGTCTGACCGTGGGCCTGGCGGTCTGGGCGCTGGGGCTCTACCGCGGCGGCCTGGACATCGCCTGGGTGGTCGCCTTCGCCATGGTGGCGGTGGTCTTCATGGGCAGCATGATCGGCATGCTGCTGCCCTTCGGCCTGGCCCGGCTGAACCTGGACCCGGCCACGGCCAGTGCGCCGCTGATCACCTCCATCGCCGACATCGCCGGCATCCTGATCTACTTCACCATCGCCACGGCGATGCTCGGGCACATGCTCTAGTGCCGCGTCGGGGTGCACGTCCGCGGGGGCGGGCGTGCACCCTGGTCATCCGGGGCTCTGCGCCCTAGAATCCCCGCCAGAACGCAGTCAGGAGAAGGCGCCGCATGACGATCAAATCGGACCGGTGGATCCGGCACATGGCGCAGGAGCACGGCATGATCGAGCCGTTCGAGCCGGGTCAGGTGCGCGATACACCAGAGGGAGAGCGCGTCATCTCCTACGGGACCTCGAGCTACGGCTACGACGTCCGCTGCGGGAAGGACTTCAAGATCTTCACCGACATCAACTCCGCGGTGGTGGACCCGAAGGACTTCGATGCCGCGAGCTTCGTGGACGTCCACGGCGATGTCTGCATCATCCCGCCGAACTCCTTCGCCCTGGCCTACACGCTGGAGTACTTCCGCATCCCGCGGAACGTGCTGACCATCTGCCTGGGCAAGTCGACCTATGCCCGCTGCGGGATCATCGTCAACGTCACGCCCCTGGAGCCGGAGTGGGAGGGCCGGGTGACACTGGAGTTCTCCAACACCACCCCGCTGCCGGCGAAGATCCACGCCAATGAGGGTGTGGCGCAGATGCTCTTCTTCGAGTCCGACGAGCCGTGTGAGATCTCCTACGCCGATCGGGGCGGTAAGTACATGGGCCAGGACGGGGTCACGCTGCCGCGCTCCTGACCGCCGGGCTCAGTCGTCGCGAATCGGCCCGCTGACGTCGGTCAGCTCCATGACGAAGGTGCGTCCGCTGTCGGCGTGCTCAATCTTCACCGGCAGGTTGTGCATGCGCCGGTAGACCCAGGCGTTCGACTCCCGGGAACTGTCGCCGTCGCGCACGCGCTGGATGCGTTCGGCCCGGTAGGAACCGGCGGAGACCGAGACGCGCTCGCGGCCCTTGCGCTCGAAGCTGTAGTCCGAGATCTCCCCGTCGTCGGCGATCCGGTAGGTCAGCACCCGGTCGAAGGTGGCCGAGAGATCGCGCATGATCAGAAGCTGCGGCAGCAGCCGGTCCACCGCGCCTTCCTCCAGGTCCATACGCTCGCCGTCCTCGAAGGTCACCTGCCCGGCGTCGTGGTCGAAGGTGATCTCCTCATGGCGCTCGTCGCGGCCCTCGCGCTTATGGATGAAGCGCTCCGGCCGCAGGGTGCCGTCCTCCAGGACACGCCCCTCGCTGATATCGGTCAGGTCCGTGCCCAGCACCGCCCGGGCGAGCCCACGGGGACGGACGAACATCTCGTAGCGGTAGCGGTCATCACCCAGATACTCCAGCTCCAGCCGACTGGTCCCCAAAGTCAGCCGCCCGTACTTCACCTCATACTCTGCCCGGAACTCGGGGATGCGCTCCGCTTCGGCCAGTGCGGCGGGGGCGACCAGGGCGGCCGCCGCAGCCAAAAGACCGGCGGCGAGCCAGACGGACAGCGAGCGGTGCTTGGGCGCAGGGTGTGTTCTGTGGCTCATCATCTCTCCTTCCGGGCGGGTGCCGTCCTTCTACCACCTTGGGCAGCCGGGCGGGCGGGAGGTTCGCGGTGCCTGTCCGGCCTCCCGCCAGGCGATCTCTTTGAGGGCGGCCAGGGACCGTCCGGGTGGCCCCCCGGGTCGAGCCTTCAGGGCGCGCCGAGCAGCGCAGCCCCGGCGGGGGATCCGCGCGAACCCATCGCGGTTCGCGCGGATCAGCGAGGTTTTGTCCGAGCGGCGCGTCAGCGCCGCGAGTTAAGCGAGCGGCCCCGCCGGGGTGAGCAGCACAGGGGACCCCGCAGGGGCGCGTCCTGCGCTCGACCCCGGGGGCCCACCCGGATGGTGCTCGTCGCCGCAACCGAAACCGCCCCTATAGCGCATCGACCGCATCCTCCGCCCGGATGCGCACGGGCTCCGAAAGCACCCGCCCATCCAGCTCCACCCGGGCCTCCGTCAGCGCCAGCCGCCCCTGCGCCAACCAACGCACCGCCAGCGGATAGACCCGATGCTCCTGCACCTGCACCCGCTGCGCCAGCGCCTCGGGCGAATCCCCGGCATGGACCGGCACCACCCCCTGCACGATGGCCGGTCCGGCGTCGAGTTCCGGGGTGACGAAGTGCACCGTGCAGCCGTGCTCCTCGACCCCCGCCTCCAGGGCCCGCTCATGGGTGTGCAGCCCACGGAAATCCGGCAGCAACGACGGATGGATGTTCAGCAGCCGGCCCTCGAAACGCTGGACGAAGACCGGCGTGAGGATGCGCATGAAACCGGCGAGCACCACCAGATCCACGCCCACCGCCTCCAGCCGCTCAACCAGGGCGGCGTCGAAGGTCTCGCGGTCGGGGAAGGGGCGGTGATCGACCACCGCCGTGGGTACGCCGGCGGCCTCGGCCCGCTGCAGCCCGTAGGCGTCGGCCCGGTTGCTGAGCACGCAGGCGAAGGTCCCGGGCAGCTGCCCGGCGGCGTGCTGATCGAGCAGGGCCTGCAGGTTGCTGCCGCTGCCCGAGAGCAGGACGGCGATCCGCGGGCCCTGGCTCACGGCGTGGCCCCGTCGATGGTCAGCCGCGGGGTGCCGTCTTCGGCGGCGACCACCTCGCCCAGCCGCCAGGGGCACTCGCCCTGCTCCTCGAGCACGGCCAGGGCACGCTCGGCGTCGGCGGCGTCGACGCAGGCCACGAAGCCGACGCCGCAGTTGAAGGTGCGCAGCATCTCACCGCGCTCGACGTTGCCGGCGCGTGCCAGCCAGTCGAAGACCGCCGGCCACGGCCAGCGCTCCAGCGCCGCGGCGCAGTGCTCGGGCAGGACCCGGGGCAAGTTCTCCGGCAGACCGCCGCCGGTGACGTGGCAGAAGGCCTTGACCCGCACCGACTCGGCCAGCCGCAGCGCCGGGGTGACGTAGATGCGCGTCGGCCGCATCAGGTGATCGGCCAGCGACTCGCCCTCCAGGGGCTCGTCCAGCGCCCCGGGGTGGCGCTCAAGGATCTTGCGGATCAGCGAGTAGCCGTTGGAGTGCGGGCCCGAGGCGGGCAGGGCGATGAGCACGTCGCCGGGGGTGACGGTGGTGCCCTCGATCAGTTGCTCGCGCTCGACCACACCGACGCAGAAGCCGGCCAGGTCGTAGTCGCTGTCGGCGTACATGCCGGGCATCTCGGCGGTCTCGCCGCCGAGCAGCGCGGCGCCGGCGTCGCGGCAGCCGGCGGCGATGCCCTGCACCACGGCGGCGGCGGTATCCACGTCGAGGCGGCTGGTGGCGTAGTAGTCGAGGAAGAACAGCGGTTCCGCGCCCTGGACCACCACGTCGTTGACGCACATGGCCACCAGATCCGTGCCCACCCCCTGGTGGCGCCCGGTCTCGATGGCCAGGCGCAGCTTGGTGCCGACCCCGTCGGTGCCGGCGACCAGCACCGGGCGGCGGTAGCCGTCGGGCAGCTCGACCAGGCCGCCGAAGCCACCGATGCCGCCGAGCACCTCGGGGCGGCGGGTGGATTCGACAGCCGGGCGGATACGGCTGACAAGGTCGTTGCCGGCGTCGATATCGACCCCGGCGTCGCGATAGGTCAGCGGGCGTTGCTCTTCCAAGGCGGTTCTCCTGGGGTGTACCGGTGGGCAGGGCTCGTAAGCCAATGCCGCGTAGTATGACGCCCGGCCCCCGGCGGCGCCAAGCGCCCGGCTGAACGCGGGCGGCCGGGGTTGCAGGGCGCCCTGATGCCACGGCGTCGGTGCAGCCTGTCGGGCCCCGGCGACGTGGATCGCGGCTCCATGGGGCCCCGTGGCTCGTGGTATGTTGGACAGCAGGCGTGCGCTCTGCACCCTCAGTGATCCACCCTGAACCCTGACCCCTACGGATGATCGACAGCCCGCCCATGAGCACGGCCGCACCCTCCGCCTCCGATCGTCGCCTCCACCGCCGTTGCCGCGTCCTGCCGGCCATGGTCCTGGCCGCCTGCGCCCTGCTCGGGGCCGGGCAGGCGGCGGCGAGTGATCTCTACACCGCCGAGGTTCGTGTGGACGGCCGCCAGGACGCCGAGCGCGATGCCGCCGTGGAGGCCGGCCTGGAACGGGTGATCGGGCGCATGGTGGGGGTCTACCACGGCCTGGAGGATCACCCGGCCGGTGAGCTTCTCGACGACGCGCAGCGTTATCTCGAGAGCTACCGCTACCTGCGCCTGGACGATGAGCTGGCGGTGGAGCTGCGCTACGAGGGCGATGTGCTGCTGCGCCACCTGGGCGAGCGCGACGTGGCCGTCTGGGGTGAGCACCGGGCGCCGATCCTGCTCTGGGTCGGGACCGAGATCGGTGGGCGGCGCGATCTGCTTGGTTTCGCCGCCTCGGGGACCGAGGGCGAGGTGCTCGAAGCGCTCCACGAGGGGGCGGGGCAGCGGGCCCTGCCGCTGATGTATCCGACCCTGGATCTGCGCGATCGCCAGGCCGTGGGTTTCGTGGATATCTGGGGTGGTTTCGATGAGGCGCTGCGTGAGGCCTCGCAGCGCTACGGCAGCACCGCGGTGGTGGCGGCGGGTCTGCGCAAGGCGAGCACCGGGGCCTGGCGGGCGCGCTGGACGGTGCTCGCTGGTGACGACGCCCTGCAGTACCACACCGGCCCCGGCGATCTGGAGGGGGTGGTTGAGCAGGGGCTGGATGAGGTCGGCGGTGCCCTGACCCGGCGCTTTGCGGTGGTCCCCGGCGAGCACGATGGTCAGCAGCTGGAGATCGCCCTGACCGACATCGACGCCGTGGAGGACTACCTGGGTGCGGTGCGCTACCTGGAGGAGGTGACGGGTGTCGAACAGGTGGATGTGCAGCGGATCGCCGGGGATCGGGTCACCCTGCGCCTGCTCCTGGCCCGCAGCCCCGAGCGGGTGGCCGAGGACCTGGATGACGCCGAGCGCCTCTGGCCGGAGGCGCTGCCCACCACCGAGATCGGTCCCGGCGGCGGGCAGCTGACCCGCAGCTACCGCTGGCAGCCGTAGTCGGCGCCCGTGCTCACCAGTCGTAGGTCAGGTTGACCAGGGTGGTGGCGTCGTAGCGGGATTCCGCCTCGGTGTCGTTGTCGTAGTCGTAGTTGAGCTGCAGGCTGGCGCTGAGGTTCTCCATCAGCGGCATGCGCACGCCGGTGCGCGAGGTGACGAACCAAGCGTCGGAGTCGCTCAGCTCGGCGATCAGCTCGTGGCGGTGGAAAAAGCGCAGAGCCCCTTCCATGAAGTACTGCCGGTAATCCAGCGCCCAGCGCGCGGCGGCCTCGCGGTTGCGCTCGCCGGTGGCGAGCTTCTCCTCGCTGATGTAGGTGGGGCCGGCCTCGGCGGAGAGGCGGATGCGGTCGTCGTCGAAGAACTGGTAGCCGGCACCGATACCGGCGACGTAGCGCTGGCGCAGGTCGGCCTTGCGGTCCTGGCGCCAGGAGAGGTTGGAGTTGGCGTACCAGGGGCCGTGAAAGAACCAGTCGTAGCCGCCGCCGATCCGCGAGTTGTTCACGTCCTCCTCGCCATCGCCGTCCTTGCCGCGGTTGAGTTCCAGGTTGGCGGTGAAGCGGTGGGCGTTGGTGCGCTCCAGGTAGTCGGCGTTGAGGTTGTAGCGCTCGGACTCGGTGTTGCCCTGGTTGATGGCGATGCCAAGGCTGGCCGAGGCCTCGCGGCCATCGGCGGCTGCGCTGCCGCCGGCGGTGGCCAGTGCCACGGCCGCGGCCAGGTGGATGGAACGTCTGCGCATGGTGAGCGGCTCCTCGATCCGTGTGGGTGTCGGGTCGGCGGCCCGCGGCGACCGCGGGCCGGGTTCCGTGCGCGGGAGATTAACAGGCCTGCGCCGCTGGACAAGGCGGCGCTTGACAGGGCGGCGACGGCGCCCTGGAATGAGCCCACCCGCAATGCCCACCGGGGGGATCGGTGCAACTGCCACTGAACATCCGCTGGAACGCCGCCGCCGAGCTCGACCGCTTCGTGCCCGGCGAGAACGATACGGCCCTGCGCCTGGTCACGGACCTGGCCGACGGCGTGCTCGAGGCGCCGGCGCTCTACCTGCACGGCCCCCACGGGGTCGGTAAGAGCCACCTGCTCCAGGGGGCCTGCCGCCGCGTGACCAGCGCCGGCGGGGTGGCGGTCTACCTGCCGCTGGATCAGCTGCTCGGCCACGGCGCGGCGGTGCTCGACGGCTGGGAGCAGGCGCAGCTGATCGCCCTCGACGATCTCGATGCGCTGCGCGGGCGCGACGAGTGGCAGGGTGCGGTCTTCCATCTCTACAACCGGGTGGTGGAGCGCGGCGGGCGGCTGCTCTTCGCCGGGCAGCGGCCGCCGGCGGAGCTGCCGCTGGGGCTGCCGGATCTGCGCTCGCGCCTGGGTTGGGGACCGGTGGTCGCGGTGCGCGAGCCGGATGAGGCCACCTGCCTGGCCATCCTCCGCCAGCGCGCGGCACAGCGCGGGCTGGAGCTGCCGGACGCCACCGCGCGCTATCTGATTCGCCGCCTGCCGCGGGAGCTGCCCGGGCTGCTGGCCTTCTTCGAGACCCTGGACCGGGCCTCGCTCGCGGCCGGGCGGCGGCTTACGGTGCCGTTTGTCCGCGAGATCCTTGCCGAGCGCTCCCGGCCTGACGCAGATACATCAGGGCGGCGGTGAAGTAGACCACCGCCAGGGTGATCTCCAGGATGCCGAGCCAGCGCTCCGGGCCGGGCACCGCGGCGTAGGTGACGCCGTGGATGAAGTAGATCAACACGAAGATCGCGCTCCAGGCCACGGTGTAGCGGCGGCCGTAGAGGACCCCGCGGGCGGTGAGCGCCAGCGGGCCGAGCAGCGTGATCAGGGCGATGGGCATCAGCGCATCCGCGGGCGGATGCAGCCACAGCAGCCAGCTGGTCATCAGCACGACCAGGCCGATGAAGGCGGTGATGGCGATCCGGTGCAGGGCCTTGGCCGACATCATGCCTCGGGTCCGTAGAGCTGGACGGCCAACCGCGCCACGCGGCGGCCGAGGGCGTTGCACAGCTTGCGCTCCTCGTCGGTGATCGGCCGGTTACCCGCCGTCCCGGCGGTGTGGCTGGGGCCGTAGGGCGTGCCGCCGCTGGTGGTCTTGGCCAGGGTCGGCTCGGTGTACGGCAGGCCGACCAGGTACATGCCGTGGTGGAGCAGCGGCAGCATCATGCTCAACAGGGTGGACTCCTGCCCGCCGTGGAGGCTGCCGGTGGAGGTGAAAACCGCCCCGGGCTTGCCGGCCAGCGTCCCGGAGAGCCAGGCGCCGCTGGTGGTGTCCAGGAAGTACTTCAGCGGGGCGGCCATGTTGCCGAAGCGCGTGGGACTGCCCAGGATCAGCCCGTGGCAGTGCTCCAGCTCCTCCACAATGGCGTAGGGCGCCCCCTCGTCGGGGACCGCCGGGGCGACGCTCTCCCAGTCCGGCGAGACCGGTGGGACCGTGCGCACCACGGCGCTGGCGCCGTTGACGGCCTCCACGCCCCGGGCCACATAGCGGGCCATATCGGCGGTGGCGCCGCTTCGGCTATAGTAAAGCACCAGGATCCTGGCCACGGCGGTATCTCCCTCGATTGCGGTACCCGGCATTCTAACGCCTGCACGGAGAGGCTCCACCATGAAGGAACTGCGCGGCCGGCTGCGGGCCGCCGGCGATCGGCTCCGGGCGCTGCCTGCCCACCCGGGCGTCGGTCAGGCGCGGGGCTTTGCTGAGTATCTGATCCAGCGCATCCAGGCCGATCAGTGCGCCAAGAGCGCCGGCATGCTCGCCTACGTCACCCTGCTGGCCATCGTGCCGTTGATGACCATCGGCTTCTCGGTGCTGGCGGCCTTCCCGGTCTTTGAGGGGGTCACCGACCGCCTGCGCGAGGCCATGGTCGATTACCTGGTGCCGGCGGCGAGCGACGCCATCGACGAGCACCTGGAGAACTTCATGGGACGCGCCGCCGAGCTCACGGCGGTGGGCATCGCCGGTCTGACGGTGACCGCACTGTTGCTGCTCAACACCATCGAGCGGGTGCTCAACGAGATCTGGCGGGTGGAGCGGCCGCGGCCGACCCTGCAGCGGTTCATGGTCTACTGGACGGTGCTGACCATGGGCCCGCTGCTCCTGGGCGTGAGCGTGGCCTCCACCTCGTACATGGGCACGGTGAGCCTCGGCCCGCTGGAGCCGCCGTCGGATCTCATCGCCCAGCTGCTCAACCTGGCGCCCTTCGTGGTGCAGGCCGTTGTCTTTACGCTGCTCTACAGCCTGGTGCCGCACCGCAGCGTGCCGGTGCACCACGCGGTGATCGGCGGTGTGGTGGCCTCGGGGCTGTTCGAGCTGGCCAAGGGCGGCTTTGCGGCGTTCATCGCCCGCGCGCCGACCTACGAGGTCATCTACGGGGCGCTGGCGGCACTGCCGATCTTCCTGGTCTGGCTGTACATCTCCTGGCTGGTGATCCTCATCGGTGCGGAGGTCACCCAGGCCCTGCGTGGCTACCGCTGGCGCACCGGCGGCCACCTGGCCCGCGACCGGTGGGCACTGGTGCTGGCGGTGCATATCCTGGGGCACCTCTATCAGGCGCAGCGCCGGGGCGAGGGGGTCACCTTCGCCGAGCTGCTCGAGCAGGAGCCGGAGGCCGGCGAGCCCGGCCTGGCCGAGGCCCTCGAGGCGCTGCGCCGGCACCACGTCATCGAGCGCAGCGCCGACGGCGCCTGGCTCCTGGCGCGGGATCCTTCGACCTTCAAGCTGGCCGAGCTCCACCGCATGCTCGCCTACCCGCTGCCCCCGGCGGCGGGCTTGGAGTCGGGCGTGGCGTGGGATCGCCGGCTGGCCGAGCGGCTGCGCCGGGTGGAGGAGCGTTGGGAGCAGAGTTTCGATCTGCCGTTGAGCGCCCTGCTCGAGCCCACCGCCGAGGAGGCGGCCGCAGCGGGGCGCCCGGCCCGTGCGGAGGTGGCATGACGACAACCGACGAGAAGACACGCTGTATTATCAGCGGCCGGGTGCAGGGCGTCTGCTTCCGGGCCGCCACCCAGGAACAAGCGGTGCGCCTGGGCGTGACCGGCTACGCGCGCAATCTGCGCGATGGCCGCGTGGAGGTGCTTGCCTGCGGGCCACCGGAGGCGGTGGCGCAGCTGCGCGAGTGGCTGCATCAGGGGCCGCCGGCGGCCAGTGTCACCGCGGTCCACTGCGAGCCGGCCGACGACCCGGCCCCGGCGGATTTCACGATCGGCTAAGCGGGCCGGGCGCAGCGGCTATCGTGCTTGGATCGTGGAGGGCGGCGCGCTACACCCCGCCGCCGATCAGCGCAGCATACCCCTCCCGGAACGTCGGGTAGCGAAGGCGGTAGCCGCTGGCCTTGAGCTTGCGGTTCGAGCCGCGCTTGCTGCCCACCCCGCGCATGCCGCCGCTGCCCGGTTCGCCGCGCGGGGGGCGCGGGACACCGAGCAACTCGGCGATGCCGTCCATCACCTCGCACTGGGTCGAGGGGGCGTCATCGACACCGAGGTAGACCCCGCCGGGGATATCGTCGCGGCCGAGGTGGGCGAGGCTGCCGACCACGTCCTCGCTGTGGATGCGGTTGGTGTACTGCCCCTCCTGGCACGGCTCGCCGGCCTCGACCTTGCGGATGAGGAAATCGCGGCCGCTGCCGTAGATGCCACCGTACCGGGCGGCGACCCCGGTCCACGGGCCGGCGAGGGCGATGGCCTCGGCCTCGAGCAGGCGCTGTCCGGAGAAGCGCCCGGGCTCGGTGGGGCTGTCCTCGTCGATCCACTCGCCATCCTGCTGGCCGTAGACGGCGGTGCTGGAGACGAAGACCAGCCGCCGCGGCGGGGCCGGGTGGCGGCGCAGTACGCCGGCGAGGTTGTCCAGGCCGTCGACGAAGGCGCGGCGGTAGCCGTCGTCGTCGTAGCTGCCCGGGGTGACGATGTAGTAGACGGTGTCGAGCTCGGTGGGTAGCGCCTCGGCCAGGGTCGCCGGGTCCTCGAGGTCGGCGGCGATCGGGGTGATCCCCTCGGGCAGGCCCTCGGGCCGGCGGCGCAGGCCGAAGACCTCGGCGCCGCCGGCGGCCAGGCGGCTGCCCAGGGCCTGGCCGATGCGCCCGCAGCCGGCGATGAGGATGCGGCCGCGGGGGCCGCCTAGGTCAGACGGTTCTTCAGCCATGTCACGATCTCCGCGCGGGGGACGCTGGTCGGCTCATCGTCGCGCCGACCCTTGTACTCGACGCTGCCATCCTGGATGGCCCGGGGGCTGACCACCACCCGGTGGGGAATGCCGATCAGTTCCATGTCGGCGAACTTCACCCCGGGGCGGGCGTCGCGGTCGTCGAAGAGGACATCGATGCCGCTGGCGGTCAGCTCAGCGTAGAGGGCCTCGGCGGCCTCGGCCACCGCCGGATCCTCGGCCTTGATGGCTACCAGGGCGACCTGGAACGGGGCGATGGGTGCCGGCCAGCAGATGCCCTTGTCGTCGTGGTTCTGCTCGATGGCTGCGGCCACCACCCGCGAGACACCGATGCCGTAGCAGCCCATGGTCACGGTGCGCTCCTGGCCCTGCTCATCGAGCACGCTGGCGCCCATGGCCGCGCTGTAGGTGGTGCCGAGCTGGAAGATGTGCCCGACCTCGATACCGCGGCGCAGGGTCAGGGTGCCCTCGCCATCGGGGCTCGGGTCGCCGGCCTTGACCTCGCGCAGGTCGGCGGTCTCCGGCTCGGGCAGGTCGCGGCCCCAGTTGACGCCGGTCAGATGATAACCCTCGCGGTTGGCGCCGCAGGCGAAATCGGCCATCGCGGCGGCGGCGTGGTCGGCGATCAGCGGGATCCCCTCCAGCCCCACCGGGCCTAGGGAGCCGAACGGGCAGCCCAGCTCGCGCTCGACGCGCTCGGCCTCGGCGAAGGTCAGCGGTGCCTTGATCGCCGGGTGCTTCTCGGCCTTGAGCTCGTTGAGCTCGTGATCGCCGCGCAGCAGCAGCGCCACCAGTCCGCCCTCGGTGCCCTCGACCAGCAGGGTCTTGAGGTTCTGCGACTCGGGCAGGCCCAGGTAGTCGGCCACCTCGGCGATGGTTCGCTGCCCCGGCGTGGCGACTTCCTCCAGGCTCGCGCCGGGCGCCGGGCGCGGCTCCTGCGGCGGCAGCGCCGGGGCCAGCTCGACGTTGGCGGCGTAGCCGCTGGGCTCGCAGACGGCGATGGCGTCCTCGCCGGAGTCGGCCAGGACCATGAACTCGTGGGAGACGCTGCCGCCGATCGCTCCGGTGTCGGCCTCCACCGGCCGGAAGGCGAGCCCGGTGCGCTGGAAGATCCGGCAGTACGCCTCGTGCATGCGCTGGTACTCGGCGCGCAGGTCGTCCTCATCGAGGTGGAAGGAGTAGGCGTCCTTCATCAGGAACTCGCGGGCGCGCATGACGCCGAAGCGCGGGCGGATCTCGTCGCGGAACTTGGTCTGGATCTGGTAGTAGTTCACCGGCAGCTGGCGGTAGCTGCGGATCTCCCGGCGGAAGAGGTCGGTGATCACCTCCTCGTGGGTGGGACCGAAGCAGCCCTCGCGGTCGTGGCGGTCCTTGATGCGCAGCAGCTCCGGGCCGTACTTATCCCACCGACCGGACTCCTGCCAGAGCTCCGCCGGCTGCACCGCCGGCATCAGCACCTCCAGCGCCCCGGCGCGGTTCATCTCCTCGCGCACGATCCGCTCCACCTTCTGCAGCACGCGCAGCCCCAGGGGCAGCCAGGTGTAGAGCCCCGAGGAGAGGCGGCGGATCATGCCGGCGCGCAGCATCAGCTGGTGGCTGACGATCTCGGCGTCGGCGGGGGTCTCGCGGGTGGTGGATAGGGGAAAACGGGTGACGCGCATCGATTCGCTCCCTGTCTGGGTCCGGTCGTCGGCGACGGCTGCGTCGCGGAACCGGAATAGGGTAGCGCAGCCGGGGCGCAGGGGCGAAGGGAGGGGCGGGTCAGGACGCCGCGACCAGCCGCTCGGTGATGGCCTCGGCCGGCAGTGGCGGCCCGAAGTGGTAGCCCTGCGCCTCGGCGAAGCCGAGTTGCGCGAGCAGCTCGGCCTCTGCGGATGTTTCCACCCCCTCGGCGGCCAGTCCCAGACCGAAGCGCTGGCCCAGCTGGGCGATGCTGCTCACCAGGGCCTGCTGGTCCGGGTCCGTGGGTAGGTCCCGGATCAGCCTCTGGTCCACCTTGAGCCGCCCGGCGGGCAGATCGCGCAGGGAGACCAGCGAGGCGTAGCCGGTGCCGAAGTGATCGATGGTCACCCCCAGGTCGTGTTGGCGGACCCGGGCCAGGCCTTGGTGGTCGGCGCCTCCGGTCTCCAGCAGCTGGCGCTCGGAGAGCTCGATGTCCACTGTCTGGGCCGGCAGGCCCAGGCGCTCCAGGCGCTTGCTGAGCACCGCCGGCTCCAGCGCTCCGGTGCCCAGGGTGCGCCCGGCGGTGTTGACGCTCACCCGCGGGACGCGGTGCCCCTGGGCGTGCCACTCGGCGAGGTCGGCCAGCACCTGTTCCACCACCCAGCGGTCCAGCTCGCCGAGCAGCCCGGCCTGCTCGGCGGCGTCGATGACCTCCTGGATCGAAGGGCGTGCGGCGTGATCCTCGGGCCAGCGCAGCAGGGCCTCCAAGGCGGTGAGCTCACCGCTGCCCAGGTCGAAGACCGGTTGATAATGGACGCACAGGCTGTGCCGCGTCAGGGCCCGCTGCAGGTCGCGGACCAGGGCGACCCGGCGGGCTACACGGTCACTCAGCTCCGGCTCGATAACCTGCGCGGGGGCCTGTTCCGCGGCCGTGTGGCCAGCCGCCGAGCAGGCCTGCTCAAGCAAGGTGGCGGCGCAGCGGCTGTGCTCCGGGAACAGGGCAATGCCGATGCGCGGCTGTAGCTGACAGGCGCAGGAGCCGGTCTCGACCGGTTGCTCCAGGGCCTGGCCGATGCGCCGTGCCACCTGCAAAGCGCCGTCCCGCGAGGCGGTCTCCGGGAGGATGGCGGCGAACTGGCCGCGTCCCAGGTGGCCGAGCAGATCGGCGTGGCGCAGCTGGCCATCCACACGCTCGGCGACGCCGTGCACCACCCGATCGGCGATCTCCGCGCCAAGGCCGGCCTCGGTGCGCTCGAAGCCGTCGAGCTGAACGACCAGCACGGCCAGTTCGGCGCCCCGGGCCTCCGCGCGCTGGAGGCTCCAGCGCAGCAGCGCCTCCGTGGAGTCTCGATCGGGCAGGCCGGTGAGTGGCTCCCGGTCGATGGTCCGTGGTGGTGCTTCGTCTGCCGCACCACTGCCAGGCAGACCGGAGTCGAGCAGCAGCAGGACCAGGGGGCGCTCGTAGAGCGGTGCCTCAACCACCTGCGCGCGAACCTGCAAGAGGCCGCCATCCTCGCCGCGGCGGGTGCTCAGCCGCAGACTGCCGCAGGGCGTAGCCCGCGGCGGGGCGGTCCCGTCGGCCAGCAGCGGACACTGCGCCCGGACGCGCGCCAGCGCCTCACCGGGCAGGATGCGCTCGGCCGGCTCGCCCAAGACCCGCTGCGGTGCGCGCTGGAGCAGTTCGCTGGCGGCCGGATTGCAGAGCGCCACCCGGCCCTCAGCGTCCAGGCCGACGACGGGCTGTGGGCCGTGCTCAAGCAGCGCGGCGGCCAGACCGGCCCGGTCCAGGTTCCAGCGCAGGGTGTGGCAGTCGTCGGTGTCTTGGTCGTTGGACGGAAACTGCAGCTCCAGCAGCCGCAGCGGGTGCACCCCGAGCACCTCGGCCACCTCCGCCACCGTGCCCAGGTTCGGATACCCGTCGCGGGACCAGAAATCGTAGAGCGACTGCCGGCTCATCCCGGCCCGCCGGGCGACCTCGGCCAGGGACAGGCCCTGCTCGTTGGCACAGCGGCGGATGAAGACCTCGAGCTCCGTGCTCATCGGTGCACTCCTTGTCCAAGTGGCCCCGCGCTTGCGCTCCTCCCGGGGCCGCGTTGCGGCCCCTTACTGGTAAACGTCTAGTTAACCGGAGGGGCGACGGGCGATGGAAGGGTGTAGTGTCCAGATCCATGGACAGATCGGCCAGTGCGCGGGTGTCTGATGTTTCGGACGGTCGAGGGCGCCCATTCGTCGGAACAGCTGGACGGAGACGGTCAGGGGCCTTTGGTAGCGTCCCAAGTGCTAGCCAATCCCGGGTCGACGACCGGAGAAATGACCCGGGGCTGGACCACCGGAGGTCGCTTCTTGGCTGAAGCAGACCAAAGGATTCGCACAGGGAAACAGAGGAGAAGCAGTCATGCGGAAGTTCGACTGGACCAAGGGTGCGCTGGCGCTGACCGCGGGTTCCGTTCTGGCCATCGGGGCCGGGAATGTGATGGCGGATGACGACTTCACGACTGACACCGATTCTTTTGATGTCTCGCTCGAGGTCGGCGCCCCCCTCGAGATTAAGTGGCTTGATGGGGACCTGGATTTCGACACCGTGCTCCCGGGGGAGTCTGAGTCAATGGACGATGTCACGGCCCAGGTCACCGGTGAGGACGATGCAAGCTTTGACTACACGCTGTCGGCATCCCCAGGAGATGATGGTGCCGAAGGCATCACCTTCGGTGTCGATGGTGACGTCAGTAGCGACGACCTGCTCGATGGTCATGTAGATCTGAATGACCAGAGTCTGGACACAGACGGCGAGCACGACATCGACCACGACTTCTCCGTTGATGTGGAGGAGGACGCTGAAGAGGGCGAACGCGGCATCCAGGTGACCGGCCAAGTGGACTACGCCGACTGAATAGCGTGGAGCCCTTGCCTGCAGGGCGGGGCGGGTAATCGCGCCCGCCCCGTTGCCCTTGGTGACCATGCACGGAGGAACGAACCATGGGTTTTCCGAACAAGGCACCTGCGCCGTCATTGATGCGCCTAAGATGCCGTACGCCGGCCGTGACGTTCGTCTCGGCGCTTGCTCTAGGTGCGGCTGCTCCCGCGCTAGCAGATGATCCGGATTTCTCCTCGGATAGTGCGTCGCTGGATGCGAGCCTGACGGTCGGCAATCCCATTTCGGTGGCTACGGATGGGAATATCGTCTGGGAGGAGCCGATCCTGCCCGGTGAAGGACCGTACTACCCGCCGGATGCCGGTGGCGGCGACGAGCCCGTTTCGATCGACGTTACGGGTGCGTCGCAAGAGGAGTACACGCTCGAGCTTGGCGGGGATTACGTCGAGGACGAGGCGGACAATATCGTCACCTTGGAGCTTGAGAACGGTGGGGACGAGACGCTGGATCTAGAGCTTAGTACCAGCTGGTCGTTCGGTAGCAACCTTCTGTTGGACGAAGACGGTGAGGACGAACAATCTGTCAACTGGAGTGACAACGGATTAACTGTCCCCGAGGATCAGCCCTCCGGGACTTACTCGGCCGAGGTTGAGGTGATTGCCTCTTACGCAGACTGAAGTTCTCTTCGAGGTGCCGGGCCCCCGGGGCGGGGCCCTTTAGTTTTCTTCGGGGAACGGGCTCAGAGATGCAATCTGGACTCATGAGCACCACAAAGCGGTTTGTCGTCCTAGGTCTCGGGGTGTTGCTCGGGTCGCTGACCATTAAGGCATCCGCCTCGCTGCAGATGCTGCCGCAGCGCCTGTTCTTGGATGATCAGAGCCGCAGCGCACAGGTGGAGGTTTTCAATCGATCTGGCGAGACCCAGGAGTACCGCGTGATCGTGGCCGATGAGGCCGTGGAGGAGGACGGCTCTACGGAACTTATCGATCCCGTGGAGCCAGGTGCCGAAGATGACCGAGCACACTACGGCGCCGACTTCCTGCGTTACCACCCGCGTCAGATGACCCTGGCGCCGGGGGAGAACCAGACCGTTCGGGTGATGGCGCGTGTGCCCGATGGCGTGGATCCGGGGGAGTACCGCGCCCGTCTGGCTGTGCGCACCATGCCCTCACGCGATCAGCAGGCCTTTGCGGAGGACGAACTCGATGACGACGAGATTGCGCTGGAGGTCGAGACGCTGTTCGCCATGACCATCCCGGTTGCCATCCTCCACGGTGAGGCGGAGGCGGAGCCGCGCATTGCCTCGGCGCAATGGGTCGCAGCCGAGGGAGACGGCGATCCCCGATTGGACGTGGCCGTCGAGCGCGAGGGAGAGCGGGGCGCATACGGTAGCCTTGAGGTCTACGATGCGGAGAATCCGGACGAGCCGCTCTGGGTTCGCAACCGCGCCGTGGTCTCGTCCGCCATGGAGCAGCGGACCTTCGGTTTTACGGCGGATAATCCGGCCATTGAGGCCGGTGACGAGGTTCGGGTCGTGTACCGGGCTTTCGATGACCCCGAAGACGGGTTTGGGGAAGCCGGAGGTCACGTGAAGACTGAGCGCACGCTAAAAGTCAACTAGGCGTGCCATGCGACACCCGAGCGGCGGTTTTACCCGGCCAGCGGGCGCGCTGGCGCTCGCCTGCGTAATCGGGTGGCCGCTGCCGGCCCCGGCGCCTCTCTCGGTCGATGCCCTGGAGGAGGACGAGCAGGAGGATATGGTCGTCCGACTGGAGTTGGAGGGGCACGTGTTGACCGAGTCGGAGTACATGCGTCAGCAGGACGGGGAGATCTTCTACCCGCTTGGCCAGATGGCCCGCCATCTGGAGTTGGCCATCGAGGTCGACGCGATGGAGGGACGGGTGAGCGGCTGGGTGCTGGATCCGGACGAGTCCGTCTCGTTCGAGACCGCAACCGGTGAGGGTCGAGTCGGTAATGATGCGTTCGAACTCGACGCCGACGCCTGGATTGAGGAGCATGACGACCTCTATATCCGCGAGGATGCCCTAAAGCACTTTCTGCCCGTGGAGTTCGAGTACCGGCCACGGCGTGCCGAGGTGCGCGGGAGGGCACTAGATGAACTCCCGTTGCTCAGCCGCCTGGAGCGGGAGGCGCGCTGGGCCAGTCTGACTGGCGGTACCCCGGGGGCGCGTGGAAAGAGGCGTCTCCCGCCGGCTGACAACCCACGCCGCTGGATAGCGCGACCGGCTTGGTCACTCTCTGTGGATCAATCCCTGGGCGATCAACGCTCCTCCAGCCGCGCGAGCTTGGCGGCTGCTGGAGACTTCCTTCTCCATGAGGCCGATTGGCGCGCGCAGGCCGATGAGGAGGGGGTGCGGAGGGTTGATGGCACGCTGGGCCAGGAAGTGGGCCATGCCGCCCTGCAGCGTTACGAGTTCGGCCGGGTTTCGGCTCCCGGCTACGATCTGCTGCGAGGCGGTCGCTCCGGTGCTGGCGCAAGCGTGACCAATCGCCCCGACGGGGCAGCGCGCACCACGTTTACGGACCAGATCATCGAGGGGGAGGCCCCCGAAGACTGGGCGGTGGAGCTCTATCGAGATGAGGATCTGATTGATTTCATCGACCCCGCAGCGCGGGATGGCGAGCGCTACGAGTTCGATGACATCGACGCACGACCTGGCACCAACCATTATACCGTGAAGCTCTACGGCCCCCACGGCGAGCGTGAGGAAATAGCTCGGCGTATCGAGATCGGGCCGGGGCTGCTGCCGCCGGGGACGGTCCATTACAGCTTGGACGCAGTGCGACCGCGGCAGAGTCTCTATCAGCGCGACGAGCGCCGCGAGTCCGTGAGGGCTGGAGCCCGGATGGATGTCGGACTGACCCGAACTTGGTCGGTGGGGTCGGACTTTCACTGGTTCGAGGGTGGAGAAGAGGATGAGCCCTCCCGTGAACTGGCCGGCGTCGATACTACGGTCAGCGCCCTCGGGTTCTGGACGCGGTTGCGCGGTGCCTTCGAAAACGATGAGCACCGCGCTTGGCAGGTTGCAACGACGCGGGGCGTTGGTGCCTGGAACCTCAGTTATGAGGTGCTGCACAACGATGGACTGGATTCCGATGACCTGCGCGGTGGCCTGGCGGAGCGCCATGAACTGGAGGCGTCCGGGCCCGTGGGAGGCCTATTCCGGACCCGGCTGCGTCTAGAGCAGGAGAGGGATACCGACGGCGACCGCCGACGTAGGTTGCGTACACGGGAGAACGTGCGGGTTGCTGATCTAACGCTGCGCCACGCATTGCGTATTAGCGAGGACCAGGACGGCGACGTTACCGCCTCCGGCAGTCTCAGTACCCGATGGGGGCGCAGTCGCGAGGGGCGGTTCAATCTCTCCAGCAGTTACGACTTACACCCGCAGTCCTCGCTCAATACCGTCTCGCTTAGCCATAGCCGTGATCTTGGCGCGGATTGGCGCGGCGATGGTGGTGTTGCGGCCAGCCTGAACGATCGTCCCCACCGCTTTCACCTCGGGCTCTCGCGCGGCGCCCACGACTACTGGCGGCTAACGGGGCGCGCTGATATCGACACGGACGGTGGCTGGAGTGTTCGCGCCGGGGTGGATGTCGGGGCGCTCCCGCATCCGGATGGCGGGTGGCAGATGGATCCGGCAGCCGGTCGCGGTTACAACCGGGGGTCTGCCCTCGGGCGTGTTGAGCTCGACGGACAGCCGCAGGAGGGTGTAAGAGTCTGCGCCGACCGCAGCTGCACGGAGACCGACGAGGAGGGCGAGGCTTGGCTCAGCCGTCTCGACACTCACGAGCCGGTAGACCTTCAGGTGGAAACGGCATCCATCGACGATCCCTTTGTTCAGCCCAGCGACGAGGGCCGCAGCTATGTATTGCGACCGGGTAACGCCGTAGCGTTTGAACAGGACTTGCATGTCACGGGGGAGGTGGATGGACACGTCCATTGTCGCCGCAATGATGGTGGGCGCACCGGGGTTTCCGGGTTTGCCATGGAGGCGGTGGATCTGGACACGGGGGAGGTGGTCGCCACCGAACGTAGTGCCTACGACGGGCTTTATATCCTCGACCGCCTGCCCCCGGGTGAGTATCGGGTTCAGGCGACCCGTGAGCAGGCAGAGCGACTCGAGGTACCCCAGTCCGCGCTGGCCCAGAAGGTGAATCTAGGCGAGGGCGGCGAGCTGGTCCGCGGCCAGGGGCTAACGGTTGATGATCAAGGGCGCTGGGTCACTGCGAGGAATCCGGTTGAGCCGGTGGACGGGGTGGAGTTCGAGTACGACGGCGAGCACCCCCTGGAGGAGCATCTGGCCTACCTGCTGGAAATCGTGGATGGGGCGGATCTCTCGGAGGCTAGGCGGGCATCCCTGTTGGAGGAGGTGCGTATGCTCAATGGCGAGATTGAAAGCGGAGACACGGTCTACGTACCGGCTGATCAGTCGCCGCTGGATCGGATCTCTCATTGGGAGCTCTCAGGCACGCTCCCTCTGGACGGTGACGGGATGGAAGGTGGGCGTTGTCGATAGGCGAAGGAGAGCGTCATGGTGCGAAAAGGGTGCGCGCTTCCAACCCGGCGGCTTATTGGGAAGTGTCGTGTGTCGGGAGCGTTCTGGCTGGTGGGCAGCCTCCTTGCCGTCATGCCGGGCGTGATCAGTGGCAGTGATTCGGCTGCACACGGCGAGGACCAACTTACTGTTTCTATGGAAGTTGAAGCCCAGCCGGCCGGTCTGGTGTTTGAGGATAACCCAGTGGATTATGGTGTCCGTTTTCCGGGGGAAGAGTTGCCCAGAGAGGAGGCCCGTGAGACCTCGGTCCGGGTCGTACTCAGTGGCCCTCGGGGCAGCGCCTTTGAGGTCGGTGTAGAGGGAGCAGCAGCCGAGCCGGAGGATGTCCCGTTCGGCGACGATCGGAAAGGTTTCCGCTATGAGCTGACCAGTGATGTGGACGGTGCGGCCCCCATAGACTTTTTCGTCTCCCCCGTCCCGGACGGCAACTCCTATCGATTCGATCGGGGGCAAGGCGAGGCCAACCTGCCGCTGCACGTCTACCTTCCGGAGCGGATCCCGGAGGATGCCCGCGGAGATTATTCGGATACCATCACCGTCACCGTGGAACTTGAGGATTAGTCCGCGCAGGTCTAGGCATCCGGCCCCGACGCCAGGGGAGGGGAGGGGCGGGATCAGTCCCGACCCCCCCCCCCCCGCTCCGCTTGACCTCCGCCCCACCGGCCAGTATTTTCCCGCATTTACTCCGCACAACGCGGTCCCGGGGGAGAGCTACATGCGGCACATCATCTCGATGCTGGTGGAGAACGAGTCCGGTGCGCTCTCGCGCATCTCGGGCATGTTCACGGCCCGTGGCTACAACATCGAGTGCCTGACGGTCGCCCCCACCGATGACCCGAGCATCTCGCGGCTGACCCTGGTCACCATCGGCGACGATCAGATCATCGAGCAGATCATCAAGCAGCTGAACAAGCTTCTTGATGTGATCAAGGTCGTGGACATGACCGAGGGCAAGCACATCGAGCGCGAGATGATGCTGATCAAGGTCACCGCCGGTGTGGCTGAGCAGCGCGAGGAGTTCAAGCGCCTGACGGACATCTTCCGCGGCCGCATCCTCGACGTCACCGAGAAGATCTATACCATCGAGATGACCGGCACGAGCGACAAGCTCGACGCCTTTATCGACGCCATCGGCTCGAGCAACATCCTGGAGGTGGTGCGCTCCGGTGTCATCGGCATCAGCCGCGGCGAGCGCCATCTGCGCGTCTAGCGCCGTCCCGTCTCATTCCCGCCCGCCCGGCGGCGGGCGGACTCGCGAATCCGTTCAGGGGGAAACATGAAGGTCTATTACGATCAGGACGCCGATCTTTCGCGGATCACCAGCCGCCGCGTGGCGATCATCGGCTACGGCTCCCAGGGCCATGCCCACGCCAACAACCTCAAGGAGTCCGGCGTCAACGTGGTCGTCGGCCTGCGCCCGGGCTCCAGCTCGGCGGCGAAGGCCCAGGAGGCCGGCCTGGAGGTCGCCTCGGTGGAGGAGGCCACCCAGGGCGCCGACGTGGTGATGATGCTCGTCCCCGACGAGGCGGCGCCGGATATCTACCACCAGCAGGTGGCGCCGAACCTCAAGGACGGCGCGGCGATCGCCTTCGCCCACGGCTTCAACATCCATTACGGGCAGATCCAGCCGGCGGCCGATCACGACGTGATCATGATCGCCCCCAAGGGCCCCGGCCACACCGTGCGCTCGACCTACGTCGCCGGCGCCGGCGTGCCGTCGCTGATCGCCATCGAGCAGGACGCCAGCGGCCAGGCCAAGGAGATCGCCCTGGCCTACGCCGTGGCCAACGGCGGTGGCCGCTCCGGGATCATCGAGACCTCCTTCCGCGAGGAGACCGAGACCGATCTGTTCGGCGAGCAGACCGTGCTCTGCGGCGGCATCGCCGCGCTGATCGAGGCCGGCTTCGAGACCCTGGTGGAGGCCGGCTACGCCCCCGAGATGGCGTACTTTGAGTGCCTGCACGAGACCAAGCTGATCGTCGACCTGCTCTACGAGGGTGGTCTGGCGAACATGCGCTACTCGGTCTCGAACACCGCCGAGTACGGCGACTTCACCCGCGGCCCGCGGGTGATCAACGAGGAGTCCCGCGAGGCGATGCGCGAGATCCTCGAGGAGATCCAGAACGGCGAGTTCGCCAAGGAGTACGTGCTGGAGAACAAGGCCGGTGCGCCGACCCTGCACGCCCGCCGTCGTCTGTCCGCCGAGCATCCCATCGAGGAGGTCGGCGAGCGGCTGCGCGGGATGATGCCGTGGATCGCGGCCAACAAGCTGGTCGACCGCGACTGAACCAGCGTCCGCGGGTGGGGCGGGCCCCCCGGGCCCGCCCGCCGGTGGCGCCGGGAGCCCCATGACCGAGCTGCTTCACTGGATCGAGCAGGACCCTGTCCGTTTCGTCGCGATCGCCGCCGTGGCGGTGCTCGGCGGGCGGCTGCTCTGGCGTCGCCTGACGCGTCGCTATCGGCCGCTGCCGGTGGCCGAGGCGGTGCGCCGGGTCAACGACGGCGAGACCCTGTTCCTCGATGTGCGGACCGGTCCCGAGGTCCGCGGCGGCGTCCTCCCCGGCGCCGTGCACATCCCCAAGCATCAACTGCGTCGGCGTCTGCAGGAGCTGCGCGGCCACTGCCCGAATGGTGGTCCCGTGGTGGTCTACTGCCATAGCGGCATGCGCTCGGCCGGCGCGGCGCACCTGCTCACCCGGCACGGCTTCGAGCCGGTCTTCAACCTGCAGGGCGGGGTGATGGCCTGGAACGCCGACGGCCTCCCGCTGGATACGGCGCCGGGGGCGCGGCATGAATAAGCGGGTCCGTCGCCGCGGCATCTTCCTGCTGCCGAACCTGTTCACCACGGGGTGCCTGTTCTTCGGCTTCATGGCGGTGATCTCCGCCATCGACGGCGAGTTCGGTCGCGCCGCGGTGGCCGTGCTGGTGGCCATGGTCTTCGACGGCCTCGACGGCCGGGTGGCGCGGCTGACCGGTACGCAGAGCGACTTCGGGGTGCAGTACGACTCCCTGGCCGATATGGTCAGCTTCGGCCTCGCCCCGGCGGCGGTGGCCTTCCTGTGGGCGCTGGGCAACACCGGCGCCGGCACGCCCTGGGATAACGTTGGCTGGCTGGTGGCCTTCCTCTTCGTCGCCGGGGCCGCGCTGCGCCTGGCGCGGTTCAACACCCAGAGCGGGGTGGACGACAAGCGCCACTTCCAGGGGCTGCCCAGTCCGGCGGCGGCCGGGGCGGTGGTCGGTCTGGTTTGGTTCGGCGACCGTATCGGGCTGACCGGGCTTGAGGCCGCCATCCCGGTGGGGGTGGTGGTGGTGCTTGGGGCGGTGCTGATGGTCAGCAACGTCCGTTACGAGAGCTTCAAGGAGCTCGACTTCCGCTACCGGGTGCGGTTCACCTCGGTGGTGGGGCTGGTGCTGGCCATGGCGCTGGTGGCGGTGCACCCGCCGACGGCGATCTGTCTGGGCTTTTTGATCTACATGTTCTCCGGCCCGGTGCTGACCGTGCTGCGGCTGCGCCGCCGGCGTCGCCACCGGCGCGCCTGAACGCTTGCCCGGGCGGTGCTGCGGCGATATATTCGAAGGCATTATGAATACCTGCCCGGCCAATCCCGCGCCCCACGTCCGCTGGCTTCGCTGCAGCGGCGCTGGCGGCGTGCGGCTGCTTAGCAACGCCCGCCTGCGCGGCGGGGATCGACTGCCGGCCTGACGGCCGGCTCGAATCCTTCCCCACGACCGTTTCTGCACGGGCGCCCGCGGCGGCGCCGTGAACGTATTCCATTCGGCGGCGTAGGCCGCCACGACACAGGGCTGAGCAGCCATGGGTGCAAGCGACCATCTCTACATCTTCGATACCACGCTGCGCGACGGGGAGCAGAGCCCCGGCGCCTCCATGACCCGCGAGGAGAAGGTGCGCATCGCCAAGGGGCTTGAGCGCATGCGCGTCGACGTCCTCGAAGCCGGCTTCCCGGCGGCGAGCAGCGGCGACTTCGAGAGCGTCCGGGCCGTGGCCGAGGCCATCAAGGAGAGCCGGGTCTGCGCCCTGGCCCGGGCCCGGGATCCCGATATCCACGCCGCCGGCGAGGCCCTGGCCCAGGCCGAGGCCGGGCGCATCCACACCTTCATCGCCACCTCGCCGATCCACATGCAGAACAAGCTGCACATGACCCCGGATCAGGTGGTGGATGCGGCGGTGCACGCGGTGAGTCTGGCCCGGCAGCTGTGCGACGACGTGGAGTTCTCGCCGGAGGACGCCGGGCGCTCCGAGCACGATTTCCTCTGCCGGATCATCGAGGCGGCCATCGACGCCGGGGCGCGGACGATCAACATCCCGGACACCGTGGGCTACAACCTGCCCGAACAGTTCGGCGGGCTCATCCGCACCCTGCGCGAGCGCATCCCCAACTCCGATAAGGCGGTCTTCTCGGTGCACTGCCACAACGATCTGGGCGTGGCGGTGGCCAACTCCCTGGCCGCCGTGCAGGCCGGGGCGCGGCAGGTGGAGTGCACCATCAATGGCCTGGGCGAGCGCGCCGGCAACGCCGCGCTGGAGGAGGTGGTCATGGCGGTGAAGACCCGCCAGGACGTCTTCCCCTGTACGACGCGGATCAACGCCCGGGAGATCGTGCCCACCTCGAAGCTGGTGGCCAACATCACCGGCTTCCACGTACAGCCGAACAAGGCCATCGTTGGCGTCAACGCCTTCGCCCACGAGTCGGGCATCCACCAGGATGGTGTGCTCAAACACCGCGAGACCTACGAGATCATGCGCGCCGAGGATGTGGGCTGGCACACCAACCGCATGATCCTGGGCAAGCACTCCGGCCGCAACGCCTTCCGCTCGCGGCTCGAGGAGCTGGACATCCACCTCGACTCCGAGGAGCAGCTCAACGAGGCGTTCGCCCGGTTCAAGGCGCTGGCCGACAAGAAGCACGAGATCTTCGACGAGGATCTGCAGGCGCTGGTCACCGAGGCCGGCGCGGCGCTGGAGAACGAGCGGATCAAGCTGCTCAGCCTCCACGTCTGCTCGGAGACCGGTGAGACGCCGGAGGCCTCGGTCTCGCTGCTGATCGACGGCGAGGAGAAGAAGGCCGTGGCCCCGGGCAGTGGCTCGGTGGACGCCTCGCTGATGGCCATCGACTCGCTGGTCCAGTCGGGCACGGAGTTGCTGCTCTACTCGGTGAACAACATCACCTCGGGTACCGACTCCCAGGGCGAGGTGACCATCCGCCTGGAGCGCGGCGGCCGGGTGGCCAATGGGCAGGGGGCGGATATCGATATCGTCATCGCCTCGGCGAAGGCGTATATCAATGCCCTGAACAAGATCCTGGCCGCGCCGGATCGTCGCCACCCGCAGGCCGGGGACGTCTAGGGCGTGGATACGCGGCGGCTGAAGTACCTGCGCCGCCTGGGGGTCGACTGCTACATCCCCCGCGGCGCGGCCGTGCTGGAGCCGGCCCCGGCGACGATGCCGGCTCCAGCCGGCACCGCCGGTGGCGCGCCGGGCCGGACGGCGAGCAGTGGCCATCCGCCGCAGGGCGGTGCCCGGCAGAATGCCGAGCCGGAGGGGGCCGCTGCGCCGGCTGCCTCGGTGCCCGCCGGCGGGGCGCAAACGCAGCCGGCCGCAGCGGCGTTCGAGCCCGCCGCCCCCGCGACGCCGGCCGATCCGAGCAACGACTGCGATGGCCTCGACTGGGACGCCCTGGCGGCGCGGGTGGCCGGGTGTCACGCCTGCAAGCTCTGCGAGGGGCGCACGCAGACGGTCTTCGGGGTCGGCGATCGGCAGGCGGATCTGGTGATCATCGGCGAGGGGCCTGGCGCGGAGGAGGACCGTCAGGGTGAGCCTTTTGTCGGTCGCGCCGGCAAGCTCCTCGATGCCATGCTCGCCGCCATCGATCGCGGCCGCGACCGCGGCGGGGTCTACATCGGCAACATCGTCAAGTGCCGGCCGCCGGGCAATCGCGACCCGCGGCCCGACGAGGTGGCCGCCTGCGCCCCCTACCTGCGCCGGCAGCTCGAGCTCCTGGAGCCGAAGGCCATCGTCGCCCTCGGGCGGGTGGCAGCACAGCAGTTGCTGGAAACGAAAGCACCGCTGGCCAAGCTGCGCGGGCAGCTCCACCATTACGGCGAGCAGTCGATCCCGGTCTGGGTGACCTACCACCCGGCCTACCTGCTGCGCTCCCCCGGTGAGAAGGCCAAGGTGTGGCAGGATCTCAGGCGGATCCGTGCGCTGGTGGAAAACGACTCGGTGCCCAAGCAGGTGGGATAGGGCAGCGGCCTATGCTCAGGGCCTGCCGCGTTGCCGTCGGATCTCGCTGGTGCTAGCGTCGAAGCCATGACTTCCGTTGTCGAACTCTACGAGCAGCTGGCCTCTGCGCCTGACGATAAAACGCGCGCGCGTCTGATTGCGGAGGCGTTCGAGCGCATGGAGGAGCGCTATCCGGAGGTCAAGGACCTGGCGACACAGACGCACCTGCGCGAGACGGAACTGCGGTTGCAAAAGGAGATCGAGCAGCTGCGCTCCAGCGTCTTGCGTTGGCTGGCCGGTCTACTTGCCGGGCAGACGGCCGTGATCCTGGCGGCGATCTTCGCGATCGCACGGATGCAGTAGTGCTTCCGGGGCTGCCCATAACAAGCAAGAAACAGCCATGGAGGATTCAATCGGCAAACCCCGGCCGATGACCTACGAGGATCTCCCTACGGTGTTCGCCATCGAGCAGCGGTCGGTGGCCTATCCGTGGAGTATGCGGATCTTCCGCGACTGCATGGCGGCCGGCTACGGCTGTTTCGTCCAGGCGCACGAGCGTGATCTCCTCGGCTACCTGGTGGTCAGCTGCGCCGGCGGTGAGGGGAGCATCCTCAATATCTGCGTCGACCCCGACTGGCGCCGCCAGGGCGTCGCCGCTCATCTACTGCGCGTGGCCGTCGAGCGCGCCGAGGTGATGCAGGCCGAGAATCTCTTCCTGGAGGTGCGCCCCTCCAACACCGCGGCGATCGCGCTCTACGAGCGCCACGGCTTCCACGAGGTGGGCCGGCGGCCGGACTACTATCCGGCCGCCGCCGGCCGTGAGGATGCGCTGATCATGGCAAGGGTCATTCTGCCTGAATGGAATACGCCTTGAGCCCTTGCCAGTTTCGGCTCGTGACAGGATGATGAGCCGATGAACCGCTGAGGACGCGGCTATGGATCGAGAAGAAGTATTGTCCCTGCTTGATCGCAGTTTGCCGGAGTTGCGGGAGCGATTCGGTGTCGAGCGATTAGCGCTGTTTGGATCCACGGCGAGGGGGACGGCCACTCAGGAGAGCGACGTTGATGTGCTCGTGGCGTTCAGCGGGCCGGCCACTTCCCGGCGCTATTTCGGTGTGCAGTTCTACCTTGAAGATTTGCTCGGGTGCCCAGTGGACCTCGTAACTGAGCAGGCTTTGCGTCGGGAACTGCGCCCTTACGTCGAGCAGGAGCGCATCGTGAACTCGAGGCCTTGAGAGAGCGGTGCCGCACCCTGTGATCACAGGGCACGGCACGATCGTCTTCGACTGATTGCTTAAAGCGCCTCCACCCGCCGCTCCTGCTCGGCGACCTTCTCCAGCGCCTGCTGCGCCTCGGTGAGCTTCGCCCGCTCCTTGTCCACCACCTCGGCCGGCGCCTTGGCGACGAAGCTCTCGTTGCCGAGCTTCTTCTCGGCGCGCTCGATCTCCCCCTCGAGCCGGGCGCGCTCCTTGGCTAGGCGGGCGAGTTCGGCGTCCTTGTCCACCAGGCCGGCCATGGGCACCAGCACCTCCATCTCGCCGGCCAGGGCGAGGGCCGACTCCGGCGGCTGCTCGTCGGCCTCGAGGATGCGGATCGACTCGAGCCGGGCCAGGGTGGTGACGAAACCCTCGTGCTCGGCCAGGCGGGTGCGGTCCTGATCGCCGGCGTGGCGCAGCAGCACCGGCACCGGCCGGCTCGGTGAGATGTCCATCTCGCCGCGGATCCGCCGCACGCCGAGGATTACCCGCTGCACCCAGTCGATCTCTGCCTCGGCGGTCTCGTCGCGCCGCTCGGCCAGCGGGGTCGGGTAGGGCTGGCGCATGATGGTCTCACCGGTGATGCCGGCCACCGGGGCGACGCGCTGCCAGATCGCCTCGGTGATGAAGGGCATCAGCGGATGGGTCAGGCGCAGCAGCTCCTCGAGGACCTGGATCAGCGTCTGGCGGGTGCCGCGGGCCTGGGCCTCGGTGCCCTCGCGCAGGGCCGGCTTGGAGAGCTCCAGGTACCAGTCGCAGTACTCGTCCCAGGTGAACTCGTAGATCGCCTGCGCGGCCTGGTCCAGGCGGTAGTCGGCAAAGGCCTGACGGACCTCGGCGACGGTGCGATCGAGCCGCGAGCGGATCCAGCGCTCGGCCGCGCCCAGCTCCACCGGCCCGCCGCTGCCGCAGTCGGCACCCTCGGTGTTCATCAGCACGTAGCGGGCGGCGTTCCAGAGCTTGTTGCAGAAGTTGCGGTAGCCCTCCACGCGGCCGAGGTCGAAGACGACGTCGCGCCCGGTGGTCGCCAGCGAGGCGAAGGTAAAGCGCAGGGCGTCGGTGCCGTGGGGCTTGATGCCCTCCGGGTAGTGGCGCCGGGTCATCTGCTCGATGCGCTCGGCCAGTTGCGGCTGCATCATGTCGGCGGTGCGCTTGGCCACCAGCGATTCCAGGTCGATGCCGTCGACGATGTCCAGCGGGTCGAGGACGTTGCCCTTCGACTTGGACATCTTCTGCCCCTCGGGGTCACGGACCAGGCCGTGGATGTAGACCTCGCGGAACGGGACATCGCCCATGAAGTGCAGCCCGAACATGATCATCCGGGCCACCCAGAAGAAGATGATGTCGAAGCCGGTGACCAGCACCGAGGTCGGGTAGAAGGTGCGCAGCGCCTCGGTCTGCTGCGGCCAGCCCAGGGTCGAGAAGGGCCACAGGGCGGAGGAGAACCAGGTGTCGAGGACGTCCTCGTCGCGGGTGAGCACCGCGTCGCCCAGGCCGTGGCGCTCGCGGACCTCGGCCTCGGAGCGGCCCACGTAGACCTGGCCCTGCTCGTCGTACCAGGCCGGGATGCGATGGCCCCACCAGATCTGCCGCGAGATGCACCAGTCCTCGATGTTGCGCAGCCACTCGTAGTAGGTCTTGTCCCAGTTGCCGGGGATGAAGCGGATGCGTCCGTCTTCGACGGCCTGGATGGCCGGGCGGGCGAGGGGCTCGGCGCGCACGAACCACTGCCAGGTCAGGTACGGCTCGATCACCGCCCCGCTGCGATCGCCGCGGGGGACCATCAGCTTGTGGTCCTCGACCTGCTGGAGCAGGCCCTCGGCGCGCAGGTCCTCGACCACCTGCTTGCGGGCCTCGTAGCGATCCAGCCCCTGGTAGCGCTCCGGGGCGTTGTCGTTGATGCGGGCATCCTCGGTGAGGACGTTGATCCGAGCCAGGTCGTGGCGCTCGCCGACGGCGAAGTCGTTGAAGTCGTGGGCCGGGGTGATCTTCAGGCAGCCGCTGCCGAAGCTCGGGTCGACGTAGTCATCGCCGATGATCGGGATCTCGCGCCCGACCAGGGGCAGGCGCACGCTCTTGCCGATGAGATGCGTGTAGCGCTCATCCTCCGGGTTCACGGCCACGGCGGTGTCGCCGAGCATGGTCTCCGGGCGGGTGGTGGCCACCACCACGGAGTCGCTGCCGTCGGCGAGGGGGTAGACCATGTGCCAGATGTGGCCCTGCTCCTCCTCGGAGACCACTTCCAGGTCCGAGACGGCGGTGTGCAGCACTGGATCCCAGTTGACCAGCCGCTCGCCGCGGTAGATCAGATCCTCCTCGTAGAGGCGGACGAAGACCTCGGTGACCGCCTCGGAGAGGCCCTCATCCATGGTGAACCGCTCGCGGCTCCAGTCCACGGAGGCGCCCATGCGGCGCAGCTGGTTCTGGATGGTGCCGCCGGACTCCGCCTTCCACTGCCAGACGCGCTCCAGGAATGGTTCGCGGCCCAGGTCGTGGCGGCTCAGCCCCTCGGCCTCGAGCTGGCGCTCGACGACCATCTGCGTGGCGATCCCGGCGTGGTCGGTGCCCGGCTGCCAGAGGGTGTTGTGGCCCTCCATGCGGTGGTAGCGCACCAGGGCGTCCATCACCGTGTCCTGGAAGGCGTGCCCCATGTGCAGGGTGCCGGTGACGTTCGGCGGCGGGATCATGATGCAGTACGGGCTGCCCTCGCCGGAGGGGGCGAAGTGGCCGCCCTGCTCCCAGAGCTCGTAGAGTCGGGACTCGATTGCGCTCGGGTCGTACGTCTTCTCCATCGGGGCCTCGATCCTCAGCGATTCGGTGCGGGTTGGTTCGTGTTCGGATATTCGGAGTCGTCCGCTCCGGGGGTGGTGCCCCCGGAGCCGCCGCTCGGCTCCTCCGGCGGCTGCTGGCGGCGGCTGGCCGCCACGGCGTCGATCAGCGCATCGTCCACCGCCTTGCGGATGGGCGCCTCGGCCTCGCGCAGGGCGTCGGGCAGGCGGCGCTCGAGTTCACTGCGCAGGTGCCGGGCCAGCTCCCGGGTGGCGTGGCGCTCGATATCGGCGCGCTGCGCCGCGGTTAGGGGGGACGCCGCTCCGGCCGGCGGCGCTTGCGCGGCATCATGCGCCGTTGAGGGCTCGGAGGCGGCGGGCGCTGCTGCCGCCTCCGCGAAGGGCGGCTGCGGCTGCTCCCCGGGGGCGTCGCCGTCGGCCTCGGGACGCAGCCACGGGCCGTCGTTGGCGCGCACCTGCTCGCCGGGGACGACGACGTCGTAGAGCAGCGGCGGTTGCGGCTCGTCGTTGGACGGGTTCATCGGCGCCCCTCCTCGATGCGGTGGGTGTGCGGCTCGCAGCCGGCCTCCTTGTAGAGGCGGTAGCGCTGGCGGCTGGCGCGCAGGACCGCCTCGCGCTGGTCGACCACCTCGGCCACGCGCCGGCGCTCCCGCCAGGTGGCCGGGGTGTGCTCGGTGAGGTTGACCAGTACGGCGTCGTCGGCGGCGTGCTCGTCGCGGCCCACCGCCACCGGTTCGCCGTCGCGGGCGGCGAGGGTGGCGTGGGGGACGAAGCTGCCCTGGCGGAAGGTCCACAGCAGGGCGTCGAGCCGCTCGCTCTGTTCGTCGTCCTCGGTGAGCAGCAGCACGCCGTAGCCGTTTTCGTACGCCTTCTCGGCGAGCCGGCAGGCGAAGCGCTCGCGCAGCGCCGCACCGGGGCCGCCGAGGATGTAGAAATCCACCCGGCTCACAGGGTCCAGCCGGCACGGCCGGCGAGAAAATGGGTGAGCAGGGGGACGGGGCGGCCGGTGGCGCCCTTGTGCTCGCCGCCCTTCCAGGCCGTGCCGGCGATATCCAGATGCGCCCAGCGCAGCCCGCGGGCGAAGCGTTGCAGGAAGCAGCCGGCGGTGATGGTGCCGGCCGGCTGCCCGCCGATGTTGGCCACATCGGCGAAGGGCGAGCGCAGCTGCTCGTCGTACTCGTCGTCCAGGGGCAGCTCCCAGCCGCGGTCGGCAGCGCGCTCGCCGGCCTGCAGCAGGTCGCGCACCAGCCCCGGGGCGTTGCCCATCACCGCGTGGCGGTGGTGGCCAAGGCCGACGATGGCCGCGCCGGTGAGGGTGGCCACGTCGACCACCTCGCTCGGCTCCAGGCGCCGGGTGTAGGCCAGGCCGTCGGCCAGCACCAGGCGGCCCTCGGCGTCGGTGTTCAGGACCTCGATGCGCTGGCCGTCCAGGCTGTCGATGATGTCCCCCGGGCGCGTGGCGCGGCCATCGGGCATGTTCTCGGTGGCCGGGATGACCGCCACCAGGTTCAGCGGCAGCTGCGCCTCGGCAGCGGCGTGGACGGCCCCGAAGACGGCGGCGGCGCCGGACATGTCGTACTTCATCTCGTCCATGCTCGCCGACGGCTTGATGGAGATGCCGCCGCTGTCAAAGGTGATGCCCTTGCCGACCAGGGCCACCGGCGCCTGGTCGTCGGCGCCGCCGCGGTAATGGAGCACGATCAGCCGGGGCGGTGCCTCGGCGCCCCGGGCGACGGCCATCAGTGCTGCCAGCCCCTGTTCCTCGAGCTGCGCCGGGCCGAGGACCTCCGCCTGGACGCTGTCAAAGCGTTCGGCCAGCGCCTCGGCCTGCTCGCCCAGGTAGCCGGGGGTGCAGACGTTGGCTGGGGTGTTGCCCAGGTCGCGGGTGAAATTGGCACCGCGTCCGGTCGCCTGGCCCAGCGCCAGGGCCGGCTGGGCGCGGCGCAGGTCGGCGCGCCGCGGCACGGCCAGGGTGGCCTGGCGCAGCGGGCGGCGCGGCGGGCGCGGCTCGCTTTTGAAGGCGTCGAAACGGTAAAGCGTGGTCTCGAGGAGTTCGGCCGCGGTGGCCACACGCCAGGCGACGTCGCGGCCGCGTACCGGCAGCTCGGGCAGGAAGAGCGTGGCCTCGCCGGTGCCGGCCTGCTCCAGCGCACGGGCGGCAGCGGAGACGGCCTTGCGGTAGGTGCGCTCGCTGAACTCGCGCTCACGCCCGCACCCGACGAGCAGCACCCGATCGCTGCGCACGCCGGGGCAGTCGGGCAGCAGCAGGGTCTGCCCGGCCTCGCCGTCGAGGTCGCCGCGGCGCAGCAGATGGCTCAGGTAGCCGTCGCTGGCGGCGTCCACGGCCCGCGCCGCCTCGCTCATCCGGCGGCGCTCGTAGACCCCCACCACCACGCAGGCGGTGCGCTGTCGTGCCGGGTCGCCGCTCTTGGTCCTGAGTTCCATGAAGCCTCCCGTACCCTCGTCACCGCGCGCCGGCTCGGTTATGCTCGGCCGCGCCGCGTCGGTTGTCTTGCGCCGACGCACAGTCTACGGAAATGTGTGGCTTTTTTGCAGCGCACGGCGGGGCGGGGCCGTCACCCTTGGGTCTGACCATCATCGATCGCTATCTGGTCCGCGAGGCGGCCTGGGCGGCCCTGGCCGTGCTGGCCGTACTCTTCGCGGTTCTGACGTCGAACGAACTAATTGATTACCTGGCCGACGCTGCCGCCGGCGATTTCCCCGGCGAGGCGATCGTGGTGCTCTTGGGCCTGCAGATCCTGCGTGAGCTGGCCGTGGTGATCCCTGCGGCGCTGTTCCTCGGCATCGTCCTGGCGCTGGGACGCCTTTACCGCGACAGCGAGCTGCCCGTGCTCGCCGCCTGCGGCGTGGGCCCCGGGCGGCAGATGCGTGGCCTGCTCCTGTTGGCCGTGCCGGTGGCGCTGGCGGTGGGGGCGCTCTCGACGGTGGCCGCACCGTGGGCCTCGCACACCGCCGACGTCTATGCCGAGCACGCGGCGCGCACCGCGGACCTGGGCGCCCTGCAGGCCGGCCGGTTCATCGGCGGGGGGGATGCCGGCACCGTCTACGCCAGCCGCACTGAGGCCGACGGCGTGCTGCGCGAGGTCTTCGCCCACGCCCGTGACGGGGAGCTGGAGACCGTCATTCGCGCCGATCGGGGCCGGCAGCTGGTCGACCCGGAGACGGGGCAGCGCTTCTTCGTCTTCGAGGACGGGCACCGCTACGATGGCCGCCCCGGGCAGCTGGATTGGCGGGTGACGGCCTTCGACCGCCACGGGTTGCTCATCGATACGCGCGAGCCGCGGGAGGTCGGCCGCGACCGCGAGGGGACACCCACCACCGAACTGTGGGGCGCGGGCACGGTGCAGGATCGGGCGGAGGTCGAGTGGCGGCTGTCCATGCCGGTGATGGTGGTGGTGCTGAGCCTGCTGGCGGTGCCGCTGGCCAAGGCCGAACCCCGCGATGGCCGTTACGGTAAGCTGCTCAGCGCCGTGCTGGTCTTCGTCGCCTACTTCCAGCTGCTGAGCAGCGGACGCGAGTGGCTGGAGGCGGGCATCGTACCGGCCGCCCTGGGGCTGTGGTGGGTGCACGCCCTCGGGGTGCTGGCCGCGGTGCTCTGGACCCGCCGGCGGTTCGGGGTCGCGCCGGGGTGGTGGCGGGTCGGCGAGCGGAGGGGCCGCTGATGCGCATCCTCACCGGCTATCTGGCGCGGACCGTCATCGCGGCGTCCCTGGTCGCCCTGGCTGCCATCCTGGCCCTGGATTTCGTCTTCAGCATGGTCGATGGCGTAGCCGACGAGGATCTGGATACCCCCACGATGCTGCTCAAGGCGCTGCTCGACGCGCCGGCACTGGCCTACGAGGCCTTCCCCTTCGCCACGCTCATCGGCGCCCTGATGGGTCTGGGTGCCCTGGCCGCCCGGCAGGAGCTGACTGCCATGCGCGCCGCCGGGGTCTCGGTGGTGCAGATCGCCGGTGCGGTGCTGGTTGGTGGGGTGATCCTGGCCCTGTTGGCGACGGCGGTGGGCGAGTTGGTGGTGCCGCCGGCCGAGCGGCAGGCCGCGGCGGTGCGCGGGCTGTCCGAGGCCGACGAGCTGCGCACCGGACCGGACGGGGCGCTGTGGGCCCGGGATGGGCGGGATTTCCTGCGCGCCGAGCGGCCGCGCTCGGCGTCCCACCTGGAGTCGGTGACGCTCTTCCGCTTCGTCGAGGGGCGTCTGACCGAGCGGATCGATGCCGAGGGCGCCCACTACCACGACGGACAGTGGCGGCTCGAGGACGTGGTCAAGACGGTCTACGGCGAGCATCAGCTGGAGCGCCGGGAGCTGGCGCAGTGGTCGTGGGAGGGGGCGCTGAGCCCGGAGGTGCTGGCGGTGGTGGTGGCGGATCCCTCGACGCTGCCGGTGCCGGAGCTGTGGACGTACATCCGCTATCTGGAGGCCAATGAACTCGACAGCGGGCCGTATCGGTTGGCGCTTTGGGAGAAGGTGGCGACGCCGCTGGCGACGTTGGCGATGTTGCTGGTGACCATTCCGCTGGTGTTCACGGCGGTACGTTCGTCGGGGGCGGGGCAGCGGATTGTCATTGGTGTGCTGGTGGGGGTGGCGTTCTTCTTGCTCAATCGGGCGCTGGGGCAGGCGGGGGTGGTTTATGGGGTGCCGCCGTCGCTTTCGGCGCTGTTGCCGGTGTTGGCCTTTGCGGCGCTGGGGCTGTGGGGGACGCTACGGGTTCGTTAGCGGGCGGCCGTGTGGTGTGCCTGCGGTTGGTGCC
>NZ_JAJNQP010000015.1:0-63936 GCF_022227985.1 Halorhodospira sp. M38
CTAGCCGTCGGCGACGCTTCCCCTATCGATCCCGGTATGGGGTGTGGCCATCGAGGATCTCGATCGCCTCGGCGACCTGCTCGCGCTCTCGCGTGAGGAAGTCGGCCACCGCGTCGCGCAACCCGGGGTGGGCGATCCAGTGGGCGGCGTAGGTCGGTACCGGGGCGTAACCTCGCTGGAGCTTGTGCTCTCCCTGGACACCCGCCTCGACCCGCGGCAGGCCGGCCGCGATGGCCCGCTCGATGGCCTGGTAGTAACAGAGTTCGAAATGCAGGTACGGGACCCGCTCGCGGACATCCAGCCGGCAGCCCCAGTTGCGCCCGTAGAGCGCCTCAGCGCCAAAGAGGTGCAGCGCACCGGCGATCCATGCCCCGTCCAAGCGCGCCATCACCCAGAGGGTGCGGTCACCGAGCCGCCCAGCCAATTCGTCCAAAAAGCGACGTGTCAGGTACCCAGGGCCGAACTTCTGCCAGCAGGTCTGCTGATAGAGCCGGTCAAAGGCGTCCAGATGCTCGGCACCGACCTCGTCGCCGCTTAGCGCATGGATCTCCACCCCGCTCGCCGCCAAGGCGCGGCGCTCGCGGCGGATCTCCTTGCCCCGACGTTGGCTGAGGTGGGCGAGGAAATCCTCGAAGTCCCGGTAGCCGGCGTTGTGCCAGTGGTACTGGTGGGCGGTCCGCTGGAGCCAGCCGAACTCGCCAAGCACCTCCCACTCCTCGCGCCGCGGGAAGGTGACATGCACCGAGGAGAGGCCGAGTTCGGCGCAGATCTGTGTCAGCTCACCGGCCAGGGCACGGCGGATGGCTTCCGGTTCCGCGGCATCGGGATGAACGGCCAGACGCGGCCCGGTGACCGGGGTGAAGGGAACAGCAACCTGAAGCTTGGGATAGTAACGGCCGCCGGCGCGCTCGAAGGCGTCGGCCCACCCCCAATCGAAGATGAACTCACCGAAGGAGTGGTCTTTGATGTAAGCCGGGCAAACGCCTTTTGCGATCCCGTCGGGGCTACGGGCCACCAGATGGCAGGGTTGCCACCCGGTGGCGGTGGCGGCCGAGCCGCTTCGCTCCAGGGCAGTTAAGTATCCGTGGCTTGTAAACGGTTCCTGGCCCCCGGTGCAGGCATCCCACTCAGCCGCCGGGATCTGCTCGATGCTCGCAAGGCGCTCGATGGCGATCACCCGCTGCTCCCTCATCCTCCCGGTCGGCTCGGGGTCCGCTCGTCTGTCTGGGTGGTCAGCATAGCCCTCGGCTATGATGGGCGTTCGAAGCCGCATGATCGGCGCACCCGCGCTGGGGGATTCCCGGCCTTCCGCATGCGGGGTGGCACGACCGCCCCAAGGCGCAGGCACCTTCAGCCCCCGGCCCGCTTCACCCCTCGTAGGGCTCGCGAATCAGCCACGTCCCCGCCAGACGATCGTGCAGCGCCCGATGCTGGCCATCGAACAGCGCCCAGACAAACCCCAGCCCCAGCAGCGCCCACGACAACCCCGCCGCCGCGAAACGCACACTCGCCTGACGCAGCGTCGGCGGTAGCCCCTCGGCATTGACCACCCGCAGCCGCCACGCCAGCATGCCCAGCGTCCGGCCGCCACGGGTCCAGAAGAGCACGAAAAAGAGATAGACCAGCGCCAGCAGATAGACCTGATAGGTGACCGACAACCACGTCCCCGGGGCCGGCGCCTCGCCGCCGGAAGCGGGCAGGAAGACAACGCTGCCGATGAACACGATCGACACCACCAGCAGCAGGTCGTAGCAGATCGCCCCCAGGCGCAGGCCGAAGCTCGAGAAGACACGGCCACCACGCAGGACTCGGCTCGGGGCGTCGAGGGATGTCTGGCTCACGTCGGGATCTCCGGCAGCGTGCGCATGCGAACCGGCTGGCTGCCGCGCGGCTGAAGGGGGAGAGAAGAAGGTGGCGCTCCCAAGGGGATTCGAACCCCTGTTTCCGCCTTGAGAGGGCGGCGTCCTAACCGCTAGACGATGGGAGCGCTGACTCGCGCTGTGCGGCTCAACCGTCAGCAACGAGGGTGGTATTATAACGATCTTCGTCACTCACACAAGGGTGGTTAGCCATTACGTCCGACAATGGTCTCCAACTTCAACGGCTGGCCGAAGCCGAGCCAACCATCATCCCCCGGGATGCGCACAGCATCTCGCGCGCGGACATCAGCGATAACGCCCTGAAAGTCCTTTACCGTCTGCGCAACGCCGGCTACCAGGCCTACATGGTCGGTGGCGGGGTGCGCGACCTCTCGCTCGGCCGCGAGCCCAAGGACTTCGATGTGGCCACCGACGCCCGGCCCGAGGAAGTGCGCAGGCTCTTCCGCAACTGCCGGCTCATCGGCCGGCGCTTCCGCCTGGCTCACGTCCACTTCGGCGCCGAGATCATCGAGGTGGCCACTTTCCGCGCCCTGCATCCGCCGGAGGACGGCGATGGCGACGGCGATGGCGATGGTGCCGACGGCGAGCGGGTGATCGAAAACGGCCGCATTGTCCGTGACAACGTCTACGGCACATTGGCCGAGGATGCCCTGCGCCGCGATTTCACCGTCAACGCCCTCTACTACAACATCGACGACTTCTCCGTGGTCGATCACGCCGGCGGCATGGACGATCTGGAGGCCGGGGTCATCCGGTTGATCGGCGATCCGCGCGAGCGCTACCAGGAGGACCCGGTGCGCATGCTGCGTGCCGTGCGTTTTGCCCTGAAGCTCGGCTTCCGCATCCATCCGGAGACGGCGGCGCCGATGCACGAGATGGCCGGCAGCGTGGCCGACATGCCTCCGGCGCGGCTCTTCGACGAGGCGCTGAAGCTGTTCATGTCCGGCGACGCGCTGGATGCCTTCGAGATGCTGCGCCACTATGGGCTGTTCGATTCGCTGCTGCCGCTCACCGCCGAGGCCCTGGAGGAGGAGGGCAGTGAGCAGTGGGTGCCGTTCATTGCCGCCGCGCTGCGCAACACCGATGAGCGCATCGGCGCCGATAAGCCCGTCACCCCGGCCTTCCTGTTTGGGGCGCTGCTCTGGCCGGCGGTTCGCCGCCGCGAGGCCGAGTTGATGGAGGCCGGCGAGGCGCCGATCCCGGCGCTGCAGCAGGCGGCCGCGGAGGTGCAGGCGCTGCAGCAGTCGCGGATCGCGCTGCCCAAGCGTTTCAGCATCCCCATGCGCGAGATCTGGACCCTGCAGCCGCGTTTCGCGCGGCGCGGTGGCAAGCGGGCACAGCGGCTGCTCGGGCATCCGCGCTTCCGCGCCGCTTACGACTTCCTCGAGCTGCGCGCCGGGGCGGGTGACGCCCCCGCCGAGCTGGCGCAGTGGTGGCGCGAGTTCCAGGAGCAGCCCGAGCGCCCGCCCTCGCAGAAGAAGAAGAGCAGCCGCGGTGGGCGGCGCCGGCGCGGCGGCCGGGGCCGTGGCAAGGGCAATGGCGAGGGTGGCGGGAATGGCACCGCGGCGTCGACCCCGGAGGAGTCGGCGGAATGAGCACGGCCATCACGGCCTACGTCGGCCTGGGCAGTAACCTCGAGCAGCCGCGCCGGCAGGTCGAGCGGGCGGTGGTGCGCCTGGATCTGCTCGCCGACTGCCGGGTCCAGGCCGTCTCCAGCCTCTACCGCAACCCGGCGCTGCAGGCGCCGGGCGTGCCGGCACAGCCCGATTTCATCAACGCCGTGGCGGCGCTGGAGACGCGGCTGGGCCCGCTGGCCCTGCTCGACGCCCTGCTCGGCATTGAGGCCGCGCAGCAGCGGCGGCGCGACGGGGTGCGCTGGGGGCCGCGGACCCTGGATCTGGACCTGCTGCTCTACGGTCAGATGCAGGTGGAGGAGCCGCGGCTGCAGGTGCCGCATCCGGAGCTGGCCCGGCGGCCGTTCGTGGTCCATCCGCTGCTTGAGATCGCCCCCGGGGTTCGCCTGCCCGGCGCCGGGGCGCTGGCCGACGCCGCCGCGGCGCTCGGCGTCGATGCCCTGGAGCGGGTTGGCGCCGTGGCCGGCTTCGAGCACCGGTCGCTGCAGGAACCGGCCTGAAGGCTGGACGCGTTACGGCGATGGGTACTTCAATCGGGAGCCAGTGGCGCTGTACTCTGTCCCACCTTTCTCAAGCCGAGGTTGACTCCCATGTCCAGCGGTGATCGCAAGCACGCCTCCGGCGGGGCCGTGACGGTCTCCCGCATGCGCGCGATGAAGCGCGAGGGCCGGCCCCTGGTCTGTCTGACGGCCTACGACTATGGCTTCGCGGCCGCCTGCGAGCGCGCCGGGGTGGATCTGCTGCTCATCGGCGACTCCCTCGGCATGGTCGTCCAGGGTCACGAGACCACCCTGCCGGTAACCGTGGATGACATTGTCTACCACACCTGCTGCGTGGCACGGGCCTGCCAGCGGGCGCTGGTGGTGGCGGATCTGCCCTTCATGAGCCATACCGACGTGGAGCAGGGGCTGCACAACGCCGGGCGTCTGATGAAGGAGGGCGGGGCGCAAATGGTCAAGCTCGAGGGCGGTGCCGAGCAGGCAGCGCTGGTCGAGCGCCTGGCCGTGAACGGGATCCCGGTCTGCGGCCACTTGGGGCTGAAGCCGCAGCAGGTCCACAAGCTCGGCGGCTACCGGGTGCAGGGGCGCGAGCAGGCCGACGCCGAGCGCATGGAGGCCGATGCCCGGGCGCTGGAGGCGGCCGGGGCCGATCTGCTCATCCTCGAGTGCGTGCCCACCCCCCTGGCGCGGCAGCTCAGCGAGCAGCTGAGCATCCCGGTAGTGGGTATCGGCGCCGGCGGCGGCTGCGATGGGCAGATCCTGGTGCTCCACGACGTGCTGGGGGTCACCGAACAGCCGCCGCGTTTCGCGCGGGCCTTCGGGGCCGAGACGGGCAGTGTGCAGGCGGCGCTTGCGGCCTATGTGGAGGCGGTGCGCGCCGGTACCTTCCCGGGGTCAGAGCACGGGTTCGAGGCTTGAGGCGGGTTACCGAACGCAACGCCATGCGGGAGCTCTCGCGCGCCTGGCGCGGGCGCGGCGAGCGCGTCGGGCTGGTGCCGACCATGGGCAACCTCCATCGCGGCCACCTGGAGCTGGTCGACCGCCTGGCCGGGTGCGTGGACCGGCTGGTGGTGTCGATCTTCGTCAATCCGCTGCAGTTCGGCCCCGGGGAGGACTACGACGCCTACCCGCGCACGCTGGACGCCGATCTGGCCGTCCTGCAGGGGCGCGGCGTGGACGCCGTCTTCGCGCCCACCGCGCGGGAGATGTACCCCGGCGTCGAGCCGCCCTGGACCGGGGTCGACGTGCCGGCATTGACGCAGACCCTGTGCGGGGCGGCCCGGCCGGGCCACTTCGCCGGGGTGGCGGTGGTGGTGATCAAGCTGCTCAACATCGTCGAGCCGGATGCCGCGGCCTTCGGGCGCAAGGATTACCAGCAGCTGCAGGTGGTGCGCCGGGTGGTGGCCGATCTGGATCTGCCGGTGGAGATCGTCGAGGTGCCCGTCGTCCGCGAGGACGACGGTCTGGCGCTGAGTTCACGCAACGGCTACTTGGATGCGGAGCAGCGCCGGCGGGCGCCGGCGCTCTACGTCACGCTCCGCGAGTTGGCGGCGGCCTTGGAGGCCGGGCGGCGGGACTGGCAGCAGCTCGAAGCCGAGGCCTGCCGGCGGCTGGAGGCGGCGGGGTTCGACGCCGCCGAGTACGTAGCGGTCCGCTGCTGCGATGATCTGGCCGAGCCGCGCGGGGATGAGCCGCGGCTGGTCTGCCTGGGGGCGGCGCGCCTGGGTACGGCGCGGCTGATCGACAACGTCGAGGCGCGATTGAACCGGTAACCGAGGGCGTGCATAATCGCTGAGCTGCCGATTGTGCAGGTGCACATGACCGGTTCTTCATCAATCGGATCGGCATGTGATTTCGCGGCATAGAGGTTTGAGCCATGCAACTGAACATGCTCAAGGGCAAGCTGCATCAGGCCCGCGTCACGCAGACCGAGCTCGAGTACGAGGGCTCCTGCGCCATTGATCTGGACCTGTTGGAAGCAGTCGGCATCCACGAGTACGAGCAGATCCACGTCTACAACATCGAGAACGGCGAGCGCTTTGTGACCTACGCCATCATCGGTGAGCGGGGCTCGCGGATGATCTCCATGAACGGGGCGGCGGCCCACAAGTGCAGCGAGGGTGATCGGGTGATCATCTGCGCCTACGCCGGTGTCCCGGAGTCGGAGCTGGGCGAGTTCCAGCCCCGTCTGGCTTATCTCGATGCGGACAACCGCATTACCCAGCGGCGCGGCAGCATCCCGCTGCAGGTCGCCTAGTCCGTCCCCCGCGGCGTGGCTCCGTGCCGCGCTAGGGCCCACCGCACGTGTTGCCGTACCAGGGCCGAGGGGTGGTTGAGCCGCTGTCCGAGCGCCTCGACCACCTCGGGCGTGGGTGCGGCGTTGCCCAGTGCCACCGCCAGGTTGCGCAGCCATCGCTCGTGGCCGATCCGCCGGATGGCGGAGCCCGCCGTGCGCTCGAGGAAGGTGGCCTCGTCCCAGTTGAACAGCGCCACCAGATCCGCGTCGTCCAGACCGTGGCGGGGCTGGAAATCGTCCTCGGCGGTGGGGTGGGCGTAACGATTCCAGGGGCAGACCAGCTGACAGTCGTCGCAGCCGAAGATGCGGTTGCCCATGGCCGGGCGCAGGGGCTCGGGGATCGAGCCCGGATGCTCGATGGTCAGATAAGAGATGCAGCGGCGCGCGTCGAGCTGGTAGGGGCCGGTGAAGGCGTTCGTCGGGCAGGCGCGCAGGCAGCGTCGGCAGCTGCCGCAATGCGCGCGGACCGGATCGTCCGTGGGCAGCGGCAGGTCCGTGAATAGCTCGCCGAGGAAGAAGTACGACCCGGCGTGGCGATTGAGCAGCATGGTGTTCTTGCCGATCCAGCCCAGCCCGGCCTCGCGAGCCAGCGCGCGCTCGAGGACCGGGGCGCTATCGACGAAGGCGCGGTAGCCGAAGGGGCCGATGGTGGACTGGATGCGTTCGGCGAGTCGCTGCAGCCGCCGTCGCATCAGCTTGTGGTAGTCGCGGCCTAGGCTGTAGCGGGTGATGAAGGCGCGTTGGCGGGCCTCGAGCACGGCGCGGGGCTCCGCCGCCCGATCCGGGGTGTAGTCCATGCGCACCACGACCACCGAACGGGTCCCGGGGACCAGCTGCCGGGGCCGCGCCCGCTTGCGCCCGTGGCGGCCCATGAAGCCCATTTCGCCCTGGTGACCAGCCTGCAGCCAGCGGATCAGGCGCGCTTCGTCCTGCGCCAGCTCGGTGCCGGCGATGCCGCAGGCCGAGAAGCCCAACTCGGCGGCCCAGGTGCGGATGGAGCCGGCGAGGGCGGTGGACTGGAGTGCGGTCGGTTCAGCGTCGGGCATAGACCGTTCAGAATGGAGCGTTCCGGGGCCGGGGGGAACCCCCCCGCCGTGCGCGTTCGACCTGGAGGCGAGCAGAACCCCATGCGTGAGCTCTACACCCCCGACCAAGTGGCCCGCCTGGATCAGGCGGCCATCCGTGCCGGTATCGCCGGCGAGGTGCTCATGGACCGTGCCGGCCGGCGGCTCTGGCAGGAGATACGCCAGCGTTGGCCGGGGGCAGGGCGGTTGGCCGTGGTCTGCGGCGGCGGCAACAACGGTGGTGACGGATACGTGGTGGCCCGTCTGGCCGGCCGGGCCGGGCTGGCGGTGGAGGTCCTCTACCTGGTGCCGCCGGAGCGGCTGAGCGGGGATGCGGCCCGCCACGCGCAGCGTTACCTCGACGGGGGCGGGATCTGCCGACCGTTCGAGGCCGAGGCCCTGGACGGGGTCGACGTGATCGTCGACGCGCTGCTCGGCACCGGGCTGGATCGGCCGGTGAACGGGGCGTTCGCCGAGGCGGTGACGGCCGTCAATGCCACCCCCGCGCCGGTGGCGTCGGTGGATATCCCCTCCGGCATCCACGGGCGCACCGGGGCCGAGATGGGGGTCGCGGTCCGGGCGCAGCTTACCGCGACCTTCGTCGCCCGCAAGAGTGGGCTGTTCACCGGTCGCGGCCCGGCCTGCACCGGGGCGGTGGTCTTCGACGATCTCGGCACGGCGACGTGGACCGCTGGCGCGGAGTTGCCCCATGCGTGGCAGGCGACACCGGCGGATGTCGGCGCGTTGCTGCCGCCCCGGCCGCGGGATGCGCACAAGGGGCAGCAGGGGCATGTGCTGGTGGTCGGCGGGGATCGGGGTATGGCCGGTGCGGTGCGCCTGGCCGCCGAGGCGGCGGGGCGCAGCGGCGCCGGGCTGGTGAGCGTGGCGACGCGCCCGGAGCACGTGCCGGCGGTGGTGGGTCCGTGTCCGGCGGTCATGGCCCACGGCATCGATCGCGCCGAGGAGCTGGCGCCGCTACTCAGCCGCGCCAGCGTGGTCGCCCTGGGTCCGGGGCTGGGCCAGGGGGCCTGGGGGCGTGCGATGTGGGCGGCTTGCCGGGATGTGGCCCGCCCCCGCGTGGTCGATGCGGACGGGCTCAACCTGCTCGCCGCCGACGGGCGGCCGCTGGCCGACGCTGTGCTGACGCCGCACCCCGGTGAAGCGGCGCGGTTGCTCGGCGCCGACTGGGACACCACGGCGATCGCTGCTGACCGCTTCGCCGCCGTGCGCGAGCTGGCCTCGGGGTGGCAGGCGGTGGCCCTGCTCAAGGGGGCGGGGACTCTGGTCGACGACGGTCGAGCGCGCTATCTGGCCAGCGCCGGGACGCCGGGGATGGCCAGCGGCGGCATGGGGGATGTGCTCACCGGGGTGGTGGCCGGGCTGTGGGCCCAGTGTCCGGGGGCCGATCGGGTCCGTATGGCGGCGGTGGCGGCCCACGTCCACGGCCGGGCCGGGGAGCGGGCCGCTGCGGCTCTGGGCGGTGAGCGCGGCCTGCTCGCCAGCGACCTGCTCGGCTGGTTGCCGGCGGTTCTCGCCGAGGGGGAGGCGGCGGCGTGAGCATGTGGCAGTGTGATCTCGCCGACGCCGCGGCCACCGAAGCCCTGGGGGCGGCGCTGGCCGCGGTGCTCCCCGAGGGGGTGGTCTACCTGCACGGCGACCTGGGAGCGGGCAAGACCACCCTGGCCCGCGGGTTGCTGCGCGCCCGCGGGGTGGCCGGCCCGGTGCGCAGCCCCACGTACACGCTGCTCGAGCCCTACGCCACGGCCGCCGGGTCCGTCCTACACCTGGATCTTTACCGCCTGGCCGACCCCGAGGAGCTTTACTTCCTGGGCGTCGAGGAGATCGAGGTGACGGGGACGCTGGCGCTGGTCGAATGGCCGGGGCGCGGCGCCGGGGTGCTGCCGCCCGCGGATCTGTCGGTGACGTTGGGGTACGTCGGCGCCGCACGGCGTGCGACGGTCCGTGCCGAGACGGCGCGAGGCCGCGGAGCGGTGGCGGCGCTGGATTCAGGTAGCGCTTGAGTTTTGCTCCTTATCTTCTCGTCTATCGGGAAAAAACCCTTGAAGCCGGCCGGCGCCCGGCATAGCCTTGAGAGGCAGCAACGGGCGACCGCGAGGTGCGAGGAGGAGCGTTGAGGCGGGGCTATAGCCTGGCATGGATCGGGCTGCTGATCGGGCTGCTGGCGGCCCATGCGGCGCCGGCCGCGACTATCGACAATGTGCGGCTTTCCGATGAGGACGACCGCACCCGGGTGGTCTTCGACCTGGATCAGGTGCCGGAGCATCGGGTTTTCACCCTGCCGGATCCGCACCGGGTGGTGATCGACTTCGAAGGCGTCGAGCTCGGTGCCGCCGATCTGCCGCGGGGCGGGGTGCTCGATGGAATCCGCACCGGCCGGCAGGAAGGCGGCGGGCTGCGCGTGGTCCTCGACGTCAGCCGCGAGGTGGAGGCGCGCAGCTTCGTGATCGGGGACGGCGGCGGCCAGCGCCTGGTGGTGGATCTGGGCGGCAAGCAGGGCGAGCGCCGGCAGGCGGTGCGCTCCGCCTCGGAGCGCGAGACACGCGAGGTGATCGTCGCCATCGACGCTGGCCACGGCGGGGTCGACCCCGGCGCTATCGGTCCCGACGGGACCTTCGAGAAGGACGTTGCGCTGGATGTGTCGCGCAAGCTCTACGACCTGATGAAGGAGGCCCAGGGCCTGCGGCCGCTGATGGTCCGCGAGGGCGACTACTACATGAACCTGCGCGACCGCACCCGGGTCGCCCGGGAGGGCAACGCCGACATCTTCCTCTCCATTCACGCTGATGGGGCGGAGAATCCCAACGTTAAGGGGGCCTCGGTCTACGCGCTGTCCCTGGACGGGGCCACCTCGGAGCAGGCGCGGGTGCTGGCGCGGCGGGAGAATGCGGCCGACTTCATCGGCGGGGTCTCGCTGGAGGACAAGGACGACACCGTGGCCTCGGTGCTGGTGGACCTCTCCCGGGGGCACACGATTGAGGCGAGCCTGGAGATGGGTGAGTTCCTGCTGCCCCAGCTCGACCGCCACGCGGATCTGCTGCGCAACCGCGTCGACCAGGCCGGTTTTGCCGTGCTCAAGTCCCTGGATATGCCCTCGCTGCTCATCGAGCTGGGCTTTCTGACCAACCCCGAGGAGGAGCGCCGGCTGAACACCCGCAGCTATCAGCGTGACCTGGCCGAGGGGATCGTCGCCGGCGTACGCGAGTACGCCGAGCGCCACATCCTCCCTGAGCTGCGCATGGCCGATGCAGGCCAGAACGGCCAGCGCGAGCACGAGGTTCAGCGCGGTGAGAACCTGTCGGTGATTGCGCAGCGGTACGAGGTCAGCACCGAGCGCCTGCGCGAGGTCAACGACCTCTCCGGGGATCAGATCCGCGCTGGCAGCACACTGGTGATCCCTTAGAATGCGCGCATGAGTACGCGCGGCATTCACCCCCTGCCGGATAATCTGATCGACCAGATCGCCGCGGGCGAGGTGGTCGAGCGCCCCGGGTCGGTGGTCAAGGAGCTGGTCGAGAACAGCCTTGACGCCGGCGCCGGGCGCATCGAGGTGCAGATCGAGCGCGGCGGCAAGCAGCGTATCCGCATCGCCGACGACGGCGGCGGCATCCCGCCCGGGGAGCTGGAGCTGGCCCTGCGTCGGCACGCGACCAGCAAGCTCACCGGCCTCGAGGAGCTGGAGCGGATCGCCAGCCTCGGGTTCCGCGGCGAGGCGCTGCCGAGTATCGCCGCCGTTTCGCGGCTGACCCTGGCCTCGCGCACCGCCGACGACGAGCTCGGTTATCAGCTGCGGTGCGACGGCGGGGCGCTGGGCGCGCCGGAGCCGGTGGCCCAGCCGCCGGGGACCACCGTCACCGTCGATGATCTCTTCTACAACACCCCGGGGCGGCGCAAGTTCCTGCGCACCGAGCGAACCGAGCTTTACCACGTCCAGGAGGCGCTGCGCCGGTTGGCGCTGAGCCGGTTCGATGTCGGTTTCTCGCTCGCCCACCAGGGGCGGCGGCTGTGGTCGGTGGCCCCGGCGGTCAGTGAGACGGAGCGCCACGAGCGCCTTGCCGAGCTGCTGGGGCGTGCCTTCGCCGATCACGCCCTGGCGGTGGAGCTGGAGGGCGCCGGGCTGCAACTCAGCGGCTGGCTGGGACTGCCCACCGCGGCGCGGCGCCAGGGGGATCTGCAGTATCTGTTCGTCAACGGGCGGCTGGTGCGTGACCGGGGGGCGGCCCACGGGATCCGCCAGGCCTACAGCGACTGCCTCTACCGGGACCACTACCCCGCCTATGTCCTTTTCCTGGAGATGGATCCGGCGCGGGTCGACGTCAACGTCCACCCGATGAAGCACGAGGTGCGTTTCCGTGACGGGCGCACGGTGCACGACTTCCTGGCACGGCGGATTGCCGACGCCCTGGCGACGGTGGAGCCGGCCGGCGCGGCGGCACCCGCGGCGACGGCTTTGCCTGGTAGGACCCCGTCCGCCGGTGTTGGCACGGCCCCGGGGGCGGCGTCGGCTGTAGCGCCGCGTACCGGGGCCGACGGATCGCAGGGTGGCACCGCGGAGCTGGGGCTGCCCCTGGCTGAGGCCCGGCAGCTCTATGGCGGTGGCGCCGGTGCGCCCGCCGGTACCCCGGGGAGCGCGGGGGCACCGGCTGCCCCCGCAGAGCCAGCCAACCCGGGGGATCCGGCCACCCGGCAGGAGGCCGAGCCGGAGCTCGGCCACGCCGTGGGGCAGATCCGTGACGCCTACATCCTTGCCGAGTCCCAGCGGGGCTTGGTGGTGGTGGACATGCACGCCGCCCACGAGCGAGTGGTCTACGAGCGGATGAAGGCGCAGCTGGCGGCCTCGGGGATCGCCACCCAGTCGCTGCTTGTGCCGGTGAGCGTTCCGGTGCCCCCCGCCGAAGCCGAGCGGGTGGAGCTGCACGCAGCCACCCTGGCGCAGGCCGGTCTGGAGGTGGATCGGGCCGGCCCGGAGTCGGTGCGGGTGCACCGGGTGCCGGCGCTGCTCGCCGAGGCCGACGCGGCGGCGCTGGTCCGCGACGCGGTGGCGGCGCTGGAGGCGGAAGGGGCGGGCGGTGGCGTGGAGGACCGGGTGCACGCGCTACTCGCGCAGATGGCCTGCCACGGCTCGGTGCGCGCCGGGCGCCGCCTGGAGCGGGCCGAGATGGACGCCCTGTTGCGTGATATCGAGCGCACCCCGCGGGCGGCACAGTGCAACCACGGCCGGCCCACCTACACCGTGCTCGACGACGAGGCGCTGGCGCGGCTGTTCATGCGGGGGCGGTGATGGCGGCGCCGGTGGTCTTCATCATGGGGCCTACCGCCGTCGGCAAGAGCGAGCTGGCCCTCTCCCTGGCCGAGCGGCTGGGCGGGGAGATCGTCAGTGTCGATTCGGCGCAGATCTATCGAGGGTTGGATATCGGGACCGCCAAGCCCTCCCGCGCGGTGCGCGCGCGCTGCCCGCACCATCTGATCGACATCCGCGACCCGGTCGAGCGCTACTCGGCGGCGGAGTTCGCCCGCGACGCCCAGGCGGCCATCGCCGCCATCCGCGGCCGCGGGCGGCTGCCGGTGCTCGTCGGTGGGACCGGTCTCTATTTCCAGGCGCTTCAGCACGGGCTCTCACCCATGCCGCCGGCGGATACCCGGATCCGCGCCGAGTTGGCGGCGGAGGAGGCGGCCCACGGCGTGCAGGCGCTGCATCGGCGGCTGTGGGCCCTGGATCCGGAGAGTGCCGCACGGCTGCACCCCAACGACAGCCAGCGCATCCAGCGGGCGCTGGAGGTCTACCGGCTCACCGGCCGACCGCTGAGCGAGGTCCAGCGCGAGCCGGGGCTGCCGGGGCTGGACGAGGCGCCGCTGAAGGTCATCCTCGAGCCGCCGGAGCGTGCCTGGCTGCACCGGCGCATCGAGGCCCGTTTCCGGGCCATGCTCGCTGCCGGGCTGGTGGGCGAGGTGGTGGCGCTGCACCGCCGCGGCGATCTGGGCGAGGAACTCCCGGCGATTCGTGCGGTCGGATACAGGCAAGTCTGGCATTACCTGGAAGGCGCCTGCGACCACCCCACGATGATCCGCCGGGGGCTGCGCGCCACGCGTCAGTACGCCAAGCGGCAGATCACCTGGTTGCGCGGGCAGGACGACGGAGTCCGGTTCACGGCGGGCGACGGGCTGGAGGCGCGGGTTCACAGCTATGTCACCGGGGCCCTCGGGGGCGTGTGATACACTTTTCCCATAAGCAAGTGGCGCCCCTGCGGCGGGGTTCGCGGGTCATAACAACAACAATCATTGGGGGCGAATCGTCATGGCGAAGGGGCAGTCATTGCAGGAACCCTTTCTGAATACCCTGCGCAAGGAAAAGGTTCCGGTCTCGATCTACCTGGTCAATGGGATCAAGCTGCAGGGGCAGATCGAGTCCTTTGATCAGTTTGTGGTGCTGTTGCGCAATAACGTCAACCAGATGGTGTACAAGCACGCCATCTCGACCATCGTCCCGGCACGGCGCGTGCGCCTGCCGCAGCAGGGCGAAGAGGCATCCGCCGAGGCGGTCGTCGGCGAGGAGGCAGGCGATAACTAATCAGCGCAAGGGTAGCGGTCCGGCGGATCTGTTCGCGCGGCCTTCCGGGGGCGAACGGGCCGTGGTGCTGCACGTCCGGCTTCCAGGGGACGCCCTGGACGCCGCGGAGGAGTTCGAGGCGCTGGGTGACTCCGCCGGGGCCGAGGTGGTGGGCCGCTTTCGCCACCGACGCGACACCCCGGATCCGCGGACCTTTATCGGCCGCGGCAAGGTCGCCGAGCTGGCCGAGCGGGTGCGCGAACTGGACGCCGGGCTGGTGCTGGTTGACCAGCCGCTGTCGGCGGCTCAGGAGCGCAACCTGGAGACCGACCTAGGCTGCCGTGTGCTCGATCGCACCGGGCTGATCCTGGATATCTTCGCGCAGCGGGCGCGAACCTTCGAGGGCCGGCTCCAGGTGGAGCTGGCGCAGCTCAAGCACGTCGCCAGTCGCCTGGTCCGCGGCTGGTCCCACCTGGAGCGGCAGAAAGGCGGGATCGGCCTGCGTGGCCCGGGCGAGAAGCAGCTGGAGATGGACCGCCGGCTCATCGGCGGGCGCATCCAGCAGATCGAACGGCGCCTGGCCAAGGTGCGCCGAACCCGTGAGCAGGGCCGCAAGGCCCGGCGCAAGCGCGAGCTGCCCGTGGTCTCGCTGGTCGGCTATACCAACGCCGGCAAGTCCACCCTGTTCAATCACGTGACCGGCTCACAGCGCCTGGCCGAGGATCGGCTGTTCGCGACACTCGATCCCTCGTGGCGCCGCGTGGAGCTGGCCCGTGGCTCGGCGGCGGTGGTTTCGGATACGGTGGGCTTTATCAGCCGGCTGCCCCATGATCTGGTGGCGGCCTTCCGCTCGACCCTCGAGGAGGTCACCGACGCGGATCTGCTTCTTCACGTCATCGACGCCGGGGCCGAGGAGCGCGAGCACCAGATCGAGCAGGTGGAGGCGGTCCTCGCGGAACTCGGTGCCGATGCGGTGCCCACGCTGCGTGTCTACAACAAGGTGGATACCTGCGCCCTGGCGCCGGGCCGGATCGAGGACGACGAAGGCCTGGTGACCGGCGTACGGATCTCGGCGGCCACCGGTGAGGGGGTGGAAGCCCTGCTCGAGGCGGTGGCCGAGCGGCTCGGCCCGGAGCGCACCCGGCGCCGTGTCCATCTGCGGCCGGATCAGGGGCGCCTGCGTGCCCAGCTGTTCCGGCTCGGCTGTGTCATCGAGGAGCACTGCGCCGACGACGGCCAGCTCGCTCTGGAGGTGGAGCTCCCCGTGCATGAGCTGGAAAGGCTCCATGTCCGTGAGGGGCTGCCGCGCGGAGAGGTTGTCCCTACCTGACTTCGGTTGCGGTTGGCGGGGCAGCTCCCTAGAATCTGACCGTTCGACCGACCTGACGGCGGATCGTCTTAGTCACATACGGAGTCCCGAATGGCGTGGAATGAGCCCGGCGGCGGCAGCCGCGACCCCTGGGGCAGCGGCCCCAAAGGCGGCGGCAGTGGGGGGCCGCCCGATCTGGATGAGGTCTTCCGCAAGTTGCGTGAGCAGTTGCAGGGCCTGTTCGGCGGGCGCATGCCCAGCGGGCCCTCCCGCGGGCCCGGCGCAACCGGCATCGGCTTGCTGGCGCTCGGCGCCTTCGTGGTCTGGATGCTATCCGGCATCTATATCGTCGACCAGGGTTGGCGCGGCGTCGAGCTGACCTTCGGTCGCCACTCCGATACGACGGAGCCCGGGCCGCACTGGCACTGGCCGCGCCCCATCGGCCAGATCGAGCGGGTCAATGTCGACCAGCGGCGCATCGCCGAGGTCGGCTACGAGTCGATGCAGAATCGGGCCCGTCCCGTGCCGGCCGAGGCGCTGATGATCACCCGCGACGAGAACATCGTCGATGTGCGGATCGCGGCGCAGTACGAGGTCAATGATCCTTTCCTCTACCTGTTCAACTTCCGCTTGCCGGAGCAGACCCTCAAGCAGGTCACCGAGAGTGCCGTGCGCGAGATCATCGGCAAGCGTGAACTGCAGTATGTGCTCACCGAAGGCCGCACCGAGGTGGCGCAGGAGACCGGGCGGTTGCTCCAGGAGGTGATGGACGAGTACCGCACCGGGCTGCAAGTGGTGCAGGTGGCGGTCCAGGATATCCAGCCCCCCGAGCCGGTGCAGCCGGCCTTCGAGGACGCCATCCGCGCCCGGGAGGACGAGCAGCGCACCATCAACCGGGCCCAGGCCTATGCCAATGAGCTGATCCCGCGGGCCCAGGGCCAGGCGGCGCGCATTCTCGAGGAAGCAGACGGTTACCGCGAGCAGGTTATCGCCCAGGCCGAGGGTGACGCGGCCCGCTTCGAGGCGCTGGTGGCCGAGTACCGCAACGCACCGTCGCTGATGCGTCAGCGGATCTACCTCGAGACCATGGAGGAGATCCTCGGGCGCGTGCCCAAGGTGATGCTCGACTCCGAGTCCAGCCAGTCGCTGATGTACCTGCCGCTGGACAAGCTCATGGATCGCCGGAGTGGCACGACGGCGTTTGCCGGCGAATCCAATATCGATGTACCGCAGGAACGGGACGCCATCTCGCCGACGCAGCGAGCACGAGAGGCGCTCCGTGATAGGGGGACGCGCTGATGCGAATCCTGAAGAACGTCGTGTTGCCCCTGCTGGTGGTGGCCGCGATCCTCGGCTACTTCTCGGTGTTCTCCGTCTCCGAGAAGGAGGTCGCGCTCAAGTTCCGGCTTGGTGAGATCATCAAGTCGGACTTTGATCCGGGGCTCCACTTCAAGACCCCGTTCGTGAACAACGTCCGCAAGTTCGACGCCCGGGTGCAGAATCTGGACGAGGAGCCGGAACGGTTCCTGACGGTGGAGCAGAAGAACCTGATCGTCGACTCCTTCGTGAAGTGGCGCGTGGATGATGCCGAGCGTTACTACACCACCGTCCGTGGTGAGCCGGAGCGGGCCAACCAACGCCTGCGCGAGATCATCCGCGATGCCCTGCGCGCCGAGTTCGGTAAGCGCACGGTGCAGGACATCATCTCCGGCGAGCGCGTGCAGATCATGGACATCCTGCGCGTGACCACCGCCGAGGCGGCGCAGAGCCTGGGGCTGGAGGTGCTCGATGTGCGCCTCAAGCGCATCGATCTGCCCGAGGACGTTACCGACTCGATCTTCGACCGCATGGTGGCGGATCGTGAGCGGGTCGCCCGCGAGATCCGCGCCCGCGGTGAGGAGGCCGGCGAGCGCATCCGCGCCGACGCCGACCGTCAGCGGACGGTGCTCCTCGCCGAGGCCTACCGGGACGGTGAGTCCTTGCGTGGTGAGGGTGATGCCACCGCGGCGGAGATCTACGCCAGCGCCTACAGCCAGGAGCCGGATTTCTTCGCCTTCCAGCGCAGCCTCAGGGCCTATCGCGAGTCCTTCCAGGGTGAGGACGATCTGTTCGTCCTGTCGCCGGACTCGCAGTTCTTCCGCTTCTTCGACGGCGGCGAGCAGCTGCCGGGGATGAACGGCGAGCTCGGGTCCCCCGATCAGGACTGACCGAGAGGGGGGATCGCCGTGGAGATGGGTGACCTGCTCACCGCGATCGCCCTCCTGCTGGTGATCGAGGGCATCCTCCCTGCAGCGAACCCCGGCGCCCTGCGCCGGGTGTTCCTGCAGGCCGCCGAGATGGATGATCGAAGCCTGCGGACCGTCGGCCTCCTGTCCATGGGGGTGGGCGTTCTGCTGCTCTACTGGGTGCGAGGTTAATGGATCGCAAGGCACGGTGGATGCTGCCGGACGGCGTCGACGAGCTGTTGCCGCCGGAGGCCGCACAGGCCGAGGCGTTGCGCCGTCGGCTGTTGGATCTCTTCGATTCCTGGGGGTATGAGCTGATCATGCCCCCTTTCATTGAGTACCTGGAGGCACTGCTCACCGGCACCGGCCGGGATCTGGACGTGCAGACCTTCAAGGTCACCGATCAACTCTCCGGGCGGACGCTGGGCGTGCGCCCCGACATCACCCCGCAGGCGGCCCGGATCGACGCCCATCAGCTGCGCCGCGAGGGCATCACCCGGCTGTGCTACATCGGCAGCACCCTGCAGGCGCGGGCCGAAGGGCCCGCCGGCAGCCGCAATGCCGTGCAGCTTGGCGCAGAGCTCTACGGCCACGCCGGGGTGGAGAGCGATCTGGAGGTGATCTCGCTGATGCTCGCCACGCTGCGCGCCGCCGGGGTGGAGCAGCTGCATCTGGATGTGGGGCACGTGGGTATCTTCGAGGCCCTGCTTGAGGACCTCGGCCTCGGCCCGGCCGCCGAGGAGGCCCTGCTTGACGCCCTGCAGCGCAAGGCCGGCGACGAGATCGCCGTCGTGCTCGCCGAGGCCGGCGTGGAGACGGCGCAGGCCGAGCGTCTTTCGGCGCTGGTCGGGCTGCACGGCGGCGTGGAGGTCCTAGAGCGGGCGCAGACGGTGCTCGGCTGGGCCGGTCCGGCGGTGGCCGAGGCGCTGGAGCAGCTGCGTGTGGTGGCCGACAGCCTGGCGCGGCGCGAGCCGGAGTTGCCGCTGCACCTGGATCTGGGCGAGCTGCGCGGCTACCGCTACCACACCGGGCTGGTGTTCGCCGCCTACACCCCGGGCTATGGGCAGGAGCTGGCGCGCGGTGGGCGCTACGACGGCATCGGCCGGGCGTTCGGGCGGCCGCGGCCGGCCACCGGCTACAGCGCTGACCTCAAGGCGCTGCTCAACCTCGGCGGCGGCGTTGCGGGGCCGGCTGGGGGTGGCGTGCTCGCCCCCTGGGGCGATGATCCGGCGTTGCATGCACGCGTGGCCGAGTTGCGCGCCGCCGGTGAGCGGGTGGTCTGGCAGCTGCCCGGCGACGAGCAGGACAACCACGGTTGCGATCGACGCCTGGTCGAGCGCAACGGCACCTGGGAACTGGATACGGAGTGAGTATGGGCACCAATGTGGTCGTAGTCGGCACGCAGTGGGGCGACGAGGGCAAGGGCAAGATCGTCGACTGGTTGACCGAGAACGCCGGGGTCGTGGCGCGCTTCCAGGGCGGGCACAACGCCGGCCATACGCTGGTCATCGACGGCGAGCAGACGGTGCTGCACCTGATCCCGTCCGGCATCCTCCGCGATGATGCCACCTGCGTGATCGGCAACGGCGTGGTGGTCTCCGCCGAGGCGCTGCTCGAAGAGATCCGCGAGCTCGAGGCCCGTGGGGTTCCGGCGCGGGAACGGCTGCGCATCAGCCCCTCCTGCCCGCTGATCCTGCCCTGCCACGTGGCGCTGGATCACGCCCGGGAGAAGGCGAAAGGCAAGGCGGCTATCGGCACCACCGGCCGCGGCATCGGTCCCGCCTACGAGGACAAGGTGGCCCGGCGCGGCGTGCGGTTGTCGGATCTGTTCCACCGCGAGCGCCTGGCGCAGAAGCTCGGCGAGCTGCTCGACTACCACAACTTCGTGCTCAAGCACTACTTCGGCGCCCCGACCATGGACTTCCAGGAGGTCCTCGACCAGGCGCTGGCCCACGGCGAGCAGCTGCGGCCGCTGGCCACCGACGTCGGTGCCCTGCTGACCGCGGAGATGCGCACCGGACGCAATATCCTCTTCGAGGGCGCGCAGGGTACGCTGCTGGACGTCGATCACGGCACGTACCCCTTCGTGACCTCGTCGAACACCTGCGCTGGTGCCGCCGCCGCGGGGACCGGCGTCGGCCCGCGCACCCTCGACTACATCCTGGGGATCACCAAGGCGTACACCACCCGGGTGGGGCAGGGGCCGTTCCCCACGGAACTCGACTTCGACGACGAGATGGGTATGCACCTGGGCGAGCGGGGCCATGAGTTTGGCGCCACCACCGGGCGGCAGCGCCGCTGCGGCTGGTTCGACGCCGTGGCCACGCGCCGGGCAGCGCAGATCAACAGCCTCAGCGGGTTGTGCATCACCAAGCTCGACGTGCTCGACGGGCTGGAGACGCTGCGCCTTTGCGTCGGCTACCGTTGCCAGGGGGCGCTCTGCGAGACGCTGCCGTCGGAGGTGGAAACCCTGTCGGAGTGCGAGCCCGTCTACGAGGACATGCCCGGCTGGGCGGAGACCACCTCGGGCATCGAGCGCTACGAGGACCTGCCCGAGAACGCCCGCGCCTATCTGGAGCGCATCGAACAGCTGGTCGGCGTCCCGGTGGCGATGATCTCCACCGGCCCGGATCGCAACGAGACCATCGTCCGCCAGAGCCCGTTCTGATCCGCCCGGCGCGGGCTCTGCGCCTTGGCTTCGACGCCTCCCCAGTGATCCGATGCATCCGACGCCGCTGACCATTCCCCGCGAAGGGGTCAGCGGCGACACTGGGTTTTGACCCGGCAACAAAAAAGCCCCCGGGAGGCATCCTCCCGGGGGCTTTCGGCCTTCCAAGCCGTGCAGCTCAGAAGCTCTGCGAAATTGGTGCCGAGGAGAGGACTCGAACCTCCACGGGGTTTCCCCCACTAGCACCTGAAGCTAGCGCGTCTACCAATTTCGCCACCTCGGCATGCCCGCTGAAGACCTCGTCAGCGAGTGCGCAAGACTGTAACGGCGCCCCCGGGCGGGTGTCAACAGGACATCGCCAACCGGCCGGAATCCTTTGTGGAGGCCTGGCCCGCTGGCGTATCCTCCCGGAACTGATCCAAGGAATAGACAATGGCGAAGCAAACCAAGAAGCGACCCCCCAAGCGCGATCCCTATCAGGAGCGCGAACAGGCCAAGTACGAGAACCCGATCCCCAGCCGGGAGTATCTGCTGGAGCTCCTGGCTGCCCACCGTCGCCCGCTGGGCCGGCGCGACATCGCCGAGGCTCTGGGGCTGGAGTCTCCGGAGCAGCAGGAGGCGCTGCGCCGTCGGCTGCGCGCCATGGAGCGCGACGGCCAGCTGGTGCGCAATCGTCGGCGCGGTTACCTGGTGGTCGATCACAGCGAGCTCATCCGTGGTCGGGTGGTGGGCCGCCCCGACGGTTCCGGCTTCCTGCTGCCCGATGGCGGGAGCGGGGATCGGATTGCGATGTCGCCGCGCCAGATGCGCTGTCTGCTGCACGGCGACCGTGCCATTGTGCGCATCACCGGGCGCGATGAGCACGGCACGCCCCTGGGCGAGTTGGTGGAGATCCTCGAGCGGGGCAATCGGCAGATCACCGGTCGGTTCTTCGAGGAGCACGGGGTGGGGTTCCTGGTGCCGGAGAACAAGCGGCTGCAGCAGGACGTTTTGCTGACGCCGGACGGGCGCGGTGGGGCCGAGGACGGCGAGTTGGCGGTGGCCGAGATCCTGGCCCAGCCCAACGAGCGTCGACAGCCCATTGGCCGCATTACTCAGGTGCTCGGGCGGACGATCCACGTCGGTGAAGAGGATGTGGTGGCCGCGCGCATCCACGGCATCCCCATGGACTGGCCGGCCGAGGTGGAAGAGGAGGTCGCCGCCTTCGGTGAGGAGGTCCCCGAGGCCGACAAGCAGGGGCGCACCGACCTGCGTCGGCTGCCGCTGGTGACCATCGACGGCGCCGATGCCAAGGACTTCGACGACGCGCTCTATTGTGAGCCCACCGCCAAGGGGTGGCGGCTGGTGGTCGCTATCGCCGACGTGTCCCACTACGTGCGCCCCGGCTCCGCGCTGGATCAGGAGGCGCGCCTGCGTGGCAGCTCGGTCTATTTCCCGCGATCGGTCGTGCCGATGCTCCCCGAGGCCCTGTCTAACGGGCTGTGCTCGCTGAACCCGAAGGTCGATCGACTGGCCATGGTCTGCGACATGCTCCTGCAGGGCAACGGCAAGGTCCTGCGCTCGCGCTTTTATCGTGCGGTGATCCAGTCGGCGGCGCGGTTGACCTACGACCAGGCCGCGGCGGCGGTGGTCGACGGCGACCGCAAGGCGCGCTCGGCCATCGGCGAGGACGTGGTGCGTCACCTGGGCAACCTGCACAACCTCTACAAGACGCTGCGCAAGTCCCGTGAGGAGCGGGGTGCCATCGATTTCGACACCACCGAGACGCAGATGCACTTCGATGACGAGGGGCGTGTGGTCTCCGTCGAACCGACGGAGCGCAACGACTTCCACAAGGTTGTTGAAGAGTGCATGATCTCGGCCAACGTCTGCGCGGCCAAGTTCTTGACCAAGAACAAGGTGCCGTCGCTCTACCGGGTCCACGAGCGCCCCGGCGAGCAGAAGCTCGAGCAGCTCAAGGAGTTCCTGGCCCAGGCCGGGCTCGAACTCGGTGGCGGTGAAGAGCCCACGGGCAAGGATTACGGCCGGGTGATGGAGCAGGCCCGCGAGCGCCCCGATCGCCACCTCATCGAGACCGTCCTGCTGCGGTCGATGCAGGCCGCCGAATACCGGCCGGACAACGCCGGTCACTTCGGGCTGGCGCTGGACGCCTATACGCATTTCACGTCGCCGATCCGCCGCTACCCCGACCTGGTGGTCCACCGGGGCATCGGCCATGTGATCGACGGCCACCGCGGGCGCAGTTTCCCGGTGACCCACAACGATCTGGTCACCCTCGGTGAGCACTGCTCCATGGCCGAGCGCCGGGCGGATGAGGCGACGCGGGATGCCGAGATGACGCTCAAGTGCGAGTATCTCTCGGACCACCTGGGTGACGAGTTCATCGGGGTGATCGCGGCGGTCACCTCCTTCGGGCTGTTCATCTCGCTGGAGGGGGTCTACGTCGACGGCCTGGTGCACATCACCAATCTTGAGAGCGACTTTTTCCATTACGACTCGGTGGGACACCGGCTGGTCGGTGACCGGACGGGCAAGGAGTACCGGCTCAGCGACCGGGTCCGGGTGCGCGTGGCTCGCGTGGAGAAGGACGACCGCAAGATCGATCTGGAGATGGTCGCTCATCCGGTGGACGCTGACGGCGAGCCTCTGGATGGCAGCCGTAAGTCGGGCAAGCGCGGCAAGGGCGGTACGAACCGTGGCCGCAAGTCGGCTTCCGGCGCCGGCCCGTCCGGCAGCGGGTCGTCGAAATCCGCCAAGTCCGAGAGCGGCGGGAAGCGCAAAACGGCCGCCAAGGGCGGCGAGTCGGGCGACGAATCGCAGAAGGAGGGGGGCGGCAGCGGTAAGAGCCGCCGCAGCAGCCGGAGCCGGCGCTCCGGACGGCGCCGCAGCGGTAGCGATCGCAGTAACTGACGGTCATGGCACAGGGCAGACGACGCCGTAGCCGCGGCAAGGGGTCCGCGGCTGCGGACACCGCCGAGGACGGGGCTCAACTGGTCTACGGCCAACACGCCGCGCGCGAGGCTGCCGCCTACGATCCCGCCGGCGTTGAAGCCGTGTGGGTGGAGCGCGGTCGACGGGATGCCCGGCTCGAGCGCCTGCTCGACAAGCTGGGCCGCCAGGGAGTGAGCGTCGAGCGCGTGCATCGGCGGGCGCTCGATGAGATGGCTGAAGGGGGCAACCACCAGGGCGTCATCCTGCGCTACAGCGGTACCCCAGCCCGCGGCGAAGGGGAGCTGGCGGATCTGTTGGCCACCGAGCCCGAGCCGCTGCTACTGGTGCTCGATCGGGTTCAGGATCCGCACAATCTCGGCGCGTGCATGCGCAGCGCCGCGGCGGCAGGCGCCCACGGCGTGGTGGCGCCGCGGGACCGGGCGGCGGCGCTGAGCCCGGCAGTGCACAAGACCGCCGCCGGCGCGGTTCAGCGCATCCCCTTCTTCCAGGTAACCAACCTCGCGCGGACCCTGCAGCAGCTGTGCGCGGCTGGGGTCTACACAGTGGGGGCCGCTGGTGAGGCGGAGCGCAGCTGCTATCAGATCGATCTGCGCGGCCCGCTGGCGCTGGTCCTCGGCGGCGAGGGCGAGGGCCTGCGGCGGCTGACCCGGGAGCGTTGTGACGCACTGGTGGCGATCCCCATGCCCGGTACGATGGAAAGCCTCAACGTGTCCGTGGCCGCGGGCGTCCTACTGTTCGAGGCTGTCCGTCAGCGCTTTCCACAGGGCGGCGATCTCGGGTAGACTTGCCCGCTTAACCCAAGGTGCAACCTTGCCTCACATCCGTGGGGGTGGAGGCTGTTTGAGCCTGCGGCTCGAATAACCGTAAGGAGTGATGGATGCGACACTACGAGATTGTCTTCATGGTCCACCCGGACCAGAGCGACCAGGTTCCCGCCATGGTCGAGCGCTACCGCAGCATCGTCGAGTCCAGCGGCGGCACCGTGCACCGCCTGGAGGACTGGGGTCGTCGGCAGCTGGCCTATCCGATCAACAAGCTGATCAAGGCCCACTACGTGCTGATGAACGTCGAGTGCGGCAAGGATGAGATCGACGAGCTTACCTCCGCCTTCCGCTTCAACGACGCGGTCATCCGCAACCTGGTGCTGAGCCGCGACGAGGCCGTCACCGAGCCGTCGCCGCTGGCCAAGGGCAACGAGAAGCGCGAGGACCGCAAGGAGTCCGAGGACGCGGAGTAAAACCGCGCCACACGCCCGCCGACACCGACGATCAACGAGGAGCTAGACCATGGGACGTTTCTTCCGGCGCCGTAAGTACTGCAAGTTCACCGCGGAGGGCGTGAAGGAGATCGACTACAAGGATCTCAACACGCTGAAAAACTACATCACCGATACCGGCAAGATCGTGCCGAGCCGGATCACCGGCACCAGCGCGCGCTACCAGCGCCAGCTGGCGCGGGCGATCAAGCGCGCCCGTTTCCTGGCGCTGCTGCCGTACACGGACCGTCACTGAGCCGGGGCCGTGAAGGCGTTCGCCGCCTTCATTCTGCGCGGGCCGTTCCAGGCGGCCACGGTCATGGTGGCAGCGGCACTGCTGCCGCTGCTCTCCGTCCTGGCCGCCGGCGCCCTGGCGCTGGTGACCCTGCGCGACGGGCTGCGCCAGGGTGTGGTGGTCGGCGCCATGGCGGGGGCCGCGCTGTTTGCGCTGATGTTCGCCGCGCTGGGAACGGGCGAGCCCGCGTTGCGACTGATCCTCGAGCAGTGGGTGCCGGTGCTCCTGCTTGCCGAGGTGCTGCGCCGGAGCGTCTCCCTGCCGCTCACCCTGTTGCTGTGGATGGGCCTGGGCGCGGTTGCCGTGATCGGGTTCCATCTGGTGGTGCCGGACCCGGCGGCCTACTGGCGCTCGGTGGTCGAGGCCTTCCTGGCCGTCGCCGGCGGTGAGGCGGAACTCGGCGGCGAGGCCGGGGTCCTGCTGCAGGACGAGCTGCTGCCGGTGATGACCGGTCTTTGGGCGGTGAATCTGATGCTGGTCGTCCTCGCCGGGCTGCTCATCGGCCGGGGGCTGCAGGCGCTGCTGTTCAATCCGGGCGGTCTGCGCGCGGAGTTTCACGCCCTGGATCTGGGGCGCGAGGCGGCGCTGGTTGCCCTGGTGCTCTGGCTCGGGGGGCTGTTCGCCGGCCCGGGTCTGATCACCGACCTGGCGCTGGTCACCGGCGCGGCTTTTGTGGTCCAGGCGATTGCGTTCAGCCACGCCATCGTCGCGGCGCGGGGGCTCAGCGGTGGGTGGCTGGTGCCGGTGTATGTGCTGGCGCCACTGCTGTTCCGCCCGCTGGCGCTGGTGGGGATCGGCGATGCGCTGTTCCAGTGGCGGCGAAGACTCGGCGGCGGGACGTCCTCGCAGTAGCGCCGTCACAACCGAATACGAACGATCGAGGTGCAAGGCATGGAACTGATTCTTCTGGAAAAGGTGTCGAACCTGGGGAACCTGGGTGATCGCGTCCGGGTGCGTCCGGGCTACGGCCGCAACTACCTCCTGCCGTACGGCAAGGCCAAGATGGCTACGGAGGAGAACATCCGTTACTTCGAGGAGCGTCGCGCCGAGCTCGAGAAGGCCGCCCGGGAGGCCGAGCAGGCGGCCCAGGCCCGCCTGGAGCAGCTCCAGGAGCTGACTCTGACCATCGCGGCCAAGGTCGGCGAGCAGGGCAAGCTGTTCGGCTCGGTGGGCCCGGCGGATATCGCCAACGCCGCCGAGCAGGCCGGTGTCGAGCTGGCCCGGCGCGAGGTGCGCATGCCCGAGGGGCCGATCCGTGTGGCCGGCGAGTACGACGTGCAGGTGTCGCTCTACACCGACGTCGAGGGCACGGTGAAGGTTGTGGTCGAGGGCGACGAGTCCTGATCGCCAGCCGGGGGTAACCCGGGGAGGAGACGGTGCAGGGTGACGGATCCGCCTCGGACTCCGAGGCCCTGAAGGTTCCGCCGCACGACCTGGAGGCGGAACAGGCGGTGCTCGGCGGGCTGATGCTCGACAACGCCGCCTGGGATCAGGTCGCCGACCGTCTCCACGAGGAGGATTTCTACCGCCGCGAGCATCGCCTGGTCTACCGGGCCATGGGCGAGCTCGCGGAGGGGAATCACCCCATGGACGTGGTCACCCTCTCCGGGTGGCTGCGCAAGCAGGGCCGGCTCGAAGAGGCCGGTGGCCTCAGCTATCTCGGGGGTATTGCCCGCGAGACCCCCTCGGCGGCGAACATCCGCGCCTATGCGGATATCGTCCGCGAGCGCTCGGTACTGCGGCAGCTGATCCGCGCCGGCTCCGATGTCGCCGAGGCGGCCTTCCGCCCGGAAGGGCGCAGCAGCGAGGATCTCCTCGACTACGCCGAGCAGACCATCTTCCAGATCGCCGAGCAGACCGGCCGCCACCGGCAGGGCTTCGTCGGGATGCGGCAGCTCATGCCGCAAGTCATCGATCGGATCGATACCCTCTACAACACCCAAGAGGCCGTCACCGGTCTGGCCACCGGCTTCGACGACCTCGATCACCTGACCTCCGGGCTCCAGGATGGCGATCTGGTGATCGTCGCCGGGCGGCCGTCCATGGGCAAGACCACCGTGGCCATGAACATGGTCGAGCACGTGGCCATGCAACTGAAAAAGCCCGTGGCGGTGTTCTCCATGGAGATGCCGGCGGACGCCCTGGCGATGCGCATGCTGGCCTCGCTCGGGCGTGTGCATCTGCAGCGGGTGCGCTCGGGCAAGCTGCAGGACGACGACTGGCCGCGGCTGACCTCGACGATGAGCCTGCTCGCCGAGGCGCCGCTGTTCATCGACGACTCCCCGGGGCTGACGCCTACAGAGATCCGCGCGCGCGCTCGGCGGCTGCAGCGGGAGCACGATGAGCTCGGGCTGATCGTCATCGACTACCTGCAGCTGATGCAGATCCCCGGGTTCCGGGAGAACCGCGCCGGCGAGCTTTCGGAGATCTCCCGCGGCCTGAAGGCGCTGGCCAAGGAACTCAACACACCGGTCATCGCCCTGTCGCAGCTCAACCGCTCGCTGGAGCAGCGGCCGAACAAGCGGCCGATCATGTCGGATTTGAGGGAATCGGGCGCCATCGAGCAGGATGCGGACCTGATTGCGTTCATCTACCGGGATGAGGTCTACAACGAGGATACCCCGGACAAGGGCGTGGCCGAGCTGATCATCGCCAAGCAGCGCCAGGGGCCGATCGGTACAGTCAAGCTCACCTTCCTGGGCGAGTTCACCCGGTTCGAGAACTACATCGAGGACGTCTACGGTGGGGGGATCCCGGGGTGAGCCGGGCAGCGCGGGCCACGGTGGATCTGAGTGCCCTGCAGGCCAATCTCCGGGTTGCGCGCCAAGCAGCTCCCGGACGGCGGGTCATGGCCGTGATCAAGTCCGATGGTTACGGCCACGGCCTGACCCATGTGGCCCGGGCGTTGAGCGGGCACGCGGAGGCGTTTGCCGTCACCGACGCCACGGAGGCCGAAGCGCTGCGCGGGGCCGGGTTCCGCGAGCGTGTCGTCCTCCTCCAGGGACCTTTCCGGTTTGAGGATCTGGAGCGGGCGGCGGCTGCGGATCTTGAGCTGGTCATTCACACCCATTGGCAGGTGGAGGCGCTGGCGCAGGCTCGGCTGGCCTCGCCGGTGACCGTCTGGGTGAAGGTCGACAGCGGCATGCACCGGCTCGGCTTCCCGCCGGAGGAGGTCCAGGCGGTCTGGCGCCGTCTGACCGAGGCCCCGGGCGTGCGGGCCGACCTCGGCTTCCTGACCCACCTGGCGTGTGCCGATGACCGGGGCAACCCGGCCACCGAGCGGCAGCTGGCCACCTTTGAAGCCGCCTGTGAAGGTCTACCGGGGCCACGCTCGGCGGCCAATTCGGCCGGTGTGCTGGGCTGGCCGGCAAGCCACTACGACTGGGTGCGTCCGGGGATCATGCTCTACGGCGCATCGCCTTTCGTGGATGGCCGGGCGGATCAGCCCGCGCTGCAACCGGCCATGGCGTTTCGCGGTCAGGTGGTAGCGGTGCGGCATCTGCGCCCCGGCGATGCGGTCGGTTACGGCGCGACCTGGTGCTGTCCTGAGAGCATGCCGGTGGGGGTTATCTCCGTGGGGTATGGCGACGGGTATCCACGCCATGCGCCCAGTGGCACGCCGGTGGAGGTGGCCGGGCGGCGGACGCAGCTGGTGGGGCGGATCTCCATGGACCTGCTGGCGGTGGACCTGCGTGGCCTCGAAGGGGTGACCGAGGGGGATCCCGCGATCCTCTGGGGCGGTGCGGTGCGCGCCGAGGAGGTGGCCGACGCCTGCGGCACCATTGCCTACGAGCTCTTCTGCCGGATGCCGCCCCGGGTTCGGCGCGAGCCGGTGGGCACGGGGGCGTCCTGATGGCCCGCAGCCGTCGGCGTTTTCTCTGCTCGGACTGCGGCGCGGAGCAACCGCAATGGGCGGGTCAGTGTCCGGAGTGTGGCGCCTGGAATACGCTCGAGGAGATCGCACAGCCGGCCGCATCCGGCGGTGGCCGGGTGGGCCGGGGCACGGAGATCACCACGCTGGCCGAGGTATCGACCGCGCCGGAGCCGCGGTTGGCCACCGGCGTGGCGGAGCTGGACCGAGTCCTCGGCGGCGGTCTGGTGCCCGGGTCGGTGGTGCTCATCGGCGGCGAGCCGGGGATCGGTAAATCAACCCTGCTGCTGCAGACGCTGGCGGCCCTCTCCCGCGAGCACCCGGCGTTCTATGCCACCGGTGAGGAGTCGCTCCAGCAGGTGGCGCTACGGGGACAGCGCCTGGGCGTGGCGGATGACGCCATGAAGCTGATGGCCGAGACGGCGGTCGAGGAGGTCGTCGCGGCAGCGGAGCGGATCCGCCCCCGGGCCCTGGTGCTCGACTCGGTGCAGACCTTCCACACTGCGGCGCTTGGCTCGGCGCCGGGGTCGGTCTCCCAGGTCCGCGAGAGCGCGGCGCAGCTGGTGCGTCTGGCCAAGACCACCGGCACGGCGGTGATCCTGGTCGGCCACGTTACCAAGGAGGGGCACCTGGCCGGGCCGCGAGTGCTCGAGCACATGGTAGACACCGTGCTCTACTTCGAGAGCGATCAGGGCAGCCGCTACCGCGTGGTGCGGGCGGTGAAGAACCGCTTCGGCGCCGCCAACGAGCTCGGCGTCTTTGCCATGGCCGAGGACGGCCTGCGCCAGGTGCGCAATCCCTCCTCCATCTTCCTCTCCCGTCACGATCAGGATGTGCCGGGCAGCGCGGTGCTGGTGACCCGGGAGGGGAGTCGGCCCCTGCTGCTTGAGGTGCAGGCGCTGGTGGCCGACTCCGCCGGGAGTCAGCCGCGCCGCGTGGCCGTGGGCCTGGACGGCAGCCGCCTGGCGCTGCTGCTGGCGGTTCTCCAGCGCCACGGCGGGATCAGCACCGCCGGCGAGGATGTCTTCCTGAACGTGGTCGGCGGCGTGCGTGTCCAGGAGACGGCGGGCGACCTGCCGGCGCTGGCGGCGGTGCTCTCGAGCCTGCGCAATCGGCCCCTGCCGCGGGACTCGGTGGTCTTTGGGGAACTCGGTCTGGCCGGCGAGGTGCGCCCCGTCCCCGGTGGCGAGGAGCGCCTGGCCGAGGCGGCCAAGCACGGTTTCACGCGGGCGGTGGTGCCGGCCAAGAATGCCCCCCGCCACGGGGTGGCGGGCATGGAACTCCACCCGGTGCGCCGTCTGGAGGAGGCGATCACCGCCCTGATGGGGTAGTAGTAGGCCAGGGCCGTCTTGCGGCGGCGCACTCCGCGTCTTCCACCGGGTCCGGTGAGCCCACCGGCGTGCGCACCCAGATCCACCCTTCCCGATTGAGGGATTCGTCGATCTCGGCCGGGGGCATCGCCTCGCCGAGGAGGAAGTCCCGAGCTGCGAGCAGGCAGAGCACGGCATCCAGGCCGTCGGAGCGGGTGGCCAGTTCCGGGATCTCGAACGACCCACCCAGCATCTGAGCCATGGCGCAGGCGATGCGTTCACGGGCCGTTTTGCCCTCGGTATCACGACCCTTGTAGCCTTTAGCGGGTATGGCGTGGGCCTGCAGGGTGGCAGCGGGGTAGACCTCGATGAGGCCGCCGGCAGCGGCGTCGCCTTGCTGCAGCTCGCCGCGGCTCCAGCGCATTGGCAGGGTCCAGCCGCGCTCGCATCTGAGTTCGTCGACGAACGCCAGGGCGGCGTGGGCGGTCCGCGCGATGCGGTCGGCACCGACATCCAGGGGTTTCTTGCCGATTTGCCGGTGGACGAAGCGGTCCGTCACCCGATTGAAGAGTTCGCTGGCGTCGGCGCCCAGCGCGTCGCCAGCCCGGTGCCGCGCCAGCTGCTGACCGAGTGGCTGCGGCCACCCGAGGGGCGCATCGAGGGCGAGCAGCGGCGCGTGGGTGTGGTCGGCGAGCCACTCCAGTGCGATCTGAGCCGCACTGCGCGAGGCGGAACCCAGCGCAACCCGCTCGACTCGAAGCCCGCGGCCATCCCAGTGCCCGAGGGCCAGCCCCACTTGCTTGGACTGGACGGCGCAGTCCACGCCGAGGACGGTCAGGGGCCGCTGCGCTGGTTGGTCGTGCCTCATCGGACGGTGGTCCTCCTGCGGAGCATCAGGGCAGCGTCAGCACCAGCTTGCCGGTCAGGCCGCCGGCCTCGAGCCGCCGATGAGCCGCGGCTGCCTCGGCCATTGGGAACGTCTCCTGAACACGCACCTGCAGTGACCCCGCCGCCATGCGCTGGGCGCACTCGGTCAGGATCCCGGTCTGGTGGATGCGCAAATCGTCTCGGCCCAGAACCATGGGGCTGAGCATCAGCTCCTGGACCAGCGTGAGGTTGTGCACGCGCGCATGGTGCAGGTCCAGGTCCTCGGGCAGGGCGAGGATGGTGACGAGCCGGCCGTAGGTGGCGAGGGCGTGGAGCGACCGGGTGCAGACCTCGCCGCCTACGGTGTCGAGCACTACGTCCACGCCCTCGCCGGCGGTCCAGTGTTCCACTGCGTCGACGAAGTCGTCATCCCGGTAATGGATCACCGCCTCGGCGCCCAGTTCGCGGACGATCTCCGCCTTGGCCGGATCGCTGACGGTGGTGATGACCCGGGCGCCGGCCTGCCGGGCGAGTTGGATGGCCACATGGCCTACGCCGCCGGCGCCGGCGTGGATCAGCACGCGCTCGCCCTTCTGCAGAGCGACCCGGTCGAATAAGGCCTCCCAGGCGGTGAGCGCGACCAGCGGCATGGCTGCGGCGTGGACGTCATCGACGGCGTCGGGGGTGGGGGTGACGAAGCGTGCGTCGAGTACCGCGTACTCCGCGTAATTGCCCGGCTCCAAGCCGATCCCGCCGTTCATGAACAGCACCCGCTGACCGGGGGCGAGCTGTTCCACGCCGGGGCCTACCGCGTCGATGGTCCCGGCGCCGTCGCAGCCGAGGATCGCCGGTGGTTGTGCATCGGGGTTGAAGAGGCCGTTGGCCCGCACCTTGGCGTCGACCGGGTTGATGCCGGCGGCGGCCAGGCGCACGCGCACCTGCCCGGGGCCCGGCTCCGGGGTCGGCACCTGGGCGGGCTGCAGAACATCCGGGTCGCCAACAGCGGTCATCTGGATGCAGTGCATGGGTCCGATCCGCTCCCTGAACCTGTGAGTGCTCGGTCGGTGCCGGTGCGTGCGCATACCGCCGCCACCGGCTCCAGTCATGATGCCGGATGGCGGGGTGGTGGGGCCAATCCCAACCGATGATGCTCATGGCTGGACGGGCCGTTGAAGCCGTGCGTGTTCAGGATGAGTGGAGGCGTATGATTCAAGCGTGCCGGATTGGGGCGTAGCGACCCGGCAGCAAGCGAAGTGAACCGCTTGCTGCCGGATCCAGGGCTTTGGTGGAGGGGCAAACGGTCAGAAATGGTAGGAGGCGAAGAGATTGAAGCTGTGCTCGACCAGGTCGACCTTGAAGTCATCGGAGAAGGTCTCATCGCCGAAATCGATACGCATGGCCTCGGCGCGGATGCCGAGCGGGCTGTCCGGTGGGACATACTCGAAACCGAGCCCCACGCCGAATCCGGCGAAGTCCTCGTCCTCTGATTCGTGTCCGCTAGAGTTGTTGAGGCGGTAATTCCCAGTAAACTCAAGCTCACGCTGTTGGTAGGTGACTTTGGCGTAACCGAGGGTGGTATCCGTGAACATCCGCCCCACCCGCACGGAGACGCCGAGACCGTCGCCGGCGTCGACGCTCAACTCGGCGCGATCCCCCTGGTTATTTCGCGCAGAGATGATATCGCCATCCAGGTTGCCGACGGTGTAATTGAACTCCGTGGCCAGGTAAAGGTCACCGATGCGCTCTCCGAAGCCGAAGACGATATCGAACTTCGAGGCCCAGTCTTCTTGTCCATAGGTAATATCGACTCGACCGGCATTGTTGTAGCGCTCGCTGGTCTCGTAGGTCTGCGAGGTCAGCACACCCGCGCCAAGGGCCAGATACGGTCCCGAGAAGGAGGAGGCGCCCGCGAGGGAGGGAGAGGCAGCGATCAAAAGGCTGAGGGTGGAACCACCTAAAAGCCGAAGTCCTTTCACGTTCGTTTCCTGCCATGGTTGTTGGATTGCGCAATGCCGGGGCATGACGGCATGCGGATTGAATATAGTCGAAGCCCAGAAAACCGACACATAGTGCGGCACTTTGCCGCGGGCGGTTTCTTTGCGGCATCATGCTGGGATGCTCTCCCAGCTACGAGTGCCTGAGTGATGCCGCGCGACGAGCAGAGCCGATCCCGCCGTCACGGGGTGCCGCGCATGGCGCGCGCCCTGCGTAACTCTTGGCGGGGGTTGCAGGCCGCCTGGCGTCAGGAGCCTGCGTTCCGGGAGGAGATGGTCGTGATTCCGCCCCTCGGCCTGCTGGCCCTGATGCTAGGGGCGGACGGTGCCGAGCGCGCGATCCTGGTCGGCAGTCTTCTGCTGATCCTGGTGGCGGAACTGCTTAACTCCGGTATCGAAGCCGCTGTCGACCGCGCCGGCGAGCACTGGGATTCGCTGGCCGAGCGCGCCAAGGATCTGGGGTCGGCAGCGGTGTTCATGGCGATCGTCAATGCCGTGGTTCTTTGGCTGCTGGTGTTGCTAGGCTGAGTCGCCGAGGCGGGCAGCATGGATCAGCAGGCCGTACCTCCACTGATCAACGCCTCCTAAGCCGGATAGCGGCTAGAGGCGGAGCGCTGCGGCACGGTTTGGTAGATGGTCTTGCCCGGACCCGCGGGGAGTCGGGCAGGAGAGGAGGGGGCAACGGCGGAATTAGTAAGAGACGCTTGGGGAGTGACTGGAACGCGTAGTCATGCGGTGATGGGAAGCGAATATGGCTGCGGCGCATCGGGGGTGTGCTGCAGCAAGTGAAGCGGGGAGGTGTGTTTAGGCGATTTGAGCGGGATAGCAGGTCGAACCCCTACCGCGGTTCGAGCACTATCAAGTGTTGTTTGCCCAGGGGTCACAAGGAAGTGGGAGAAGAGCCGGTGCGGCAACACCGGCTCTTCGGAGCCCGCCAACGGGGAGTCAAGCGGGCTCGCCCCTGGCCTGGTGTCTACCTTGGCATACGTAGGGTTGCCAACGGTAGCGAAGCTGGTGGGCCGCCAAGGACTCGAACCTTGAACCTACTGATTAAGAGTCAGCTGCTCTACCAATTGAGCTAGCGGCCCGTTGAGGGTTCTATATTCTGCCAAGTCGCTGCCGGTCAGGCAAGTTGCTCCCGGCAACGAAAAAGGCCCGGCGCACCGGGCCTAATCGTGTTGGATGGGGTGAGCGATGGGACTCGAACCCACGACCACCGGAGCCACAATCCGGGGCTCTACCAGCTGAGCTACGCCCACCACCGTAAACCGTTGTACCCTGCCTGCGCTGCGCAAATGGCGCGCCCGGCAGGGTTCGAACCTGCAACCGTCGGCTTAGAAGGCCGATGCTCTATCCGATTGAGCTACGGGCGCAGTGCTCGGCAGTTCGTGCCACGACCGCCTGGCTATCCAGGTGGTCGGGGTGGAGGGATTTGAACCCCCGACTCCCTGCTCCCAAAGCAGGTGCGCTACCAGACTGCGCTACACCCCGTAGGGTCACCGCAGGTCCGCGCTGACCGCCGCGGTCTAGGTGCGAAATCATAGCGACCCCGCCCGCCGCCGTCAATTCCCTATTGCCGCTCGGCCGTTGCCGGCACCACTGCGGCGTGCGAAAATCCGCCTCTATTCGCGGTAGTTCGGGGGATTCATGCCTGCTCAGATCCTGGATGGTAAAGCCATCGCTGCCAAGCGTCGCGTGCTGGTGGGGGAGGCCGTTGAAGAGCGCATTCAGCGGGGGCTGCGGCGCCCCGGGCTGGCCGTGATCCTCGTCGGCCAGAATCCGGCCTCGGCGGTGTACGTCCGCAACAAGCGCCGGGCGTGTGAAGAGGCCGGCATCCTCTCGCGGGCCTACGACCTCGATGCTGACGTCAGCGAGGGTGAGCTGCTTGAGCGGATCGATCGGCTCAATGCCGACCCGGAGATCGACGGCATCCTCGTTCAGCTCCCTCTGCCGGGGCATATCGACGAACAGACGGTGATTGAGCGCATCGACCCGATCAAGGATGTCGATGGCTTCCATCCGGAGAACATGGGCCGACTGGCCCTGCGCCTGCCCGGACTGCGCCCGTGTACGCCGCGTGGGGTCATGACCCTGCTCCACCACACCGGGATCGAACTGGAGGGGCGCAATGCAGTGGTGCTGGGCCAGTCGAACATCGTCGGCCGGCCGATGACCCTGGAACTGCTCAATGCCCGCTGCACGGTCACGGTCTGCCACAGTCGCACCCGCGATGTGGCCGAGCGTGTCCGCCAGGCGGATCTGGTGGTCGCATCGGTGGGCAAGCCGGGGTTGGTCCAGGGCGACTGGATCGGCGAGGGCGCCGTGGTCATCGACGTCGGCATCAACCGCCTGGATAGCGGCAAGCTCACCGGCGACGTCGACTTCGCGGCGGCCAGCGAGGGTGCCTCTTGGATTACGCCGGTGCCGGGCGGGGTGGGCCCGATGACCGTGGCCACGCTGCTCGAGAACACTCTGGATGCCGCCCGCAACCGGGACGAACTGACCGCGGCGGCGTGCTAAGCTGTCTCCGGACAGAGTGACGGGGACAGGGAGTCGGATGGCCACGCACGAGAAGCGCCGTTTCAGCCGGGTGAGCTTTCATGCTCCCGCCCGCCTGGTCGATGCCGCGGGTCACGGTCGCGAGGTCGAGATCCTGGATCTGTCCATGCGCGGTGCCTTGGTGCGACTCAGCGACGGGAGCTCTCCTCAGGGTGCCCTCTGCGATCCGCAGAGCCGCTGGACGCTGGAGCTCTCCCTGAGCGAGGAGGACAGGATCTGCATGGAGGTGCAGCCCGCCCACTGGCATGAGCAGGAGGTAGGGTTGCGCTGCGAGCGGATCGATCTGGACAGCATGGTCCATCTGCGCAGCCTGCTTGAGGCCAACTTGGGTGATGTCGATCTAGTCAACCGGGAGTTGATGCAGCTCGTCTCCTGACTTCGAAACGGTACCGGCAGCCGCAGCGCGCCATCGCCACCGTGTCTCGCGCTCGTAGGCGTCCGGGCGGGTGCTCCGAGCACACCCGCCCGCCCCTGCGTTCTTCCCGTCTAGAAGCTCACGCTGTAGTCGGCCGTTGGCTAGCCTGTACTCTGCAGCCCGGCGCTGAGCCCGGCGATGGTCATCTTGACCAGATCGGTCAGTCGCGGGTGCTCCTGTTCCCGGGATTGCCGCAGCCGCGATAGGGCCGAGAGCTGAAGCAGCGACAGGGCGTCCAGGTCGGTGCGGCGCAGCTCGTGGCTCGCCTGCAGGGCCGGCTGGCGCTCGAGCAGGCGTTCCTTGCCCATGGCCGCCAGGACCCAGGTACGGGTGCGTTGCCACTCGTCGAGGATTCGTTCGCGCAGCTCCGGGTGGCCGCCGAGCTCCAGGGCCTGACGGCCAAGGGTGAGATCCGCCCGGGCCAAGCCCATCTCGACGTTCTCCAGCAGCTGGGCGAAGAAGGGCCAGTCGCGGCGCATCTCGCGCAGCCGGGCGAGCCCGCCCTCGGTTTCGCCGATAGCGGCCAGGCCGGTGCCCACGCCGTACCAGGCGGCCAGGTTGATGCGGCTCTGTGACCAGGCGAAGACCCACGGGATCGCCCGCAGACTCTCCAGGTCGCGGGCCGCGCTACGGTGGGCCGGCCGCGAGCCGATCTCCAGCTGCCCGATCTCCTCGTAGGGCGTCACCCGGGTAAAGAAATCGGCGAACCCCTCGGCGTGGACCAGCTCGTGGTAGGCGCGCTCGCTCGCCTCGCTCATGCGTCGGAGCTCGTCGCGGTAGCGGGCCGCGACCCGCGCGGCGCGCTCTTCGGCATGCCCGGTGGACATGGCCAGCACGGCGTTGATGGTCTGCTCCAGGTGCCACCGCCCGGAGTCCACCGTCCGGTAGCGCGTGAAGATCATCTCCCCCTGCTCGGTGACCTTCAGCCGGCCGTCCACCGAGCCGGATGCCTGGCCACGGATTGCCCGGTTCAGCGGACCGCCGCCACGGCCCAGGGAGCCGCCGCGGCCGTGGAAGAGGGTAAGTTGGATGCCGTGCCCGCGCGCCCAGCTGGCTAGGCGCTCTTGGAGTTTATGGAGCACGGCGTTGGCGGCGAGAACACCCACGTCCTTGGCCGAGTCCGAGTACCCGACCATGACCTCCAACTCGTACCCGCGGGCCTGCAAGGCGTGCTGTTCGCCGGGTAGCTCGAGGAGTTCGTCGAGGACTGCCGGGGCGTGCTCCAGATCCCGGCGCGTTTCGAACAGCGGGATGATATCGAGACGGAAGGTGGCCCACTGTTCCTCGGGCACCGCCAGGCGGGCGAGGGCGCGCACGGCGGCGATGTCCGCCGCCGTGCGCGTGAACGAGATGATGTAGCGCCGGCACGCCTCGGGTCCGTAGGCGGCCTGCAGATCGGCGGCGGCGCGCAGGGTGTCGAGCACCTCTTGCGTGGCCGCGCTGGTCGGTTCCGGCGCCGTTGCCCAGCCCTCGCGCGCCAGGCGGTCGAGTTCCGCGGCGTCGGTGCTGACCCCCGGGGCCAGCGCCTCCAGAGCGGCGGCATGGACACTGGCGTGCTGGCGAAGCTCCAACTCGGCGAGGTGGAAGCCGAAGGTCTCGATCTGCCAGCGCAGGTCCTGGAGGGCGCCGTAGGCCAGGCGCGGGATCCCGGCGCCGGCCAGCGAGCGCTGGACCTGGTCGATCTCGGCGAGCAGCTCCGCGGGGCCGTCGAAGCCGCGCTCCGGATCGCCCTGGCGGCGGGCGCGCAGGCGCTCGGCGGCGTAGACGAGCTTGTGCCGGTGGGCCTGATCGGGGGAGGTGCGCGCCAGGGCGGCGGCCTGTTCCGGGAAATCGGCGCGGTCGCGCTCCAGGCCCTGAAGCAGCTCCGGGGCCGGCGGCGCGTAGCGGTCGCTGGCGGTGAACGTGCGGGCCACCTCGCGGGTGCGCTGCTCAAGGCGCTGGAGGACCTGCGTCGCCTGCCGGGCCATCGCCCGGTGGGTCACCTCCGCGGTGACATTGGGATTGCCGTCGCGGTCACCGCCCACCCACGAGCCGTAGCGCAGGAAGGCCGGGGTGTGGGGCGAGCGGGCCCCGGTGTTGCGGGGGGCCAGGGTGCGCTCCACCTCGTGGTAGATGCCCGGCACCAGGTCGAAGAGCGTCTGGTCGAAGACCGCCATGATCCGTCGCGCCTCGTCGAGGGGGGTGGGGCGCTCCTGGCGGAAGGGCGCCGTGGCCCACAGCGCGGTGAGTTCCTCGGCCAGGCTGCGGCGGACGTCGAAGGCGAGGGCGTCGTCGGCCTCGTGCAGGTCGAGGCGTTCGAGCTCCCGCGAGATGCGCTGTAGCGCATCAACCACTGCCCGGCGGCGGGCCTCGGTGGGGTGGGCAGTCAGCACCGGGTGGATGCGCAGCCGGCGGATCAGCTCGTGGGCGGCGTCCCGGCCCTCGAGCTCGGTGACTTCCTGGATGCCGGCTTCAAGACCATCGCCGACGATGCGCCCGTCCCGCCCCTGTGCCCGCAGGGAGCGCACCCGCTGGCGGTCTTCGGCGAGATTGAGCAGCTGGCAGTGCAGGGTCAGGGCCCGGGCCACCTTGTGGCCCGTGGTCGGATCCAGGCGGTCGAGTTCGGCGAGGGTCGGCTCCGGGTCGGGGTGTTCGGTCCAGTGGAGTTCGTGGGCGGCCTGGCGCAACCGGGCCAGTGGGGTGGTGACGCGCTCCCCCTCGCACTCCTGCAGCACGTCGTGCAGGACGCCGTCGAGCAGGGCGATCTCCTCGCGCAGCGGCGCGGGGACCACGACCCCGGCATCGCGGACGGCAGAGATGTCGGAGAAGCGGGCGGCCAGTGGTTGCATGGTACGGATCCAGGCACGGCTGCTGTTGTCCCGGAAGACATTCGGCGCGATCTTGCGCGTTGTCAACGGATTCGCGATGCTCCCCAGGGGTGTGAGGCACTCTGTCGTAACCAACGCTCAGCCACAATCGGGAGGTGCCATGAGCAGGGTACTGGTTCTCTACTACTCCACCTACGGCCACGTCGAGACGCTCGCCCATGCCGTCGCCGAGGGCGCGCGCGGTACCGGTGCCGAGGTGGCGGTCAAGCGCGTCCCCGAGACCATGCCGGAGGAGGTTGCCCGCCAGGCCGGCGCCAAGCTCGATCAGGAGGCTCCGGTCGCCAGTCCGGAGGAACTCGCCGACTACGACGCCATCCTGTTCGGCACCCCCACCCGTTTCGGCAATATGGCCGGGCAGATGCGCAACTTTCTGGACCAGACCGGCGCGCAGTGGTTCAACGGTCAGCTGATCGGCAAGGTCGGCAGCGTCTTCACCTCGACGGGCACCGGTGGGGGCAACGAGACGACGATCACCTCGTTCTGGCACACCCTGGCCCATCACGGGATGGTCATCGTCGGTCTGCCCTACGCGGCAGCGGAGCTGACCGATCTCTCGGTGGTCAAGGGCGGCAGTCCGTACGGCGCCGCCACCATTGCCGGCGGAGACGGCAGCCGTCAGCCGAACGAGCAGGAGCTGGCGCTGGCCCGTTACCAGGGGCGCCATGTGGCCGAGATCGCCCAGCGCCTGCGCGGCTGAGCCGGCCTTATTGTTGCCACCGTGCGGCGAGGTGGGCCGCATGAGCACCAGGGGAGAGGATCATGGAGGCGGTGACCTCATTGCTCGAGACGGTTAGTGACTTTGTCTGGGGGCCGGCGATGCTGGTGCTGCTGCTCGGCACCGGCCTCTACCTATCCATCGGCCTCAAGGCCATGCCGATCCGGCGGATCGGCTACGGCTTTCGGCGCATGTGGGGCGGCCGCGCGGAGCGCACCGACGAGCCGGGCGAGATCACCCCCTTCCAGGCGCTCACCACGGCGCTGTCGGCGACCATCGGTACGGGCAACATCGCCGGTGTGGCGACGGCGATCACCCTGGGCGGCCCGGGGGCGGTGTTCTGGATGTGGATCACCGCGCTGGTGGGCATGGCCACCAAGTACGCCGAGGCCGTTCTGGCGGTGAAGTACCGCGAGACCGACGAGCACGGGCGCTACGTCGGCGGTCCGATGTACTACATCAAGAACGGCCTGGGGCCCCGGTGGGCCTGGCTGGGGACGCTGTTCGCGATCTTCGCCATGGTGGCCGCCTTCGGCATCGGCAATACCGTGCAGGCCAATTCGGTGGCCGATGTGGTCGAGTCGAACCTGATGGTGCCGCCCTGGCTCACCGGGCTGATCCTCTCCGCCCTGGTCTTTCTGGTGATCATCGGCGGAATCCGGCGCATCGCCCGGGTCGCCGAGCGCTTGGTGCCGACCATGGCGGCGATCTACGTGATCGGTGGGTTGCTGATCATTGGTTGGAATCTCACCGATGTCCCGGCGGCTCTGGGGCAGATCGTCACCGACGCGTTCACCGGTACGGCGGCCACGGGTGGCTTCGCCGGCGCTGCGGTGTGGGCGGCGATCCGCTTCGGTGTCGCCCGCGGCATCTTCTCGAATGAGGCCGGCCTGGGGTCGGCGCCGATCGCCCATGCCGCGGCGCGCACCCGCAATCCGGTCCGCCAGGGCACCGTGGCCATGCTCGGCACCTTCATCGACACCATCATCGTCTGCACCATCACCGCGCTCGCCATCGTCCTGACCGGAGTCTGGACCACCGGCGAGACCGGTGCGTCGCTGACTTCCATGGCCTTCGGCGAGGGCGTGCCTGGAGGCAATTGGATCGTCACCGTGGGCATGATCCTGTTCGCCTTCACCACCATCGTCGCCTGGAGCTACTACGGCGAGCGTTGCGCCGCGTTCCTCTTCGGGGCCCGGGTGATCACGCCCTACCGCTACCTGTGGGTGGTTCTGCTGTTCGTCGGTGCCATCGCCGAGCTGGGGCTGGTCTGGATCGTTGCCGACATCCTGAACGCCTTGATGGCGATCCCCAACCTGATCGCCCTGCTGGCGCTCTCCGGGACCGTGTTCGCCATCACCCGCTCGTACTTCGCCCCGGGGGGTGGTTCCGAGGAGCCGCAGCGCACGGAGTGACGGGCCAGCCGGGGGCGCCGCCGGCGCCCCCGGGGGCAATCGTCCTTGGGCCCTTATTGCATGACGAACCGGGTGAAGTACACGCCGGCCGCCGGCTCGTCCACACCGTACTCGCGGAGCGTGGCGTTGACGCGTTCCAGTGCCTCCTCGCGCAGCGCGTCGCGTGCATCCGGCTCGGCGAGCTCGGTGGAGGACTGATCGGCCAGGAAGAGCATCAGCGCATCGCGGATCGCGGCCTGGTGGGTCTCGATCCCATCGGCTGCGGCGTCGCTGGTGGTGGCGATCTCGACCTCGGCCTCGAGGTACTGCGCCGGCCCGTCGTCATCGAGGTTGACGGTCAGCGCCTGCTCGAGTTCGGTATAGCGGGCCTCGGCCAGGTTCTGCTCGGCCGGCTCCGGCCGTGGTTCTGCGCGGTGCTCCGGGGCCATGCCGGGCGGGGTGAAGACCCCGGTGGCCATGGCCAGCACCAGGCCCAGGGTGGCGAGCATCAGGACGGCCAGGCCGCCGAGTAGCGCGATCAGACCTTTCGGCATGTCGACCTCCTTCGCGGGTCAGCCAGCCCCGGGCAGGTCCTGCCGGGGTGGCAGGGTCAGCTGGTTCATCGGGCGCGGCTGCCGCGCCGGCGCTGCGCCTGCTGCTGCTCTTCCTCGGCGGCGCGCTCGGCGCTGGCCGCGGCATAGTCCTTGAGTCGTTCCTGGCGCTCGCGGCGCCGACGCAGCGTGGTCTCGTTGCGCTCGATGAGCTCGAAGATCCGCATCATTGAGCCGTAGACCACGTACACCGGGTGATCGCGGCTGCGCTGCGGTTCCTCCGGGCCGTCCCCGGGGATCCACAGCACGCCGCGGGCGTTCACGCTGGCGGCGATCCGCGCGCAGCGTTGCAGCGCCGGGGTGAAGCCGAGGGTGGCGTGTTCCGGTGGCAGTACGTAGAGCGCGTAGCGGGCTTCGCCGGTCTCCACCAGGATGTTGACCATGCCGGCCGGGGTCTCGACATCGAAGCGGTAGCGATAATCGGGTGCGTTGTCGCCGATCCATGTGCGCAGCTCATCGGAGACGCGTGCCGGGTTGAGCCCCCGGGCGGCGTCGCTGTTGCGGCGGGCGAGGGCGGCACGGCGCTCGCGTTCGCGCTGGAGTTCAGGCAGGGCGGTGCGTACGGCGACGGCCGCCGCCACGGCCGCCGCCCCGAGGATCAGCGGCCAGGCGAAGCTGAGCAGGGTATGGGCCTCTGCAATGATCGGTACCCCGGGCTGGTCGATGAACGTCGGCAGCAGGGCGAGCGCGGCAATCAGCAGGGCCAGGTTCAGCCAGCGGCGCGCCGCCCGCCAGCGCCGAACGGCCGCGGGATTGTCGCGGGTGCGGTGGATGCGGTTGGTGGTGACCTCGCGCAGGGCGAGCAGCAGCACCAGGACCGTGATGGCAAGCAGTATCATCTTCCCTCTGTGCGCGGGCGGCGCCGACGATGGGCAGGTGCCCATGGTAGCGGACCGCGGCCGGCCAGCCGAGCGCTCGGATGCGCATTGCGGGGAACGCGTCAGCCGTTGTTATACTGATGCGGCGAAAGGCGTCAGGGTTACCCCCATTACGCCGCGCAGAGTCTGCGAAAGTGGCGGAATCGGTAGACGCGCCGGGTTTAGGTCCCGGTGGGGTTCGCAGCCCCGTGAGAGTTCGAGTCTCTCCTTTCGCACCAGGCAGTCCGTAGGCCGCGCGGTCCAGGACCGCGCGGCAAGCGCGAAACCGCAATCACCAAACGTTTGGATCCCAAGGACTTCCCGATGCAAGTTTCCGTGGAGACGACCGAAGGCCTGGGCCGGCGCATGACGGTCCAGGTCCCCGCCGAGCGCGTGGAGCAAGAGGTAGAACGCCGGCTGAAAGACCTCAGCGGCCGCGTCAAGATGGACGGCTTCCGGCCCGGTAAGGTGCCGGTGAAGGTCGTTCGCAAGCAGTACGGCGCCCAGGTGCGCAGCGAGGTGCTCAGCGAGGTGGTCCAGCAGACCTACTCCGAGGCCCTCGAGCAGGAGTCGCTGCGCCCGGCCGGCAACCCGCACATCGAGCCCAGGCGTACCGGCGAAGGGGAGGACCTGGAGTACGAGGCCACCTTCGACGTGCTGCCGGAGATCGAGGTTCAGGGCCTCGACCGGATCCGGGTCGAGCGGCCCCAGGTCGAGGTCGCCGACGCCGACCTGGACAACGTCCTCGAGCGGCTGCGCAAGCAGCACGCCGACTACCAGGAGGTGGATCGGGCGGCCCAGGATGAGGACCGTGTGGTCATCGACTTCCACGGCACCATCGACGGCGAGGCGTTCACCGGCAACTCCGCCGAGGACGCTCCGCTGATCCTCGGCGCCGGGCAGCTGCCCGAGGCCTTCGAGCAGGCGCTGCAAGGCGCCCAGGCCGGCCAGGAGCTGACCGTTGAGCACAAGTTCCCGGACGATCTGGCCGAGCCGAGCATCGCAGGCAAGACCGCAGTCTTCCAGGTGACGGTCAAGCGGGTGGAAGAGCCGCAGCTACCCGAGCTCGACGACGACTTCGCGGCCCGTCTGGGCATCCAGGAAGGCGGAGTGGAGGCGCTGCGCGACGCCGTCCGCGGCAACCTCGAGCGCGAGCGAGACCAGGCCGTGCGCCAGCGCCTCAAGCGGCAGGTGCTCGATCAGCTGGCCGATCAGAACGAGCTGGAGCTGCCCAAGAGCCTGATCGATGGCGAGATCGAGGCCCTGCGCCAGCAGTCCGGCGCCACCGCCGAAGGCGAGCTGCCCGAGTCGGAGCGTTCCGCCTACGAAGAGGTGGCGGGCCGCCGCGTGAAGCTGGGCTTGCTGGTCAACGAGCTGGTGCGCAGCCAGGGGATCCAGCTCGACCGCGAGCGGATGATGACCCAGCTGCGCGAGATGGCCGCCAACTCCGGCCAGGATCCGAGCGAGGCCCTGCAGCAGATCGCTCAGGACCGGCAGATGATGCAGGGGCTCGAGGCCTCGGTGATCGAGGAGCAGGTGGTCGACTGGCTGCTCGAGCAGGTGCAGACCGAGGACAAGCCCATGAGCTTCGACGAGCTCATGAACAGCGAGGACGGCGACCAGGCTTCGGCCTGAGTCGCGGCCCCAGGAGGCCAACGGCATGAGCGATACGCAGCAATCCGCCCCCGACGTGTTCAACACCGGCCTGGTGCCGATGGTCGTCGAGCAGTCGGCGCGCGGCGAGCGGGCCTACGACATCTTTTCGCGCCTGCTCAAGGAGCGCGTCATCTTCCTTGTGGGCCCGGTGGAGGACTACCAGGCCAACCTGCTGGTGGCGCAGCTGCTGTTCCTCGAGTCCGAGAACCCGGACAAGGACGTGCACCTGTACATCAACTCGCCGGGCGGATCGGTGACCGCCGGGCTGGCGATCTACGACACCATGCAGTTCATCAAGCCGGACGTGGCCACCCTCTGCGTGGGGCAGGCGGCTAGCATGGGTGCTCTGCTGCTCGCCGCCGGCGCCTCGGGTAAGCGCCACGCCCTGCCCAACTCGCGGATGATGATCCACCAGCCGCTGGGCGGGTTCCAGGGGCAGGCGACGGACATCGACATCCACGCCCGCGAGATCCTCAACATGCGGGATCGTCTCAACACCATCCTGGCCCACCACACCGGGCAGGACATCGATACCATCCGCCAGGACACCGATCGGGACAACTTCATGACCGCCGAGGCGGCCGCGGAGTACGGCCTGATCGACCGGGTCCTGACCAGCCGCGGTGCCTCCGAGTGAGGACCCGCGGGCTGGTTGCGTACCCGCTGAAAAGGGTGCATCGTTGATAACGAATGATTCCAGTGCGCAAACCGAGGCCGTGGCATGACTGATCGAACTCAGAACAAGGGCGAGGACGGCGGCAAGCTGCTGTACTGCTCCTTCTGCGGGAAGAGCCAGCACGAGGTCCGTAAGCTCATCGCCGGGCCATCGGTGTTCATCTGCGACGAGTGTGTCGAGCTCTGCAACGACATCATCCGAGAGGAACTCCAGGAAGGCGCGGCGACGGAGGGGGGCGGTCTGCCCCGGCCCCACGAGATCAACCGCGAGCTCGACCAGTACGTGATCGGCCAGGAGCACGCCAAGAAGGTGCTCTCGGTGGCCGTGTACAACCACTACAAGCGCCTCGAGAGCCGGACCAGCCAGGACGACGTGGAGCTGACCAAGAGCAATATCCTGCTCATCGGCCCCACCGGCTCGGGCAAGACCCTGCTCGCCGAGACCCTGGCTCGGCTGCTCAACGTGCCGTTCACCATCGCCGACGCCACAACGCTGACCGAGGCCGGCTACGTCGGCGAGGACGTCGAGAACATCATCCAGAAGTTGCTGCAAAAATGCGACTACGACGTCGACAAGGCGCAGCACGGCATCGTCTACATCGACGAGATCGACAAGGTTTCGCGCAAGGCCGACAACCCGTCGATCACCCGGGATGTCTCCGGTGAGGGGGTGCAGCAGGCGCTGCTCAAGCTCATCGAGGGGACCACCGCCTCGGTGCCGCCCCAGGGCGGGCGCAAGCACCCGCAGCAGGAGTTCGTCCAGGTCGATACCAGCAACATGCTGTTCATCTGCGGCGGCGCCTTCGCAGGGCTCGACAAGGTCATCCAGGAGCGCTCCGAGCGGGGCGGGATCGGCTTCTCGGCCGAGATCAAGAGCGAGCGGGAGCGGGCCAGCGTGGGCGAGACGCTGCAGACGGTGGAGCCCAGCGATCTGGTCCGCTACGGCCTGATCCCGGAGTTCGTCGGCCGTCTGCCGGTGATCGCGACCCTCAACGAGCTCGACCAGGAGGCCCTGGTGCAGATCCTGCGCGAGCCGAAGAACGCACTGGTCAAGCAGTACCAGAAGCTCTTCGAGATGGAGGGCGTCGAGCTCGACCTGCGCGACGATGCCCTGCGCGCCGTGGCTGACAAAGCCATGGAGCGCAAGACCGGTGCGCGCGGGCTGCGCACGATCATCGAGCAGGTGCTGCTCGAGACCATGTACGAGCTCCCGTCCATGGAGAACGTCAGCAAGGTGGTGGTCGACGAGTCGGTCATCGCCGGCGACAGCGACCCGTACATCGTCTACGCGGGTCCCGAGCACTCCAAGGCGGCGTCCGACGAGTAGGGCGCCGTCACCCGGCGCACCTTGAAACCCGCCCGTATCACCCCCATTCCGAACCCAGAGGAGGGGCGCGCGGCTGCGGCCGCGCGCGTCCCGCCGTTCGCACGCCAATGAGGTTCGCATCCAATGGCTGAGCCAACCGCTCACAACCCCGAATCCCCGCAGACCGTCACCCAGGCGCCGGTTTTGCCGCTGCGCGACGTGGTGGTCTACCCGCACATGGTGATCCCGCTGTTCGTCGGGCGGGAGCGCTCCATCCACGCCCTCGAGGCGGCGATGGAGCAGGACAAGCGCATCTTCCTGATCGCCCAGCGCAGCGCCGAGGTGGACGACCCGGGCGTCGACGAGCTCTACGGCTACGGCACCGTCGCCTCGATCCTGCAGATGCTCAAGCTCCCGGACGGCACCGTGAAGGTGCTGGTAGAGGGCAGCGAGCGGGCGCGCCTGGTCGAGCTGCTCGATAGCAACGAGTATCTCTCGGCCCATCTGGTCACGGTGCCGGAGCCGCAGCCCAGCGACGAGGACCGCGAGCTCGAGGTGGTGGCCCGTTCCGCCACCAACGTTTTCGAGCAGTACGTGAAGCTCAACAAGAAGATCCCGCCGGAGATCCTCTCCTCGCTATCCGGCATTGAAGAGCCGGGACGGCTGGCGGACACCATCGCCGCGCACATGGCGCTGAAGGTTGAGGAGAAGCAGAAGGTCCTCGAGATGGAGGACCCGCGCGAGCGCCTCGAGCATCTGATGGGGCTGATCGAGGGGGAGATCGACATCCTCCAGATCGAGAAGCGCATCCGTGGGCGCGTCAAGCAGCAGATGGAGAAATCCCAGCGGGAGTACTACCTCAACGAGCAGATGAAGGCCATCCAGAAGGAGCTGGGTGAGCTGGAGGACGTGCCCAACGAGGTCGAGGATCTCGAGAACAAGATCGAGCAGGCCGGCATGCCCCAGCAGGCGCTGGACAAGGCGAAGCAGGAGCTGAACAAGCTCAAGATGATGTCGCCGATGTCCGCGGAGGCCACGGTGGTGCGCAACTACCTCGACTGGCTGGTGAGCCTGCCGTGGAAGGACAAGACACGGGTGCGCCACGACCTCAAGCACGCCGCCAAGGTGCTCGACCAGGACCACTACGGGCTCGAGAAGGTCAAGGAGCGCATCCTCGAGTACCTGGCCGTCCAACGCCGGGTGCGTAAGCTCAAGGGTCCGATCCTCTGCCTGGTCGGGCCGCCCGGCGTGGGCAAGACGTCGCTGGGTCAGTCCATCGCCCGGGCGACCAACCGCCGGTTCACTCGCATGTCCCTTGGCGGGGTGCGCGACGAGGCCGAGATCCGCGGCCACCGGCGCACCTATATCGGCTCGTTGCCGGGCAAGATCGTCCAGAACCTGAGTAAGGCCGGCAAGCGCAATCCGCTGTTCCTCCTCGACGAGGTGGACAAGATGGCCATGGACTTCCGGGGCGACCCGTCCTCGGCCCTGCTCGAGGTCCTCGACCCGGAGCAGAACAACAGCTTCAGCGACCACTACCTGGAGGTGGATTTCGACCTCTCGGACGTGATGTTCGTCTGCACGGCGAACACCATGAACATCCCGGCACCGCTGCTCGATCGGATGGAGGTCATCCGTCTGCCGGGTTACACCGAGGAGGAGAAGCTGGCCATCGCGCAGAACTACCTGCTGCCCAAGCAGATGAAGGCCAACGGCCTCAAGAAGGGCGAGTTGGACGTCAAGGAGAGCGCCATCCGTGACGTGATCCGGTACTACACCCGCGAGGCCGGTGTCCGGAACCTGGAGCGGGAACTGGCCACGGTCTGCCGCAAGGTGGTTAAGGACCTGGTCGAGGGCGAGTCGAAGGGGCGCAAGCGCGGCAGTGGCGTGCAGGTGACCCGTCGGAACATCGACAAGCACCTCGGGGTCCGGCGTTACCGTTTCGGCGTAGCCGAGACCGAGGACCGCATCGGCCAGTCCACTGGCCTGGCCTGGACCGAGGTGGGCGGCGAGCTGCTGACCATCGAGGTGGCCGTGGTGCCGGGCAAGGGCCGGGCGACGCAGACGGGCCAGCTCGGCGAGGTCATGAAGGAGTCCATCGATGCGGCCACCACCGTGGTGCGCAGCCGCGCCCGCGCGCTGGGGCTGGATCCGGAGTTCTACACCCGGAACGACTACCACATCCACGTCCCGGAGGGCGCCATCCCCAAGGACGGGCCTTCGGCGGGCACCGGCATGTGTGTCGCCTTGGTCTCGGCGCTGACCAGCATCCCGGTGCGCGCCGGGGTCGGCATGACCGGCGAGATCACCCTGCGCGGCGAGGTGCTGCCCATCGGCGGGCTCAAGGAGAAGCTCCTGGCTGCCTTGCGCGGCGGTATCGACACGGTCCTGATCCCCGCCGAGAACGAGAAGGATCTGGCCGATGTGCCCAAGGACGTGAAGTCGAAGCTCGACATCCGGCCGGTGCGCTGGATCGACGAGGTCCTCGAGGTGGCCTTGACCCGTCAGCCGGAGCCGCTGCCGGCTCCGGAGGGCGAGGACGAGGCCGACGCGGCCAAGCGCGTGGCCGTCGGTGAGGGCGAGGGCGACGCCAAGCGGCCGCACTGAGCTCGTGCCGCCCGTTTGACAGTCCGGAAAAGCCGCTGCTATAACGCCAGCAACTGAGCGGCCTGGGCCGTGACAGGCCCGGGCCGGCGGCGTCGGCGCTGCCAGCAGGGCGATTCAACGGCAACGCTGTGGAAGCACGCTACGCCGTGGTAGGGTTTGGGGGTCCGTAGGGTTGCCGGGCCGCCGTTCGGTGACCCAGGCCCGAAGGGCCAGCCACGCCAGCATCGAGTAAAAAAACCGAAAAGGGGACACGGGGATGAACAAGAGTGAACTCATCGAGGCGGTAGCCGACTCCGCGGATCTTTCCAAGGCCGCGGCCGCGCGCGCCGTCGATGCCATGGTTGAGTCGGTCACCGACGCCCTGCGCGAGGGGGATCAGGTCACCCTGGTGGGTTTCGGCACCTTCACCGTGCGCGATCGGGCCGCCCGCACTGGCCGGAATCCGCGCACCGGCGAGAGCATCAACATCCCGGCGTCGAAGGTCCCGGGTTTCAAGCCTGGCAAAGCGCTCAAGGATGCGATAAACTAAGGGGCTTAGTCGGTTTGGGTGGTTAGCTCAGTTGGGAGAGCGTCGCCCTTACAAGGCGAATGTCGGGGGTTCGAATCCCTCACCACCCACCAGGGGTAGACAAGCGGCAAAAAGTTGTTACAATAATCGACGTAATCACGGAGCGGTAGTTCAGTTGGTTAGAATGCCGGCCTGTCACGCCGGAGGTCGCGGGTTCGAGTCCCGTCCGCTCCGCCAAATCAGAAAGTGGCCCTGACAGCCGCGATAAAAAGGCGCCCATAGTGGCGCCTTTTTTGTATCCTGATCACCCACATGAGCACTCGGCGGAAGACAAGGCATGCTTCAGGCGATTCGTGACGGCATCAAGGGCTGGATTGCGTGGGTCATCATCGGGTTTATCGCCCTGCCGTTCATCTTCATGGGTGGTTACGAATACTTCGGTGGTGGCCGCGAGGACGCGGTGGTCGCCCGCGTCGATGGCGAGGAGATTCCCCGCTCGCAGATCAACCAGGCGGTGGAGCGCCAGCGCGCGCAGCTGCGCGAGATGTTCGGCGGTGATCTTCCCGATGGCGCCTTCGACGCTGCTGCATTGCGCCGCGAGGCCCTGGAGCAGCTCATCGACGAGCGGTTGCTGCACGCCTACGTCGATCGCCAGGGATTGCGGGTTACCGATCAGGAGGTGGCCCAGACCATCCGTAGCCAGGAGATCTTCCACGAGGGCGGGCAGTTCTCCCGGGGTCGATACCAAACCCTGCTTGAGCGCAATCGCATGACGCCGGAGGACTACGAGGAGCTGGTCCGGCGGGATCTTAAGGCTGATCAGTTCCAGCAGGCCGTGTTCGCCAGCAGTATCAGCACCCCCTCCCAGCTGGATCGTCTGGTGCGCCTGCAGGACGAGTCGCGCAGCTTCAGCTACCTCGAGCTCGCCGCCGAGCGCTACATCGACGAGGTTCGTGTCGATGATGCCGAGGTTGAGGCCCATTACGAGGCCAACACCGACGACTACATGGCCCCGGAGGCGGTGCGCCTTGAGTACGTCGAGCTGGGTCCGCTGGCCCTGCGTGATCAGGTCGAAGTGGATGATGATGCGCTCCGCGAGCGCTATGACGAGCGTTACGGCGATGACGAGGACCCGCCGGCCTTCGATGCCGTGCGCGAAGAGCTGCTGGCCGACTACATCCGCGAACAGCACGGCACCGAGTTCATGGAGGCCGGCGATGAGTTCGGCAATATTGCCTTTGAGCAGCCGGACAGCCTGGAACCGCTGGCCGACACCTTCGGCCTGGAGATCCGGAGCAGCGACTGGATCGATCGCGAGGGCGGCGAGGGCATCGGCGAGCTTTCCGGGGTCGTCGAGCAGGCGTTCAGCGAGGATGTGCTGGAGTATGGCTACAACAGCGACCTGATCCGCGCCGACGAGGACCGCTACCTGGTGGTACGGCTCCTGGAACACCGAGAGGCCGAGCCCCGTCCCCTGGAGGAGGTGGCGGATTCCATCCGCGAGGAGATCCGCCAGGAGCGTGCCGCCGAACTTGCCCTGGAGCGGGCGGAGGAGTTGATGACCCGGCTGCGCGATGGTGAGTCGTTGGACGAGCTGGCCGAGGAGCTCGATGTCGAACGCTTCACGGTCGAGGAGGCCTATCGGGACGACCGCAGCCACCCGGCGGCCGTTGTGCGCGAGGCGTTCGCCCTGGAGGAGGGCGGCCATGCCCGGGTGGAGCTGGAGGACGGGGCCGCGGCGCTGCTCCGTCTGGACGGCATCAGCCGCGGCGATCCGGACGGCCTCTCGGCTCAGGAGCGTGAGCAGCTGCAACAACAGCTCCAGCGCATGGCCGGGGACTCCGAGGTGCGGGCGCTGATCCGCGCCCTGCGTGCCGAGGCGGATATCGAGATTGCCCGCGAACGGCTCTAGCGGCGGGCGCGGGGGCTCTATCGCTGGCCCCCTGCGGAAGGAGCGCTGGGCGCGACCGGGAAGAGCGGCTCAGGGGCACGACACGGCGAAATGGAGAGCGCTGGGGTGCCCCTCTTCACCGGGGGCATTGAGCGCGCCGAGCAGCGCAGCCCGAGCGGGGAAAAGCGCCGACGCCCGCCGTCGGCGCTTTTAGCGAGGTTTTGTCCGAGCGAAGCGTCAGCGGAGCGAGTTAAGCGAGCGACCCGATCGGGTGAGCCGCGCAGGGGATCGCGAAGCGGCGCGCTCGTCAGCCCCCGGTGAAGAGGGGCACCCCGTCGCTCGCCGGATGGGGCGACGCCCTCGATGAGCCGCTCTTCCCGGTCGCGCCCAGCGCTCGCCTTGTGGAAGCCCCCATAGCAAAAGGCCCCGCGGCTTGCGCCGCAGGGCCTTCGCGTTCGGCACCTGTTTCAAGCAGGCGCCGCGTCTAAAGCTCCGCGCCCGACAGCGCCACGCAGTGGAAGCCGCCGTCGACGTGGACCACCTCACCGGTGATCCCCGAGGCGAGATCCGAGCACAGGAACGCCCCCACGTGCCCGACCTCCTCGGTCGAGACGTTCTTGCGCAATGGCGAAGCCTGCTCGTTGAAGCTCATCATCTGCTTAAAGCTGCCGATCCCCGAGGCCGCCAGGGTGCGGATCGGGCCGGCCGAGATGGCGTTCACGCGAATGCCCTCCGGACCCAGGTCAGCGGCCATGTAGCGGGTGGTCGCCTCCAGGCTCGCCTTGGCCGCGCCCATGACGTTGTAGTTGGGCAGGGCCCGCTCGCCGCCCAGGTAGGTCAGCGTGATCAGCGAGCCCTGGCGCTGGCGCAGCATCTCGCGGCCGTAGCGGGCCAGGGCCACGAAACTGTACGCCGAGATCTCGTGAGAGGTGCGGAAGCCCTCCCGGGTGGTATTGTCCACGAACGAGCCGGCCAGCTCCTCGCGCGGCGCGAAGGCCACGGCGTGGACGATGCCGTCGATGCCATCGGTCCAGTGCTTGCTAAGCTCAGAGAAGACCGATTCGATCTGCTCGTCGGAGCTGACGTCGCAGGGGAAGACCAGCTCGCTGTCCACCGAGGCGGCGAGCTTGGTGACCCGGTCCTGGAGCTTTTCGTTCTGGTAGGTAAAGGCGAGTTCGGCGCCTTGCTGGTGCATCGCCTCGGCAATGCCCCAGGCGATGGAGCGGTCACTGGCGACACCGACCACGAGGATGCGCTTGTTCTGCAGGAATCCCATATCTGCTCTCCGGCAACTGTTGCTTGCGTGCGCGTGCCCAGGGGCGAAACGCCGGAGATGATAACATGACCGGCATGCACGCCTTCCCCCGTCCCAGCGGCCGCGCCTGGCCCCGCCTGGCGCGTTGGCTGCTGGGCACGGCCTGCCTGCTGGCCGCGGTGCAGCTGCCGGCCATCGTCGGGGCAGCGCCGGGCTCGTCGGGGGTGCACGGCCTGGCGCTGCACGGTGAGCCCAAGTACCCGCCGGATTTCTCGCACTTTGACTACGTCAACCCGGACGCGCCCAAGGGCGGGACCGTCATCCGCGAGGCCCGCGGCAGTTACGACAGCCTCAACGGCTATATCCTGCGCGGCACCAGGCCGCCGGGTCTGGGGCTGGTGGTGGATACGCTGATGGCTCACGCCGAGGACGAGCCGTTCTCCGTCTACGGGCTCATCGCCGAGCGTGTCGAGGTGGGCGAGGATGATGCCTGGGTGGAGTTTCATCTGCGCGAAGAGGCGCAGTTCCACGACGGGGAGCCGATCACCGCCGAGGACGTGGTCTATAGTTTCGAACTACTGCGTGAGCACGGTCACCCCCGGCTGCGCTCCTACTACCGCCATGTGGAGTCGGCCGAGGCGCTGGATCGGCACCGGGTGCGCTTCGAGTTCGCCCACGCCGGCAATCGCGAGCTGCCGCTGATCATGGGTGAGCTGCCGGTGCTGCCGCAGCACTACTGGGAGGATCGGGACTTCAGCCGGACCACCATGCAGCCGCCCCTGGGCAGCGGCCCGTACCGCATCGCCGAGGCCCGCCCCGGGCGCAGCATCACCTATGAGCGCGTGACCGACTACTGGGCCGAGGACCTGCCGGTGCGCCGCGGTCGGTTCAATTTCGATCGTCTGCGCTACGACTTCTACCGGGATGCCACCGTCGCCCTCGAGGCCTTTCGGGCCGGGGAGTTCGATCTGCGCGAGGAGAACACCGCACGGCACTGGGCGACGGGGTACGAGACTTCCGCGCGTCGCGACGGCCGCATGGTGCTCGAGGAGATCGAGCACCGCCGCCCGGCGGGCATGCAGGGGTTCGTCTTCAACACCCGCCGCCCGGTCTTCGAGGACCGCGAAGTGCGCCGGGCCCTCGGCTACGCCTTCGATTTCGAGTGGACCAATCGGCAGCTCTTCCACTCGGCCTATACCCGCACGGCCAGCTATTTCGAGAACTCCGAGCTGGCTGCGCGTGGCGCGCCCAGTGAAGCCGAGCGGGCGATCCTCGAGCCCTATCGCGACGAGCTCCCCGAGGCGGTTTTCGAGCCGTACCAGCCGTCGGTGACCGACGGCTCCGGGTGGAATCGCGACAACCTTCTGCGCGCGCTGCGCATCCTCGAGCAGGCTGGATGGTCGGTGGGGGAGGACGGCATCCTCCGTCACCAGGACAGTGGCCGGCCGCTGGCCTTCGAGCTTCTGTTGGTCAACCCTAGTTTCGAGCGGGTGGCCCTGCCGTTCGTCCAGAACCTGCGGCGCATCGGGGTGCTGGCCCGGGTGCGCACCGTGGACACCACGCAGTATCAGTACCGGCTGGATAACTTCGAGTTCGATATGGCCGTTGTGGTCCTGCCGCAGTCGCCCTCGCCGGGCAACGAGCAGGCGATGTACTGGAGCTCGGCGGCCGCCGAGCAGCCGGGTAGTCGGAACTACGCCGGTGTGCGCGACCCGGTGGTCGATGAGCTGGTCGAGCGGCTGGTCACCGCCGAGGGGCGCGATGAGCTGGTGCACCGGACCCGTGCCCTGGACCGGGTCCTGCTGGCCGGTCATTACGTCATCCCCAACTGGCACACTCCGGTGCACCGGGTCGCCTACTGGGACAAGTTCGGGCGGCCGGAGATCGCCCCCGACTACGGCCTGGGTTTCGACACCTGGTGGGTCGATCCGCAAAGGGAGCAGCGACTGCGCGAGGCCAACGGCCCGCGTTCGGTCCGATAGCCGATGGGGACCATGCCGGCCTACATCCTGCGCCGCCTGTTGCTGATGATCCCGACCCTGCTCGGGGTCATGGTCATCAACTTTCTGATTGTCCAGGCCGCCCCGGGTGGGCCCATCGAGCGGATCAGTGCCGAGCTGGCCGGCACCGGGGTCGAGGCCACCGCGCGGGTGGGCGGCTCCGGGGGCGAGGTGGGCGCCGCCTTCGCCGAGGCCGGCGGTGGCTACCGCGGCGCCCACGGCATGGATCCGGAGCTGCTCGCCGAGCTCGAGCGGCAGTTCGGCTTCGATCTGCCCGCCCATGAGCGTTTTCTCACCATGATGGGCAATTATCTCACCCTCGATTTCGGCGATAGCTTCTACCGCGACCAGTCCGTCCTGGAGCTGATCGTCGAGGCGCTGCCGGTGTCGATCTCCCTGGGGCTGTGGACCCTGCTGCTGGTCTATCTCATCTCCATCCCGCTCGGGGTCCGCAAGGCGGTGCGCGACGGCTCGCCGTTCGATGTCTGGACTTCGGCGCTGGTGATCGTCGGCTATGCCGTGCCCGGCTTCCTGTTCGCGATCCTGCTGATCATCCTCTTCGCCGGCGGCACCTACCTGGATCTCTTCCCTCTGCGTGGGCTGGTCTCCGAGGGGTGGGCGGAGCTGTCCTGGCCTATGCGCATCCTCGACTACCTGCACCACATCGCGCTGCCGGTGCTGGCCATGGTCATCGGCGGCTTCGCCGGTCTGACCATGCTCACCAAGAACTCCTTCCTGGAAGAGATCCACAAGCAGTACGTGGTGACCGCCCGGGCCAAGGGAGTGACCGAGCGCCGGGTGCTCTACGGACACGTCTTTCGCAACGCCATGCTCATCGTCATCGCCGGCTTCCCGGCAGCCTTCGTCTCGACGCTTTTCACCGGCGCACTGCTCATCGAGGTGATCTTCTCGCTGGAGGGGCTCGGGCTGCTCGGTTTCGAGGCCGCCGTGGACCGGGATTACCCGGTCATGTTCGGGACGCTGTTCATCTTCACCGTGCTCGGACTGGTGCTGAATCTCGTCGGCGACCTGATGTACGTCGCCGTCGATCCGCGCATCGATTTCGAGACCCGGGAGGTCTGAGCCGGTGCTCGGGTCGCTGTCGCCGATCAATCAGCGTCGCCTGGCCCGCTTTCGCGCCAATCGCCGGGGGTGGTGGGCGCTGTGGATCTTCGTCGGGCTGTTCGTGCTCAGCCTCTTCGCCGAGCTCATCGCCAATGACCGGCCGCTGGTGGTCTGGTTCGAGGGCAGCCTCCACTTTCCGGTGGTCGAGTCGATCCCCGAGACCACCTTCGGCGGTGAGTTGCCCACCGAGACGGTCTATCGCGACCCCCATGTGCAGGAGTTGATCGAGGCGGGGGGCTGGGCGCTGTGGCCGCCGATCCGCTTCAGCTATGACACGGTGCACTTCGGCCTGGCAGAGCCGGCCCCGGCGCCGCCTTCGGCGGAGAACTGGCTCGGTACCGACGACATGGGGCGCGACGTGGCGGCGCGCATCCTCTACGGCTTCCGCATCTCGGTGGTCTTTGCCCTGCTGCTGACCGTGGCCAGCTCGGTGATCGGGGTGGTGGTGGCGGCGCTGCAGGGGTACTTCGGGGGCAAGACGGATCTGTTTGGTCAGCGCATCGTGGAGATCTGGTCCGGTCTCCCGGCGCTCTACATCATCATCATCGCCTCGGCGTTGATCGAGCCGAGCTTCTGGTGGCTGCTGTTCATCCTGCTGCTGTTCCAGTGGGTCAGCCTGGTGGGGGTGGTGCGCGCCGAGGTGCTGCGCGCTCGCAACCTGGAGTACGTCAAGGCGGCGCGGGCCCTGGGGGCCGGGCACCTGCGGGTGTTGTTCCGCCATGTGCTGCCCAACGCCATGGTGGCCACGCTGACCTTCCTGCCGTTCATCATGAACGGCTCAATCACCACGCTGACCTCGCTGGATTTCCTCGGCTTCGGTCTGCCGCCCGGGTCGCCGTCGCTCGGCGAGTTGCTGCAACAGGGCAAGGACAATCTGCACGCCCCCTGGCTGGGTATCTCGGCCTTTGTCAGCCTGGCGCTGCTGCTCTCGTTGCTGATCTTTGTCGGCGAGGCGGCCCGCGACGCCTTCGACCCGCGCAGGGCGCAGGAGGCCGGGCGTGGCTGAACCGCTGCTGAGCATCCGCGGTCTGCAGGTGGCCTTCGGCGATGGCGCGCCGGCGGTGCGCGGCGTGGATCTGGATATTGCCGCGGGCGAGAGCGTGGGGCTGGTCGGGGAGAGCGGCTCGGGCAAGTCGGTCACCGCCCACTCGGTGCTGCAGCTCCTGCCCTATCCATGGGCGCGGCACCCGGCCGGCTCGATCCGCTTTCGTGGCCGCGAGCTGCTCGGCGCCCCCGAGCCGGTGCTGCGCGAGCACCGCGGCGGGCGCATCGGCATGATCTTCCAGGAGCCGATGAGCTCCCTCAATCCGCTGCACACGGTGGAGAAGCAGATCCGCGAGACGCTGCTCGTCCACCGCGGTCTGGATCGGGTGGCGGCCCGAAGGCGGGTGAGGGGGCTGCTTGAGCAGGTCCAGCTCCCCGATCCGCAGCGGCTGCTCAGCGCCTATCCGCATCAGCTCTCCGGCGGGCAGCGTCAGCGCGTGATGATCGCCATGGCGCTAGCCAACGAGCCGGATCTGCTCATCGCCGACGAGCCCACCACCGCCCTCGACGTGACCGTGCAGGCGCAGATCCTCAGCCTGCTCGCCGACCTGAAGGCGCGGCTGGGCATGGCCCTGCTGTTCATCACCCACGATCTGGACGTGATCCGCCTGGTGGCTGACCGGGTCTGTGTCATGCGCCAGGGCGAGATCGTCGAACGGGGCGAGGTGCAGCGTCTGTTCAGCCGACCCGAGCATCCGTACACCCGGCAGTTGCTCGCGGCCCGGCCCGCCGGCGAGCCGGTGGCAACGGACGCCCAGGCGCCGGTGCTCCTCCACGGGGCGGGGATCCGTGTGCACTTCCCGGTGCGCGGCGGTCTGCTGCGCCGGCCGGTGGATTGGGTGCGAGCCGTCGATGGCATCGACATCACCCTGCGTGCCGGGCAGACCGTGGCCGTGGTCGGGGAGAGTGGTTCAGGCAAGTCGACCCTGGGCCTGGCGCTGTTGCGGCTTGAGCGCAGCAGTGGCTCGATCCGTTTCCGCGGTGATGAACTCCAGGGGCGCACGGCGCGGCAGCTGCGCCCCTACCGCAGCGCCCTGCAGATCGTCTTCCAGGATCCGTACGGCAGCCTGTCGCCGCGCATGGCCGTGGCCGATATCGTCGGCGAGGGGCTCGACCTGCACCATCCACTTCTGAGTCGTGAACAGCGCAGTGCGCGGATCGTGCGTGTGCTCGAGGAGGTGGGCCTCGACCCGGAGACCTGCCACCGCTACCCCCACGAGTTCTCCGGCGGCCAGCGCCAGCGGATCGCCATCGCCCGGGCGCTGATCCTCGAGCCGCAGGTCGTGGTGCTCGATGAGCCCACCTCAGCGCTGGATGTCTCGGTGCAGGCCCAGATCATCGACCTGCTCCGCGACCTGCAACGTCGCCGCGGCCTCGCCTACCTCTTTATCAGTCACGACCTCCAGGTCGTCCGCGCCCTGGCTCATGAGGTCCTGGTCATGCAGGCCGGCCGAGTGGTTGAGCGCGGGCCAGCAGAGGCGGTCTTCGCCGCTCCGCAGGACCCTTATACCCGGGCCCTGATGGCCGCCGCCTTTCTCTCCTCCTGAGCGATCCCGCCGCCGGGGCTCCGCGCCCTTTGACATAGTTTCAAATATGCGCATACCATCGTATTCAAGAACGTTGATACATTTTCGAGTCGCTGGATACGCAACCTGACAACGCAAAGGAGGGAGCATGCTTCATCGACTGCCCAGAGACCTCGGGGAGAACTACTCCCCACTGTATTGGCTCGCTGCCCTGGGCGCCGGGGGGCTGACCGTATCGTTTTTCATGTGGCTGATGTTCTGGGTGCCCTACGAGGGCATGGTGCCCTTCTTCGAGGATATCGTGGCGGCGCTGGGCAGCGGTCACGCCGGCCTGCAAACGGCCATCGTACTGGCCTGGGCCGGCATCCTGGCCATGGCCTTCATCCATTTTCGTCTGCTGTTCTGGAACATCCGCGAGCATCGGCGGTTCCTGCAGACCGACGCCTACCGCAACAACATGCGCGGCAACCGCACCGAGGTGCAGCTGCTGGCCGCGCCGCTGACCGTGGCGATGACCATCAATGTCGGCTTCGTGCTCGGCATGGTCTTTGTCCCGGGGCTGTCGGCCATCGTGGAGTGGCTCTTCCCCGCGGCCATGGTCGCCTTCCTGATCGTCGGCGGCTGGGCTCTGCGCCAGCTCGGCGACTTTTGGGGCCGGGTGCTCACCGAGAGCGACTGCGACTGCGCCGCCGACAACAGCCTGGCCCAGGCCCTGCCTGCCTTCGCGCTGTCGATGGTCGGCGTGGGGCTGGCCGCGCCGGCGGGGATGAGCAGCGTGCCGGCGACAGCGGCGTTCAGTCTGGCGCTGTCGAGCTTCTTCCTGGTCGCCGCGGTGCTCACCGGCGCTGTCATGCTGGTCCTCGGCGTGCGCGCGATGATGGAGCAGAACGCCAATCCGATCAGCGCGCCGAGCCTGTGGATCGGGGTCCCGGTGCTGACGATCATCGGCATCACCCTGGTGCGTCAGACGGCGGGCATCGAGGCCCACTTCGGCGCCGAGGCCGGTGGCATCCAGACCCTGGGACTGCTCACCTACTTCCTGGCGGCTCAGGTCGCGCTGCTGCTGCTGGGCTGGGTGGTGCTGCGCCGCTTCAACTACTTCGGCCGCTTCGTGATCGGCCCCGAGCGTTCCGCCGGCTCCTACACCCTGGTCTGCCCCGGTGTGGCGCTGGCGGTGATGATCCACTTCTTCACCAACCTGGGCCTGGTCCAGCACGGCGTCATCGAGGCCTACGGCGTCGCCTACTGGGTGCTGACGGCCATCGCCCTGACGGTGCAGGCGGTCACGCTCTGGCTGGTCTTCCAACTCAATCGCAAGCATTTCCGGGTGGATGCCGGTGCCGGGCAGCGTCTTCGCACCTCCGCGGCCGGTTCATCGTCCTGAGGCCCTCAAGTCTGTCCTGCATCCGACGACAACAGGGGTGTAGGCAGAAGTGGGACCTGGAACCCGGCACGTAGGTTGCAAGTCCCACGCATATCCGGAAACGCTCCGTGCCACAAGCCCCTTGAGCGCGGATGGCGCGGAGCGGGCGCCGGAACCGGATGGCCGCAACCGGCAATGGAGTGCCGGATAGGCGGGTAGAGAGCCCGGCCCGAGTGATACGAAACGCAGGAGGTAGTGATGTCTGCAGTAGGAGGAGTTGGCGGAGGGGCGCCGAGCATGCCGCCGCCGTCCCAGGGCGCCGGTGGTGACGACCCCTTCGAGGGTGAGGAGATGGAGGGCGCTGGCGGCTCCGAGTTCGGTGGTGAAGCCGCTGGCGGCTCGGAAACAGTGGACATCTCCTCGATCGCCGGGGGCGAGGACGTGGGCACCAGCACCGAGTCCTTTGAGGACGACGGTGGTGCCGCCAGTTACGACGCCTCGGGTGGCGTCGACGATCTGGACGCCGGTGGCGAGATCGACGCCATGGTTTGACCTTCCCAGGGGGGCAGCGGCTCACGGGCCGTTGCCCCGTCCGTTATAATCCCCGCCTTCGGACCGCCTTTCCAGCGCGGTCATCCTGTCCCAGCCAATGCGGGGAACGCCCAATGTCTGCGGTAATCGCCCTGGTCGGGCGGCCGAACGTCGGCAAATCGACCCTGTTCAACCGGCTCACCGGCAGCCGGGACGCCCTCGTGGCCGACCACCCCGGCCTGACCCGGGACCGGCAGTACGGCGTCGTGCGCCATCGCGGCAGTCACGCCGTGGTGGTCGATACCGGTGGGATGGGCGAGGAGCTCGAGGGAGTGGGCGGCTGCATGCACGAGCAGGCCCGCGCCGCCATCGCCGGGGCCGACGCCGTGGTCTTCCTGGTCGACGGGCGGGCCGGTAGCACCGTCGGGGATGAAGAGATCGCCGCCGAGCTGCGGCGGGCGCAGGTGCCGGTGTTCCTGGCGGTGAACAAGACCGACGGCCTCGAGGCCGGGGTGGCCGCCGCCGATTTTCACGGCCTCGGCCTGCAGCCGGTTCACAGCATCGCCGCCACGCGCGGGCGCGGCGTCGGCGAGCTGCTCGACGCCTTGTTCGCCGCGCTCCCGCCCGCCGAGCCGGACGAGGGGGAGGTCGCCGCCGGGCACGGCATCCCGGTGGCGCTGATCGGCCGGCCCAACGTGGGCAAGTCCACCTTGGTCAATCGGCTCCTCGGCGAGGAGCGGGTGGTGGTCTACGACGAGCCGGGCACTACCCGCGACAGCATCGCCGTGCCGTTCGAGCGCGACGGGCAGCACTACACTCTGATCGATACCGCCGGCGTGCGGCGCCGGGCGCGGGTCCAGGAGACCGTCGAGAAGTTCAGCGTGGTCAAGACGCTGGAGGCCATCGAGCGGGCCTCGGTGGTGGTGCTGGTGACCGATGCCCAAGAGGGGATCACCGAGCAGGACGCCCACCTGGCCGGGCATGTCCTGCAGGCCGGACGGGCCCTGGTGCTGGTTATCAACAAGTGGGACGGTCTCGATCCCGATCAGCGCCGCAAGGTGCGCCGGGATCTCGATCTGCGTTTCGGTTTCCTCGGCTTTGCCCGCCACCACTTCGTCTCGGCCCTGCACGGCAGTGGCGTGGGGCTGCTGCTGGAGTCGGTGGACCGGGCCCATGCGGCCGCCCACCGGGATCTGGCCACCCCGGAACTCAACGAGGCCCTGCAGGAGGCGCTCGCCAACCACCAGCCGCCGCTCTCCCGCGGGCGGCGGATCAAGCTGCGTTACGCCCACCAGGGCGGGCATAACCCGCCGGTGATCGTCGTCCACGGCAACCAGGTGCAGCGGCTGCCGCGGGCCTACATGCGGTACCTGGAGAACTTCTTCCGCGACGCCTTCGACCTGTACGGCACGCCGGTGCGCATCGAGTGCCGGGCCAGCGAGAACCCCTTCGCCGACAAGCCCAACCAGCTCACCGAGCGTCAGCGCCGCCGGCGCCAGCGGGTCATCCACCACGCCAAGAAGCGCGAGAAGAAGCGCAAGCGCCGGCGCTAGCCGGGCGGTTCAGGTGCGGACCAGCACCACCGAGACGTTGTCCGGCCCGCCGGCATCGAGGGCGGCTTCGATCAGATCCCCGGCGCGCTGGGACAGCGAGCGGTCCTCCTCGGCCAGGATGGCACCGATCGCCGCGTCCTCCAGAGGTTCGGTCAGGCCGTCGGAACAGAGCAGGAACAGATCCCCGGGGTCGCGCGGCAGGCGGGTGACGTCGGGCTCGGCCCAAGTCACCGCGCCGAGCGCGCGCTCGAGGACGTTGCGTTCCGGCGAGCGGCGCCCCTCGGCCTCGGTCATCGCCCCCGTCTCGACCGCGCGCTGAACCGGCGTGTGGTCCCGGGTGAGCCGCTCCAGGCGGCCGTCCCGGAAGCGGTAGATGCGGGAGTCGCCCACATGGGCCAGGGCCACTTCGTCGGGGGCCGCGCAGAGCAGGGCGAGGGTGGTGCCCATGCCCTCGTAGCGGCGGTCGCGCTCGGTATAGGAGAGCACGGCGCGGTTGGCCAGCTGGACCAGATCCGCCGGCTCTCCGCCGGACTCCAGCCAGGTGTGGTCACTGCCGTGGTGGGTGCGGGCGATGCGGATCACCGCCTCCACCGCCAGCCGCGCCGCCTCGGCCCCGTAGGGCAGCCCGCCCATGCCGTCGGCGAGCACCGCGACGCCGGCGCCCTCGTCCCAGTCGATGCGGTCCTCGTTGCGAGGTCGCTGGTGGCCGCGGTGGGTCTCGCCGGCGATCTCCATGGTTCCACGCCTCCTGTTGCAGGGTTGCCAAAGGTTTGAGGCCATCCTAGCCCGCAGAGCGTGCTGCGGGAACCTGTGCCGTGTTTGATATATGTTTAGGCGTATATGACAATGGCTGCCGATCCCGAACTGACAGCCGTCCATCATGCTTGAACTCTTCGCTCATCTCGCCACCTTGATCGTCCACGACCTGCTGGGCATCGAGGCCGGCACGCCGTTCGGCGATGCCGCGCACTTCTTCGTTGAGAGCACGGCGAAGATCTTCGCCCTGCTGGCGGTGCTGATCTACGTCATTGCTCTGGCCCGGGCGTCGCTGAACGTCGAGCGGGTCCGCGCCTTCCTGGCCGGGCGCAATCGCGTCCTCGGCTACTTCCTGGGCTCGACGTTCGGAGCCGTGACCCCGTTCTGCTCCTGCTCGAGCGTGCCGGTGTTCATCGGCTTCACCACGGCGCGGATCCCTATCGGGGTGACCATGGCCTTCCTGATCACCTCGCCGATGATCAACGAAGTGGCCGTGGTGTTGCTCTGGGGGCTGCTGGGCTGGGAGCTGACCCTGATCTACATCGCCGTCGGTTTTCTGATCGGCATGCTCGGCGGGGCGTTTCTCGACGCCATTCGCGCGGAGCGCTACCTGCAACCGTTCCTGGCCAAGGCCTATGCCGAGGGCAGTGCGCCGGCTGACGGCGCTGCCGGTGCGACGCGGCTGACCCTGCGCCAGCGCCACGACTTTGCCCGGCGCGAGGTGGGGGAGATCTTCGCGCGGGTCTGGAAGTGGGTCCTGATCGGTGTCGGCCTCGGGGCGGCGCTTTACGGCTTCGTCCCCGAGGGCTGGATCGAGGAGCACCTGGGTGCCGGTCACTGGTGGCAGGTGCCTGCGGCGGTGCTGGTCGCCATTCCGCTGTACACCAACATCACGGGTGTGGTGCCGGTGATGGAGAGCCTGATTATCCAGGGGCTGCCCATCGGCACCACCCTGGCTTTCTGCATGAGCACCGTCGCTGCGAGCTTTCCGGAGTTCGTGCTGCTCAAGCAGGTGATGCAGTGGCGGTTGCTGGCGATCTTCTTCGTCCTGCTGCTGTTCGCCTTCACCCTGGCGGGGTGGCTGCTCAATGCCGTGGAGCCGCTACTATTTGCCGGGGTGTGAGGACGGCGGCAGGCCGTTACCATGAACGATGCATAGGAGGAACGGATCCCATGACCATCATTAAGGTGCTGGGCAGTGGCTGCGCCAAGTGCAACAACACCGCCGAGCGGATCGAGCAGATGGCTGCTGATCTGGGTGTGGCCGCAGAGGTACACAAGGAGACGGGGCCGGAGGCCCTGATCCAGTACGGCGTCATGTCGACACCGGCCGTGGTGGTGGACGAGCGGCTGGTCCACAGCGGGTCGGTTCCTGAACCCGAGCAGATCAAGGAGTGGCTGCAGTGAGTCTTTTGATTTTTGTCGCGTTTCTCGGCGCCTGCATGGCGGCGGCCGCCACCGGGGCCATGTTCGGTCCCGGGCGTTGGTATGAGGAGCTGGACAAGCCCACCTGGACGCCGCCGAACTGGCTGTTCCCGGTGGCGTGGACGGTGCTCTACCTGGCCATTGCCGTGGCCGCCTGGCGGGTGGCCCTGTCCGGCTCCGAGGTCCTGGCCCTCGGTCTGGCCCTGTGGGCGCTGCAGATCGCTCTGAACACGCTGTGGACGCCGGTTTTCTTCGGTCTGCAGCAGCTCTTCGGCGGCTTGGTGGTGCTTGGGGCGCTGTGGGTCTCGGTGCTGCTGACCACGGCGGCGTTCCTGGCCGCGGACTGGCTGGCCGGGCTGCTGTTCATCCCCTATCTGGCCTGGGTCAGCTTTGCGGGCGCCCTCAACTACGACATCTGGCGACGCAACGGCGATGCCCCCTCGGCCGGCACGACGGAGCAGGGCGGCGCCTAAGCCGCTCGTCGGGGCCCTTTTACCGGGGCCCCGGCGGCCGTCTGCCGAGACCGCCTGCGCCCCTGGCCGGGGGGGTATCGGGCCGCTGGGTTGCCGTTGAGCGTGCCGAGCAGCGCAGTCCTTCTGCCGAGACGGTTCG
>NZ_JAJNQP010000016.1:0-58676 GCF_022227985.1 Halorhodospira sp. M38
GGGGCCGTGCGGGTCAGCCGATGCGCTCGTCGGCGCGATCGCTGAGCAGCACTGCGATCCAGCGGGTCTCGGGCTGCGCCTCAAGGGCCAGCTTGGCGATCATGGTCAGCGGGATCGACAGCAGCATCCCTACCGGCCCGAACACCCAGCCCCAGACCATCAACGAGATCAACACCACCAGTGGCGACAGCCCCAGAGTCCGCCCCATCAATCGCGGCTCGGTGATGGAACCGATGGCCACATTCACCGCCACGTAAAGGACGACGGTGAGCACCGCATCGAGCAGCCCTCCCCCGAGCAGGGCCACCACCACCGCAGGGGCGGCAGCAATGATCGACCCGACCGTGGGGATAAAGTTCAGCAATCCGGCGAGGATGCCCCAGAGGATCGGGAAATCCACCCCAATCAGCCAGAGCCCGGTGCCGATGATCACGCCGGTCAGCGTGCTGGTCGCGCTCTTGATGAAGATGTAGCGATCAACGGCGTGGAGGAACCGGCGAGTGCGCACCCGCGCCCGACGACTGGCCGGGAAGGCCACCGAGAGCTTGCCGGGCAGCGTGCTCTCCTCGAGCAGCAGGAACATGAAGGCGAGCAGCACCAGGAAGGTGGCCGCCGTAAACTGGCCGATGCCGCTGGCGATGGTCGCCGCCGCATCGGTCAGCGTACCCACTGCCGGCAGCGGCACCTCCTCGGGGAGGGCCTCCGGCGGCACACCCATGGCGACGACGTAATCGCGCACCTGACCGAAGACCACGGTGAGCTGCTCCTGATACTGCGGCGCTTGCGCAGCCATGGTCTCCACCGCGCCGCGCAGGGCGAGGAAGAGCAGGAAGAAGACCAGCCCCACCCCCAGGAAGAGGATCATCACCGCCACCGCTGCCGGCACGCCGCGGCGCTGCATCCAGTTCAGCGGGGTCGCCGAGGCGATGGCCAGGAACGCGGCCAGCAGCAGCGGATTGACGATGCCGGAGACCGCCTGGAGCCCGGCCAGGATGATCACGAGCGCAGCCCCGCCCACCAGCCAGTGCCAAGAGGAGGGTCCTTTCTGGTTGAGTACGGTCACGTCGGTTTCCCTAACGCTTGAGCGACTCCGGAAACGCCCGGGTGCAGCAGAGCCGCGACCGGGCGAACGGGGGATCAGGGTAACAGGGCGCGGCGCGCCGCTCAGTCCCGCAGAGGACCGTCAGACCCCGGCAACGGCCCATCCGCCGGGTGCCGGCTCAGGCGCACCGTGGCCGGTTCCCGGTCGTCCATCGGCTCCCCGTAGACCAGGGCCATCTCCTCGTGCGTGACCACCGAGGCCACCGGTTCCAGCCCGCCACGGTGGGCCAGGATCGTGCGGTAGGCAAGCACCGCTTGCACGTATCGCCGGGTCTCGTAGTAGGGGATCGACTCGATCCAGACATCCAGAGGGCGTCCATCCCGCTCCAGCCACCCCGCGACACGGCTCGGACCGGCGTTGTAGGCCGCCAGTGCCTTCGGCCGGTTGCCTTCGAAGCGCTCCAATAGCCGCTGCATATACTCGGCACCGAGGCGCACATTGAGTTCCGGATCGTTCAGCGCCCGGGCATCCGGCAGGGGCTCACCGTTGGAACGGGCCATCTGGCGGGCAGTACCCGGCAGCAGCTGCATCAGCCCGCGGGCCCCCGCCGGCGAGACGGCATCCCGATGGAAACCCGACTCGCGCCGGGCGACCGCCATGAGCAGGCAGGATTCGATGCCGGTCTCCGCGGCCGCCCGCCGGAAGGCATCCCGGTAGGCATGGGGGAAACGCCACTGCAACGCCTCGTGGGCCCCGGCGCGGTTGGCAGCGACCACCGCCAGCTCGTGCCACCCCTGCCGATAGGCGTGGGCAGCTAGGGCGCGTTGTTCCGCCGCCTCACGGCCTTGCAGCAGGTGGCGCCACTCGTCCCGGGCCAGACGCAGTTCACCGACACCGTGGAGCAGGCGGACCCGCAGGAGGGCGGGATCCGGAGCAGGCGGATCCGGTTCCGGGCGGACCTCGCGCAGCGCATAGGGCCGCCCGACCCGTTCGGCCGCCATGAACCCCCAGAACGAGCGCTCCCCCGCCGCCTCCCGCCAGTGCTCACCTGCCAGCGCCGGGTCTCCCAGCTCGGCCCGCGCCCGACCCAGCCAGTACTGCCAGCGCGCACTGCGTGCGGAGGCCTCGGGCAGACGGGTGTACCAGTAGACCAGGTCGGTCCACTGCTCCTCGATCACCGCCCGGCGCATGCGCTGCTCGAGCAAATCGGTATCGTCCTGCTCGGCCAGCCACCGGTCGACCCAACCGCGGTTCTCAGGGATGCCCCGGATGATCGAGTACCAGGCAACCCGCTCAAACACCTCCCGCCGCTCGCCCGCGGGCAGCTCGGCAAGCCCGTCGCCACTCTGCTCCAGATAACTGCGCGCGGCCGCGGTGTCCACGCGGGCCAGCCGGTAGAGCCCGTCGGCAGTAAGCTGTCGACGCAGCCGCGGCGGCAGACCCTCATCGAGCTCGATGATCCGCGCCGGATTTCGGTCGAGCCGCTGGAGCCACTCGGCGGCGACCAGCCAGCGCTCCCCACCGAGCAGCCCCTCGAGATAGCGCATCAGACCCGCCTGCTCGTTGCGAAAGGCCAGACGCATACGCTCCCAGACAGCCCGGTCGTCGATGACGCCAGCCCCGCGGGCTGCCTCGAATAGCCCGTCGCATGCTGACGGCCGCGAGACCCCGGCGTGCCAGGTGCGCCGGGCAAAGGCGAGGGCCTCTCCCCGGCGCGTTTCCAGATGGGCCTGCCACCAGTGACAGCGCAGAGCCAGGCGGGAGGGTGGCTCGTCGGTCACCCGGCGCACCGCCGCGTCGTCCCCCGCCTCGGCGTAGCGACGCAAGGCGACGCGCTTGAGGACATCGGCCAGCGGGGTACCGGCATAGCGCTGGCGGTAGGCCACCACACGCTGCGGATCGACCTCGGGGAGCGCACTGCGCAGACGGTGGAAGTCGAGGTAGGCGGCCATCGGGTGGGCATCGCCGAGACAGGGCTCAAGCTCGGCCACGCGGGACCAGTCATCGGCGCGCGCCGCCTCCAGGGCCTCGTGGAAGCGCTCGCCGTAGTCGGCGTCCGGGCAGCCCCGCTCCGGCCCGGCGGTCCCCGCAGAAAGGCCGAGCATCAGGAACAGTGCCGCCAGGACGAAGCCGCGATAACCGCCGGAAGGGACCATGCTCTGCCGACTCCGGCGCAGGTGCGCGTGGTTGCCAGGCTCCCGTGAACGCTAGCGCCGCCGCGCGACCGGGTCAACTGCACAGACCGCCGCACGCGGCAAGCGCCGCCACGGCCGTGGTAGCCTTGGCCCGGAACGGAAGACCAGCAAGGGGGATGAGCGTGGGGACAGTCGGCACCATCCTGCAGGGCATCGGTATCGTGGTCGGCGGCCTATTCATACTCGCGGGCCTGGTTCTCGCCATCGGGCCGTTCATGATCCCCACGCAGCCGGCGGACGGGGTCAAGGACGGCCGCGAACTCGGCGGTGACGACAGCCGCTTTGTCTCGATCTCGTTCCCCGGTTACCCCGACGGGCTGCAGCTGCACTACGTCGCCGCTGGCGAAGAGCACGCCGATACCGGGCGGCCGGCCTGGCTTCTCCTGCACGGCTTCTCGTTCAGTACCGTGACCTGGGAACCGCTTCTGCCGAAACTGGGACGCGACCGCTACACCGTGGCCTACGACCAGATCCCCTACGGGCTGAGCGACAAGCCCGACTATCCCGGCGAGGGACCCAACCCCTTCACCCTGGAGGCCGACGTCGACCACCTGTTCAGCCTCATGGATGAACTCGGCCAGGAGGAGGCGGTGCTGGTGGGCAACTCCGCCGGCGGGGTGATCGCTCTGGAGGCGGCACGCCAGGCGCCCGAGCGGGTCGCCGGTCTGGTGCTGATCAACCCAATGGCCGCCCTAGAGCGACCCACGCTACCCCAGTGGCTGGCGCAACTGCCGCAGGCCAAGCGCCTGAGCCTGCTGGGAGGGCGCTGGTTCGGGAAAAGCACCGAACTGCTCGAGCGCTCTTATTACGACGAGGACGCCATCACCCCGGAGCGCGAGGCCCGCATGACCATGCACACCGCCATGGCCGGCTGGGACCGGGCCTGGGGGCAGCTGATGCACCGCTCGCTGACCGACGCCCTGCAAGTGCGCGGCCCCCTGGCAGGCATCGAGACCCCGACGCAGGTCATCATCAGCGTCGAGGACGAAGTCATCCCTGCCGCGGATTCCCACCGCGTGGCTGACGCCCTGCCCAACGCCGAGCGGGTGGAACTGCAGGCGTGCGGCCACCTCCCGCAGGAGGAGTGCCCGGCAAAGGTGGCGGAGGCCATTGAGCGCTGGCGCGAACGGCAGGGTCTCTAGCCCGCAGAGTCCGCACCCAGGAGGAGCAGTATGAGCGCGGAACATCCGCAAGTGGTGGTGATCGGCGCCGGCCTGGCCGGCCTGGCCGCAGCCCGCGATCTGGCCCTGGGTGGTGCCCACGTCCGGTTGCTGGAAGCCTCCAGGGAGGTGGGCGGGCGGGTTCGCACCGACCGCCTGCGCCTCGATGGCGGCTTGGCCGACGATCAGGAACCGGCCTTCCAGCTGGATCGCGGTTTCCAGGTCTTGTTGACCGCCTACCCGGAGCTGCGCACCCGCGCTGACCTGGGCGCCCTACGCCTGCGCCGCTTCGCCCCCGGGGCCCTGATCCGGACCGAGGGCGGCCTGCACCGCCTCAGCGATCCATTCCGCGCCCCACAGGCGCTGTTGAAGACCCTGCGGGCGCCGGTGGGCAGCCTGGGCGACAAGGTGCGCATCGCCCGGCTGCGGGCGCGTCTGCGCCGCGGCGATCCCGAGAGCCCCCTGTACGGACCGCAACGCAGCAGTGCCGAGTCGCTCACCGCCGAGGGCTTCTCCGGGCCGATGATCGAGCGTTTCCTGCGGCCGCTGTTCGGCGGCGTGCTGCTCGACCCGCAGCTCCAGACCTCGGCCCGGCTGCTCAACTTCGTCTTTCGCATGTTCGCCGAGGGCGATGCGGCGATCCCCGCCGCTGGCGTGGGCGACCTACCCCGGCAGCTGGCAGACCAGCTGCCCGCGGAACGGGTGACACTGCGGCTGGGCACCGCCGCCGAGGCCATCGAGGATGGGCCAAGCGTGCGGCTTGCGGACGGTGAACGGCTCAGCCCCGATGCGGTCGTTGTAGCCACCGACGGTCCGGCTTTCACCCGACTGACCGGGCAGCCCACCGCCGCCGGCCGACCGGTAACCTGTCTGCAGTTCGCCGTCCCTGAGCCACCGGTCACCGACCCACTGATCCTGCTTAACGGCGAGGGCGAGGGGCCCGTCCTACACCTGGCGGTGCCTAGCGTGGTCGCGCCGGAGTATGCCCCAGCCGGCTGGCACCTAGTCAGCGCGACGGTGCTCGGGGACGCGCAGGATCTGGACGACCCCACCCTGCAGTGCGAGGCCGTATCGCAGCTGCGTGACTGGTTCGGGCCGGTGGTCGATCATTGGCGGCCTCTGCGCCTAGAGCGCATCCCGTACGGACAACCGGTCCAGGCACCGCCTGCTCTGACCGAGCCCTATCAGGGCGCGCGGCTCGGCGGGGGCCTCTATGCCTGCGGCGACCACCGGGCCCACGGATCGCAGCACGGCGCACTGCGCTCCGGCGCCCGCGCAGCGGACGCGGTTCTTTCGGATTGCCGCGGGGGCGATTGGCGTTAGCGATGGGGAAGGTGGCCCGCCCGGCAGGATTCGAACCTGCGACCTTCGGCTCCGGAGGCCGACGCTCTATCCGGCTGAGCTACGGGCGGTAAGGAGTGTAGCGTACCGAATTTCGGGCGCTACGCCAAGGGCTCCGAACCACGCATGCGGGGCAGCAAGGTCGCAAAATTGCACGGCCGGGTGCGGGCATCGAGCTGATCGGCGAGCACTCGATCCCACGCGGTGCAGCACCCGCCGGTGGACCCCGGCAGGGCAAAGATGAGCGTAGCGTTGGCCACACCCGCCACGGCCCGCGACTGCAGGGTGGCGTTGCCGATTTCCTCGAAGGAGCGCTGCCGGAAAAGCTCGCCGAAGCCCGGGATCTCGCGATCAAAAAGCGGCCTGATCGCCTCCGGCGTCACGTCGCGGGCAGTGAGCCCAGTCCCACCGTTGATGAGCACCCCGTCCACCCGATCATCCGCAACCCAGGCCGAGACCTCGGCGCGGATCCGATAGCGATCATCCGGGACGATGGTCCGACCGGCCAGGGCGTGGCCGGCTGACTCAAGCCGCTCCGCCAGCGCGGCCCCGGAGGTATCCTCCGCCAACCCCCGGCTGTCGGAAACGGTGAGCACCGACAGGGCCAGGGGCTTAAACACCTCGCCGGCGTGTCCTGCCACCTCGGCTACTCCTGCTGCTCATCGGGGTGGACGGGCGCCTCACGCTCGGTGGCCGGGGGGATCATCTCCTCCGGATCCCAGATGAAGAACGTCCAGACCAGCATGAGGATCATCAGGGCAACAACCACGTACAGGTAAAAACGCATGGCGGACTCCGCGAAGACCTTACCGGTACGATACCAGCCCCCGTATCCTCGGGGACAAGCCTGACGGCGTGGCACGATAGAATGCCAGCCATCGGACACGTTCAACGCAGGACTCGGTTTATGCCCTGGATACTCAAGTGGTTCCTCTACGCCGTGATCGGGCTGTTCGCCCTGCTGGTGGCGACGGCAACGCTGATCAGCGTGATCCTCGACCCCAATGACTACCGGGACGACATCGCGGCTGCCGTTCAGGAAGAGACCGGACGGGAGCTGACCATCGACGGGGACATCCGGCTCTCCTTCTTCCCGTGGCTGGGGGTCGAAGTCGGCCGCGTCACCCTCGCCGACCGGGACGGATTCCACGAGGACCCCTTCCTGGAGGTGGAACGGGTGGACGCGGCGGTGCGTCTCCTGCCCTTGCTCTGGGGCCAGCTCGAGACACGGCTGGTCAGTGTCGAGGCTCCCATCGCCCGGCTCATGATCAACGAGGAGGGCGAAGGCAACTGGGAGGACCTGGTCGCGCGGTTCGCCGAGGAGGAAGAACCGCCGGCGGAACCGACGGACGGGGCACCGCTCGGCGAGCTGCCACCCATCCTCCGGGATGCGGCCTTCGGCGGACTGCAGGTCCGGCGCGGGCAGCTGTACTGGGAGGACCGCAGCATCGATGACCGCAAGGAGGTGGAACGCTTCGACCTGGACATCGAGGCGCTGCGCCTTGGGCGCCCGGTGGCCGTGCAGTCGAGCTGGGTCGGCCAGGGCGAAGATCTGCCCCGAATCGACGGTCAACTGCGCCTGCAGGCCACCCTGGACGAGGCCCTGGAACAGTTCGACCTGGACGGACTCGAGATGCTCATCGAGGCCCAGGGGGCCGAGGTGCCCGGCCGCCAACAGCGTCTGGGTGTGACCGGCCACGGCAGCATCGGCCTGGGCGAGACGCTGCGGGTGGACTGGCCGGAGCTGGAAGCCACTGCCGCCGGGATCACCCTCCAGGCGGCGGCCGACCTGGAGATGGATGAAGACGGCGCCCACGGCGGCATCGACTGGCAACTGCCCGCGTTCAATCTGCGCACAGCCCTCAGCCGGCTGGACGTCGGCATGCCCACGCCGGCGGACGCCACGGCGCTGACCCGTGTCGGCGGCACGGGACGGATCGAGCTGGATGGCCAGCAACTGTTGCTGCCCGAATTCGGCCTGGATGTGGATCAATCGCGCATCGAGCTCGACGGCGGGATCGAGAACTGGACCGGCCCGGCCATGACCCTCAATCTGACCGTCGACGAGATCAACCTGGACCGCTACCTGCCCACCGAGCAACGGCGTGCCGTGGACGAGCCGACGGCGCCGGATACCGGCCTGCCCGATCTCGAGGAGGTCGCTCTCGACCTGCCGCTGGAGCCCCTGCGCACCCTGGCACTCAATGGCGGGCTGGAGATCGGCGCCCTGACCCTCTCCGGGCTGCTGCTCGAGGACATCCGCGGTGATCTCAGCGGCAAAGACGGCCGCGTGGGCATTGCCGGCGTGGAGGCTCGCCTCTACGAGGGCGAGTATCGCGCCGACACCTTCCTCGATGCCCGCGGCGACTATCCGTACTTCGAACTCGACCACCGCCTGGATAACGTGCGGTTCGCACCGCTGCTCGAGGACCTCCTCGAGCGGGACTGGCTCCACGGCCGGGGCCGCTTCGCTCTGAGGGGCGAAGGCGGCGGCGAGAACCTCTACCAGCTGATCGAGGACTTCCGCGGCGATGCCGAGCTGGATGTCAGCGAGGGCGCGGTGCTTGGCCTGAACATCCCGCACATGTTCCGCGAGGGCGTGGCCCGAGTCCGGGCCCAGCCGAGGCCGGAGCCGCCGGAGGACGAGGCACGCACGGATTTCGGATCCCTGACGGCAGGCTTCGAGCTGCGCGACGGCGAGATTCACAACGACAACCTGCGCGCCGAATCGCCGATCCTGCGCGCTCGCGGCACCGGTCACGCCAACGTGCTCAGCGAGACCATCGACTACCGCGTGCGCCTATCGGTGATCGACAACCTGGAGGACGCTGACGGCCGACCGATTCGCGAGCTCAAGGACATCACCGTACCCATGGAGTTCAGCGGTGACCTGTTCAGCCCACGCATCCGCTTCGACCTCCGCGCTGCGCTGACCGAGCAGGAGATCCGGCGTCTGCGCGAGGCCCAGCAGCGGCTGGAGGAGGCCGAAGAGAAGGTCCGAGAGGGCTTCCGGGAGCGGATTGAACAGGAGCTCGAGGAGCAAACCGACCGCGCCGAGGACCGCATCCGTCAGGAGGCGGAGAGCTTCCTGCGGCGTCTGCGCTGAGCGGATGCGCCGCTGGGCCACCCCAGACCGCTGCCAGGCGCTTCAGGAGCAACTGATCGCGTGGCAGCGGCAGCACGGGCGAAACGACCTGCCCTGGCAGCAGCCGGCCACGCCCTACCGGGTGTGGATCTCCGAGGTCATGCTGCAGCAGACCCGGGTCGAAACCGTCGTACCCTACTTCGAGCGCTTCATGGGGCACTACCCGGATGTAATCGACCTCGCCCACGCCGAACTCGACGATGTCCTCGGGCTCTGGGCCGGGCTGGGCTACTACGCCCGTGCCCGCAACCTGCATGCCGCCGCACAGCGAATTGAGGCCGATTGGAACGGTCACCTGCCCGACGAGCTCGCGGCCCTGCAGACGCTGCCTGGTATCGGCCCCTCCACGGCGGGTGCCATCCGCTCGCTGGGCCACGGCCTACCCGCGCCGATCCTCGACGGCAACGTTAAACGGGTGCTGGCGCGGCTCGCCGGCATCGAGGGCTGGCCCGGGCGCAACCCGGTCGCGCGGGAGCTGTGGGCGCTTTCCGCCGCCCTCATCCCTGAAGACGACTGCCGCCGGTTCAACCAGGGGCTGATGGATCTCGGGGCACTGGTCTGTACGCCGCAGGAACCGGCGTGCCTGCTATGCCCCCTGGCCTCGGCGTGCACGGCCAGGGCGGCGGGCCATCCCGAGGCCTACCCGGCCCCCCGACCGGCGCGCCGGCGCCCCCGGCGCCAACGGCAGCTGCTGTTGATCGAGCACACCGACACCCTGCTGCTGGAACGCCGCCCAGCCACGGGCATCTGGGGCGGGCTATGGTCCCTGCCGGAGTGCCAGCCGGACGAAGACCCGTTGGCGCGGGCACAGGCGTTGGGCGCGCACTGCGAACCGGCCGGAAGGCTACCCGAGCGACACCACGCACTGACCCACTTTGAGCTGATCCTGCAGCCGGTGCGGCTGCGCTGGCACACAGCGGCAACCGCCGTCGGCGAGCCCACCGCCCAACGCCGCTGGTTCCGTCCCGGCCAGGAGACGTTGCCCGGACTGCCGGCACCGATCCGGCGGATCCTCCGCGATGCCGGCTATCCGGTGACCTGAATCCAGGTACGCTGGCAGCAACATGGACCGGGTCGGTACACTAACCGGACGCTTACATCCATCAAGAGGGCAGCATGTCGAGAAAGGTGCACTGCGTGAAGCTCCAGCAGGAGGCCGACGCCCTGGACCGCCCACCGTACCCCGGCGAGCTGGGCCAGCGGATCTTCGAAAACGTAAGCAAGCAGGCCTGGAGCATGTGGGTCCAGCAGCAGACTATGCTCATCAACGAATACCGGCTCACCCCGGCCGACCCCAAGGCCCGCGCCTTTCTCGAGCGCGAGATGGAGAACTTCTTCTTTGGCCAAGGCTCGGCACCACCGCCGGATTTCAGCCCTGATGGCAGCTGAAAACGGCGCCGCCCCTTGACTCGGGGGGCGGTTTCAGCTTGAATACGCAGCCGATGGCCGGGTAGCTCAGTCGGTAGAGCATGGGATTGAAAATCTCAGTGTCGGCGGTTCGATTCCGTCCCCGGCCACCATTTCTCTTTCCCGCGGCGTCCTGCAAAGCCCCAACGCCACCTTAGCCCCCTGTATAGCTGAACCCTGAGGCACAGGCGCTGTCTCTTCAGACCCCGGGTCAGCCAATATCCCGTGCGGATCGTTCCACCCCGGCGGCGAAGAGACCTGCGTCAGGACCGGAGATCGGCTCAACCTGCACCTGCATCACGCTCGGCACGACGGGCGGTCCGAACTGGTGGAAGACCGGGGCATCGGCCGCATCGCGGCCGTGCCCGAGTTGAACCCGCGCACCCTCAAGGGTCTCCCTGGTCGGATCAAAGGTAAACCAGCCACCACCAACATACGCCTCGAACCAAGCGTGAAGGTCCATCGGCTCCAACCCCTGGAGATAACCCGTCACGAGGCGCGCCGGGATACTGAGGCTGCGGCAGAGTGCAATACCCAGATGCGCAAAGTCACGGCAGACCCCCGCACGGCGTTCAAGGACCTGCTGCGCTGAGATCGGCTCCGGATCCGTTGTCGGCTGGTATGCGACATTGTGATAGATCCACGTCGCGATGGCTGCCACCTGGTCATAGCCGGGTGACTGGCCGGCAACGATATCGCTCGCCTGCGCAAGGAGTCGGTCCGATTCACAATAGCGGCTGGGCAGCAGGTGGATGAGTGTTTCCTGGGGAAGGTCCTGTACGGGCACGAACGGCGCGCCCGGCTGCTGCTCGACGCCAGCCGGCACGCGAACATCAGCGCTCACCGACACCGTAAGCGCTCCCGCAGAAGCGAGCAGGCGCTGGCAGGCATTGCCGTAGAGGTCGCGGTACTCCGTGATGGGCAGGCTTGGCCGCACGGCGTAGCGATCCCGGGCCACCCACTGCCGTCCACTGCTGCGTGCACGCAGCATGAATAGCATGAGGCTCTCGCCCTCCAGCTCGAGTTCCAGATGGCAACTGACTCGTAACCACATGCTTGCTGCGGGGCCTCCTCGGCAGCGCCTTTGAGAGATGCTTGGGAGACTTCCTGACCCCGCCCGCATCTGCTGACTGCATGGTTTTGGCGGACAGCGACGGCGGTGCCGATGGATCGACGCGGACCGCCTATCGATAGCGCAGATGATCCCGTGTCAACTGATCCAGCGACGTAATCCCCATCAGCTTCATGTCACGGATGACCTCGTCGTAGAGATTGTCAAGCGCTTTCTCGACCCCCGCCTGGCCACCGGCGGCCAGCGCGTAAAGGTACAGGTGACCGCCGGAACAGGCCGTGGCGCCGGCAGCAAGCGCCTTGAGGATGTGAGTACCGCGCTGGATGCCGCCATCACATATAATGTCGATCTGCCCGCCGACGGCGTCCGCGATTTCCGCGATCTGATCGAAGGGCGCCCGCGAGCCATCGAGCTGCCTTCCCGCATGGTTCGAGACCATGATCGCCGAGGCACCGATATCCACCGCCCGCCGCGCATCCTCCGGGCTCATCACGCCCTTGAGACAGAACGGTCCTCCCCATTGGGCGCACAACTGCTCGGCGTGCCGCCAGGTCAGCCCCTGATCGAGCATGGTCGAGAAGTACTCGCCCACCGAGATGGGGACTTTGCTCCCCTCGCGCACGTGGGTGCTGAGCTGCGGCAAGCTGAAGGGCTCCCTGGTGTAGTAGTTGAATGCCCAGCGCGGGTGCCAAGCGAAGCTAGCCAGGCTGCGCAGCGTCAGTCGCGGCGGTGAAGTGAAACCGGTGCGCAGGTCCCGCTCACGATTCCCCCCGGTGATGGTATCCACGGTCAGCGTCAGGGCCTCGAAACCGGCGGCCTGGCAACGCTCGATCATCGCCCGGTTCAGCTCGCGGTCCTTGTGGAAATAAAACTGGAACATCTTCGGCGTGGAGTAACGCTCGCCGATCTCCTCAATGCTGACCGTACCGAGCGACGAGATACCGAAGAACGTATGGTATTTCTGCGCGGCTGCGGCGACCGCGCGCTCACCCTGGTAGTGAAACAGACGCTGGAGCGCGGTCGGCGAGCAGAATACGGGCATGCCCAGCCGCTGCCCCATCACGGTCACCGAGGGGTCGACCTCCTCCACCCCGGCGAGCACGTTCGGTACCAGATCGCACCGCTCGAAGGCCTGGGTATTGCGCCGATAGGTGATCTCGTCCTCGGCCGCCCCGTCGATGTAGTGGAAGATGGGTCCGGGCAACCGCTTGCGGGCCAGCTCGCGAAAGTCACTTACATTACGGCAGTCTTTGATGCGCTCGAACATGCACCTCTCCCTCGGCTTCGCGGCTATCCACCGCGTCCCTGGCAATCTCATCGCCACCGACCATCCCGCGCGACGCGACGCGACGCGACGCGAGGGACCAGAGTAATCACCTATAGCATAGCGCCGGTGCATGCCTGACAACCCGCTTCGATTGCGGGAGAGCGACAAAACGGGGAGGGGGAGAACTTCCAGCCAGCGCACCGCCGCCAGGGCAGTGCGCACCCGTCAATCGCGGGGCAGTCGCCCGCCGTTGAGCTGGCGCAGGATGCGCTGCCCGATGAGCTCGAGCCACAGCGCCCCACGCTCGGCCTGCGCCAGCGCATCGGCGCGCAGGGCTTCCAGGCGCCCCCAGTAGCGCACCAGTAGCCGCATGGTCGCCCAAGCCAGGAAAAACCCCAGACCGTAACCGAGGATGTTGACCAGAGCACCGGGTGCACCGCCACCACCCAAAGCGATCAGGATCCCCCCATAGAGGATGCCCATCGGGACGAACAGGCCGACCCCCACCACGGCCTCCAGCGCCGTGCGCACGGCGTGACGCGCGGCCCCGAGGTGAGCACGCAGATCCTTGCCCTCCGGAGCACTCAATCCGAGCAGGGGCCACAGTCCGGCGCGGTGGCCCAGGAAGCGCCCAACCCCCATGGCAAAGAGCAGCGCCCAGGCCGGCACTGCGGCGACCGCGGCGGTCACGACAAGGACCACAGCCAGGACCAACGGCCCGAGCAGCACGGCCACCGGCGAGCCGCGTTCCAGGCCATGGCCGGCCCAGATGGCGTCCAAGAAGGCCATCCCCACCCAGTGCAGCAGGTAGTAGATCAGGATGGCGAACACCAGTGCTGCCAGCCCGATCCAGGACTCGCGACTCCAATGCATGGGCACTCCCCCGAATGAATCCTGAGCCACAGCTTACTGATTCCGACTCCGGCGGTGCCAGGGGCAAAACACCCTCGCCGGGACCCTATCGGTGCAGCGTGACGGAAGGCCGCACTCCGCCTACACTGCAGAGATAGAGACGCCGGTCTGAGCAAGAGGAGTGCACCATGCACGTGCGGTACTGGATGTTGGTGATCATCGCCGCGGGCCTGCTGGCCCTTTCGGGCTGCAACGATTCATCCGCCCCTGAAACCCCCGAGACGGACGAGACGGGCGATCAGGAGGCGCATTTCGAGCCGGCCGAGGATCCGATGGAGGGCGCCCGCGAGGAGGCGGCAACCGAGGAAGGAAACAACAGCGTGTCGACCGACGAGGCGACATCGGCCGATGAGGAAGCTGAGGCACAGCCAGTGGCCGACCAAACCGAACAAGGCAATGAAGACCACCCCGGACTCGCCATCTACCGCAGTGGCACCGCTCCGAGCTGCCGTTCGTGCCACGACCGCGGCATCGCCGGTGCGCCGGTCCTCGGGCAGGAGGCAGACTGGGCGGACCGCTCGCGCGACATCGACGAGCTGCTCGACGCCACCCTGCGGGGCAAGGGCGCCATGCCGGCCTACCGCGGGCGGGCCGATGAGGACGAACTGATCAAGGCCATCGAGTACATGCTCTCGACCCTCGACAACGCATGAGCGGCAGCGGTGACGAGCGCCGCAGCCGGGCTGTACCCAGCAGCCGGTGGGGTCGCCTCTATCACCTGGGGCGGGCCACCGGCGATCTAGCTCTGGGGATCGGCTGGAGCGGCCTGCGCGACCTGACCGGGGGCGAAGAGGGCGAGGGCCGGATCGAGCTCTCCCCGGAGCGCGCCCGGCGGATTACCGACCGACTCGGGCGCATGCGGGGCGCCGTGATGAAGATGGGCCAGTTGATGTCCATGGACGGCACCGACGTACTGGCCCCCGAGATCGCGGAGATCATGGGCGCACTGCGCCATGAGGCGGAGGCGATGCCGCTAAGCCAGCTCGACAGCGTCCTGCGCCGCGAGTTCGGCAAAGGGTGGCTCAAGCGGTTCCGTGATTTTGACTTCACCCCCGTAGCCGCCGCCTCGATCGGCCAGGTCCATCGTGCCGTGGCCGCCGACGGGCGGGAACTGGCGCTGAAGATCCAGTTCCCCGGGGTGCGCGAGAGCATCGACAGCGACCTGGACAATCTCGGTTTCGTGATGCGTCACAGCGGCCTCATGCCGCGCGGCCTACGCGTCGAGAGCCTGCTCGACGAGGCGAGGCGCCAGCTTCACCAGGAGGCCGACTATGAGGCGGAAGCCGACGCCCTGGAGGCCTACGACCGGGCGCTGGGCGACGACCCGGAGATCACCCTGCCCGGCGTGCACCGGGACCTGACCACCCCCCGGGTGCTGGCCATGGACTATGTCCACGGCACCCCGGTCGATCAGCTGGCCGGTCGGGGCGGCAAGCCGGCTTCCCTGTGCGATCATGCGGCCTCGTTGCTCAGCCGGCTGGCGTTGCGCGAGCTCTTCGAGTTCCGCCTCGTACAGACCGACCCCAATTTCAGCAACTTCCTCTACGACGCCGAACGCGGCTGCCTGGTGCTGCTCGATTTCGGCGCCACGCATTCGGTGCGGCCCGAACTGGTCGAAACCTATCGGCGCATGGGGCGCGCCGCTCGGGATCGGGACCGTGAGGTCTTGCAGTCGTGCGCACGGGAACTCGGGTATCTGGAGCCTGGCGCGTCAGCGGAGCAGGAGGGGGCGCTACTGGAGCTGCTGGAGATGACCAGTGAGCCGCTGCGTCACCAAGGGGCCTACGACTTCGGCGCGTCGGACCTGTTCGAGCGGGTCTACCACCGGGGCCGGACCATGTTCTTCAGCGACCGCTTCGCCGGGACGCCAGCCTCCGATACCCTGTTCCTGCACCGCAAGTTCATGGGCACCTTCATGCTCTGCCGGCGCCTGCAGGCGCGGGTCGACCTGCGCGGCCTCATCGACCCGTACCTGGCGGACACCGGGGTCGACTCGCCACCGCGGCCGACTACGGGGTAACCGCGAGGGCCTACAGACCTCGATCGACGATGTGGCGCAGACCGTCGGGATCGACAATGCCCGGCACCTTGAAGCTGGTGCCGTCCTTGCAGACGAAGCTCAGGCGTCCGTATCCGAGGATGCGCCCCATCCAGCCGTAGTAGACCCCGACGGCCTGGATATGCTCGCGCTCGAAGACACGCGCCGTGCGCACGATCAGACCGGTACCGGCGATCAGCTTGTTCGGCGTCAGCTCCAGCTCGGTGTTGAGGAAGATGCTGAGCGAATGGGCCGCGGTGCCGGGCAGCACGATCAAATAAAGGATGGTGGCCAGGACGTACCCGAAGGTACCCAGAGGCGCCAGCACGAGCAGCAGCGTCGCGGTCAGCACCAGGATGGTGGGCAGGAAAACCCCCCAGTGCACCTCGGCCTGGTAGACGATTGGCTCGCCCGGATCGCGCACCGTATCCGCCAGACGCTCTCGATCGCGCAGGGAGAAGGCCAGCAGCCCCAGTATCACCGCCGGCGGCAGCAGCATGGTTCCGGCCACCAGCAACATGGTCCCGGGAGCGGTCCCGAACCACGCCACCCCGATGACCAGGCACAGCAGCGACGCGAAGGCGATACCGCCGGCGCTGATGTACAGCCGGCGCCGCCAGCACAGGCCATCACGCACGCCCTCGGCCGAGTGCCGCGGCCACCAGCGCATCAGCGCCGAGACCAGCGCAGCCGGGAAGAGGACGACGAACGCCAGCAGGAAGCCGAATGCACCCTCGCCCCAGACGATGAACGTCCCGACCAGGGCGACCAGCGCACCGATGGCCAGGGCAATGTTCAGCCAGCGCCCCAGCCGGCTTTTCCAAGTTCCCTCCGCGGGCGTGGAAGCCTCTTCCTCGCTCATGGCACCTCCTCAGGGGGTCAGCCGCGCGACACGCTCGCGCACCAGGTGATCAACACCGAGCCGGCCGGAACCGACCAGCATGAACGACAGGGCGACGAAGGCGTAGAGCACGGCCATCTCGGCGCTCGGGCCATCCACGGCGAACAGCGGGTCGCCCGCGGCGAAATGCACCCCGAAAGCGGCAACCAGCATGGTGCCGAGGATCACCGCAGCCGCGGGGCGGGTCAGCAGGCCGGCGGCGAGTAGCAGGCCTCCGATCAACTCGGCGATCCCCGCCAGCCAGGCAAAGAACAGGGGCACCGGCAGGCCGATGCCCTCCACCATACCGACGAACCCCTCATGGGGCGGGATCTTGGGCAGACCGTGGCCCACGGCCATCATCAGTCCGGCGCCAACCCGCAGCGCGGTCAACCCCGCATCAGCGACCAGTGTAGCCGGGGCCACCCCTCCGAAAAGCAGATCTCGCGCCGTTTGCATGATCGCTAGCCTCTCTCCTGTGCCTATTGAATCCGTGCGGTGACGACCAACCGGGCGGTCAATCGGACCATAACGCTTGCCCCGGATGCCTTCAACAAGCATCCATGGCGCCGGGCCCGGCCCCTAGGCGATCCCGTGGAGGTAGGCCCCGGCGACCAGCCCCGCGCCGGCGACGAGGGCGAGCAGCAGCTGGAACACCCCGGTACGGGCCAGGCAGCGATTGTAATCCTCGCCGCTGCTCGCACCCATCAGCGAGCGCCAGATGCGCACTCCGAAGGGCAGCACGGCCAGCCCCAGGGCCGCACCGGTCCACGGCACCCCGAACGCGGCCAACCCGAGCAAGCCCAGCGCCACGCCAGCCAGCAGCCCGCCGAACAGCCAGACCGATCCCAAGGGGCCTAGCAGGATGGCCAGCGTCCAGCGCCCGGCCTCGCGGTCTCCCTCGCGGTCGCGCAAGTTATTGACCAGGAGCACCGCGGCCGCGGGCAACCCGACGGCCAGTCCCATCACCAGCGCCGGGGGGCTGATCGCCCCCGTATACAGATAGACCACACCACCGACGGCAACCAGCCCGAAGAAGAAGATGACGAACAACTCGCCGAAGGGGCCGCGTGAGATCGGGAACGGCCCCCCGGAATACGCGTAACCGGCCAGCACCGAGAGGATACCCAGCACCAGGATCGGCAACCCGCCGATGGCCACCAGGTAGGCACCGCAGACCAGGGCCAGAGCAAAGGCGCTGTAGGCGGCCGCCATGACCTGGCGCGGGGTGAGCCAACCGCGCTCGGTAACCCGCACCGGACCGATCCGCTCGGCGCTATCGGTCTGATTGAGGGTGTCGGCGGCATCGTTCTGCAGATTGGTTCCGATCTGGATCGCCGCGGTGGAAAGCGCCGCAACCAGGGTCACGTCCAGGCGCAGGACACCACTTTCCACCCAGCCCACAGCGGAGCCGGCGAGGATCGGGGACAGCGAAAGCGGCAGCGTGCGCGGCCGGATCGCGTGCCAGGCGATCGTCGGCCAGGACGGGCGCGGGGACGTTTGCGTCATCGACCGATCCATGCGAGAACCTGTTCAGCGGCAAGAACGAACGGAGCGCGAACCGCGCCGGGATGCGGCGATTGTGACCGGTCCACGGGGAGAGGTCCAGCCTGGCGGGGGAAGGAGACGGCCATGCAACTGGAACTGTACGGGGTACTGACCGAGGCCGCCGGAGCAACCCGGCTCGAGCTGCCGGCCCCGCCCGAGGGCACGGTGGCCGCGGCGCTCGATGCGGCCGCCGTGGCCTGCCCGGGGCTGGCCGAGCACCTGCCGCAGGTGGCCGTGGCCGTGGGCGATACCCTGGTCCCGCCGGATACGCGGGTGGACGACGACAGCGTCCTGGTTCTGCTGCCACCGGTCAGCGGTGGCTAGCCCTGGGGCTATTTGCGGAACAGCCACAGCAGCAGGGTCACCACCGCGCTGACCAGCAGCATGGTGGTGATGGGGAAGTAGAAGCGGAATCCATCGCGCTCGATGGCGATGTCCCCGGGCAGGCGCCCCAGACCGAGCTTGTCGATCCAAGGCCAGGCCAGCCCGACCAGAACCAGCAGGATCCCGAGGACGATGAGCAGGCGAGGGATGTCCGACAACACGACCTCCCGTTGCGGACGCCCTTACTCGGCCGTCAGACGCCGGACCCCCGAGTCGCTGCCGAGCAGCAACAAATCCGCCGGGCGCAGGGCGAAGATCCCGTTGGTCACCACGCCGGGGATATTGTTCAGGGTCTGCTCGAGCTTCATGGGCTCGGTGATCGACAGACCGTGAACGTCGAGGATCACGTTCCCGTTGTCGGTGGTGAACCCCTCGCGCAGCTCCGGCCGGCCGCCGAGCCGAACCAGCTCCCGGGCCACGGTGCTGCGCGCCATCGGGATCACCTCCACCGGAAGCGGGAAGGCACCGAGGACATCGACCATCTTGCCCTCATCGGCCACGCAGACGAACCGGTCCGAGGCCGAAGCAACGATCTTTTCGCGGGTCAGCGCCCCGCCACCGCCCTTGATCAGTTGCAGGAAGCGGTTGGCCTCGTCGGCCCCGTCGATGTAGACCGGCAAGCGGCCGGCACTGTTGAGGTCGGTCACGTCGATGCCGCGGTCACGCAGCCGCTGGGTGCTGGCCTCCGAGCTGGAGACCGCCCCGGCGATGCGATCGCGCATGTCTGCCAGGGCATCGATGAACAGATTGACCGTCGAGCCAGTCCCGACGCCGACATAGGCGTCTTCCTCGACGTACTCCAGCGCCGCCTCGGCGGCCAGACGCTTGCCCTGATCGCTCATCTCGACTCCTGATGCATTTTGATCCAAGTGGGTTCGGTACGACCGCCGCTAGCGGTATGCTGTAGGTGATATGGCTACCCATCATAACCAAGTCAAGCCCGACGCCGACAAACCGGCGCTGGAACAGGATCAGCGCGCCTACCTTGAGCGCATCCTGACCGCCTGTGTCTACGACGTCGCCGAGCAGACGCCGCTGGAGGCCGCGCCGATCCTCTCAGCGCGCATGGGCAACCACCTGCTGCTCAAGCGCGAGGATCTCCAGCCGGTCTTCTCCTTCAAGCTGCGCGGCGCCTACAACCGCATCATCCGCCTTTCCGAGGAGGCCCGCCAACGCGGAGTGATCTGCGCTTCGGCGGGCAACCACGCCCAGGGTGTTGCGCTCTCGGCGCGACGGCTCGGCATCGAGGCCACCATCGTCATGCCGCGGACCACACCGCAGATCAAGGTGGACGCGGTGCGCCGCTTCGGCGGCAACGTCGTGCTGCACGGCGACGGCTACGACGCCGCGTCGGGCAAGGCGCAAGAACTGATCGACAGCCACGGCCTGACCTACATCCCACCCTACGACCACCCGGACGTCATCGCCGGCCAGGGCACGGTGGGCATGGAGATCCTCCACCAGCACCCGCGCGACATCCATGCCGTGTTCATCCCGGTCGGTGGCGGCGGACTGGCCGCGGGCATCGCCGTCTACATCAGCCAGCTGCGCCCGGATATCCGCATCGTGGCCGTCGAGCCCGAGGATGCCCCGACCCTGGCCACCAGCCTCGAGCGCGACGAGCGCGTCCGCCTCGATCAAGTGGGGCTGTTCGCGGACGGCGTGGCGGTGCGCCAGATCGGCGAGCATACCTGGCCCATCCTGCGCCGCCACATCGACGAGGTGGTGCTGGTCAGTACCGATGAGATTTGCGCGTCGATCAAGGAGGTCTTCGAGGAGACCCGCTCCATTCTGGAGCCGGCCGGGGCACTCGGTGTGGCTGGCGCCAAGAAATACGCCAGCGCGCACGGCATCCGCAACGAAACCCTGGTGGCGATCAACAGCGGCGCCAACATGAACTTCTCGCGGCTGTCCCACGTAGCCGAGCGCGCCGAGCTGGGCGAGCACCGCGAGGCGGTCCTGGCGGTGACCATCCCCGAGCGCCCCGGCGCCTTTCGCCGCTTCTGCGAGACCATCGGCGAGCGGCCGATCACCGAGTTCAACTACCGCATGGCCGACCCGGAAACCGCCCACGTCTACGCCGGCGTGGCGCTGCAGGACGGCGCCGCCGAGCGCCATGCGCTGGTCGACCGACTGCGCGAGCGGGGCTATCCGGTGCTCGACCTGACCCAGGATGAGATGGCCAAGGTCCACGTCCGCCACATGGTCGGCGGGCGCGGCCACGGCGTCGCCGATGAGGTGGTCTACCGCTTTGAATTCCCGGAGCGCCCCGGCGCGCTGATGCAGTTTCTGGGCAGCCTGGGCGAGCGCTGGAACATCAGCCTGTTCCACTATCGCAATAACGGCGCTGCCTACGGCCGGGTGCTGTGCGGGATCCAGGTGCCGGACGACGCACGCGAGGCGTTCCAGGACTTTCTGCACGAGCTCGAATACAACTTCGTAGAGGAAACGGACAACCCCGCTTACAAGCTGTTCCTCAGCTGAACCCGTACACACGAGGAGATGCCCTATGCACCGATGCACCTGGCTGCCGCTCGGCATCACCCTGGCCGCCCTAACGGCGGGCGGCAGCAGCCACGCCCTCGGGCAACAGCCGCCGGAAAAGGATCCGCAGGCCGAGCCCCGGGGCAGCGCCGTCGTCTTCATGTATCACCGCTTCGGCGAGGACCGCTATCCGTCCACCAGCGTCCGGCTCGAGCAGTTCGAGGCACAGCTCGACTACCTTGAGGAGGAGGACTTCAACGTCTGGCCCGTCGAGTGGGTCATCGACGTGCTCCGCCACGGTGGCGAGCTCCCGGAACGGACGGTATCGATTACCGTCGATGACGCCTACGCCTCCGTGTACGAGGAGGCGTTCCCCCGCCTGAAGGAGCGCGACTGGCCAATGACGGTCTTCGTCGCCACCGACGACGTCGACTCGGGCCGCTCCGCCTATATGGACTGGGAGCAGATGCGCGAGATGCGCGACTCTGGCCTCGTCCGCTTCGCCAATCACTCCTCCAGCCACGACTACCTCGTCCGCCGGGATGACGAGGAGGACGACGAGGCGTGGCGGGCGCGCATGCGCGAGGACGTCGACAACGCCCAGCAGCGCCTGCAGGAGGAACTCGGCGAGGACGTGAACACCGACCCGAAGCTCTACGCCTACCCCTTCGGCGAGTACAACCCGGAACTGGCCGACCTGCTTCGTGACAAGGGGTACACCGCTTTCGGACAGCATTCCGGGGCCATCGGAACACTCAGCGACAAGCGTGCCCTGCCGCGCTTCGCGGTCAACGAACAGTTCGGCGACATGGAGGACTTCGAACTGCGTGCCAACAGCCTGCCGCTGCCCGTCGAGTCGATGGAACCCTTCGACCCGCTCCTCGACGCGGACAACAACCCGCCGCGCATGGAGATCCAGCTGGCCGAGGACCACGACGTCGGCGCCGGCCGCCTGAACTGCTTCGCCAGTGGCCAGGGGGCGATGGAGGTGGAATGGCTGGACGACGAGCAGACCCGCTTCGCCGTGCAGGCCGAGGAGCCCTTCGGCAAGGGTCGCGCCCGCTACAACTGCACCGCGCCGCACCGCGACGGCAGCGGGCGCTTCTTCTGGTTCAGCAAGCAGTGGCTCAACCCCTGACCCGGGGCGGCGGAGGCGATCACTCGCCGGCCGCCTCCGCCTCGTCCGGCCCCCCGGCTTCGGCCAGCTGCGTCGGCTCGTGCTCGACCTCGTCGAGACGCAGGCCGTTGATCCGTGCGAGTTCGTTGAAACGGATCATCGAGCGCACCTCTTCAACGTAGGCCTGGCCGCGTTCCGAGTAGGCCGTCAATCCGGCGCTCAGTGCCTCCCCGTCGAGCTCCCGCGCCTCATCCCGCATCTCGGCGCGCAGATCACGCAGATCGTCGTAGGCGTGCCCGACATTGAGGGTGAAGTAGTAGGAGCGCACGGAGCGCTGCAGGGACGGGAAAACCCGGATGCGGTGGCTCTCACCTTCGCCGCGACGCTCGGGGACCAGACCCTCCTCCTGCGTCCAGGTCCACTCGCCGAAGAGGTTGTTGGCCTGCCGGGTGAAGCGCGAGGTTCCCCAGCCGCTCTCGTTGGCGGCCTGGGCCAGAGCCATATCCGGCGGGATCTCGTCGAGCCGGTGGAGCAACACCTCAATGGCATCGTCGTCGTCGAGATCGACCCGGTAGTGCTCGGCCAGGGCCTCCAGGCGCTCGCCGGCGGCACCGTCGAGCTCGTCGCGACGGGCCCCGGCCTCGACCACGAACGCGCGGGCCTCGCGCAGACGGGCATTTTCTGCCAGTACGATGGGCGTCAGGATACGGAAGAAGACCTCCTTGCGGGTCTGCACGTCCACCTCGTCGAGGTCCTCGGGGAAGCTACCCGCAGTCACCGCCGGAACCACTTCGTCGGGAGGCCACTGCTCGCCGCCGTGCTCGCGCAGACGCTCAAGCAGAACCTCACTGCTGTCGGCTTCGATGAAGGTCAGCTCGGGGACCCGAAACGGCTCCGGATCCACGACCTCCGGCGGTGGCTGCCCGTCGACCCGCTCCTCAAACGACTGGTAACCCCAGTAAGCCACCGGCGCGGCGAAAAACACCGCCAGGATCGCGCTGATGACCACCCAGCGCCCCATGCGCCAGTCTCTGGTGCCGGATTCGTTCATGATCGCGTCGGCTCCCTTTTGTGGGCTGATGCCGGCGCTGCCATGGCGCCGGCCCGTGGAGAGGGGATCGGCCGCGTCGACGGGAAGATGAGCCCACCGACCGCGGACGCCGGCGACGCACCCGGGTTGGAAAGGCCCCGCTCAGTCGTCGGCCAGGCGGAGGATGGCCGTCCACTGCGCCTCGGTGACCGGGACAATGGACAGACGATTGCCCCGCCGGATCAACGGGAACCCCTCAAGCTCGGGGCACTCCCGCAGCTCCTGAAGGGTGACCCGGCGGGACAGGCGCTCGCGAAAGCGGACATCGACGCAGAACCAGCGGGGCGCCTCCGGGGTGCTTTTCGGGTCGTAGTGGGGGTCGTCAGGATCGAAAGCCGTAGGATCCGGGTAAGGGTCGCTGACCACCTCCATCAACCCGACCACCCCCGGCGGACGGGTGTTGGAGTGGTAGAAGAAGGCCACATCACCCGGACGCATGTGATCACGGATCATGTTGCGCACCTGATAATTGCGCACCCCATCCCAACGATCAGTCCCCTGCGGGGCCGCAGCGAGATCCTCGATGCCGAACACGTCGGGCTCGGACTTCATCAACCAGCGGTTCATGCCGCCTCCTGCCGGATCGTGCGTACCGGCAGACTGACATAGCCACGCTCGGTGATCACCCCGTCAAGGGGCAGGTCCCAGGCTTCGCCGGGCAGCTCCGCCACCTGCTGCGTGCTGAACGCCAGGCCAACGATCCGCGGAGGGTGCCAGGGGTAGCGGCGCATTCGGGCGAAGGTGGCGTCGTAGAATCCGCCGCCCATACCGAGCCGCCGCCCGGCGGGATCAAAGGCAACCAGCGGAGCCAGCACCAGATCCAGCCCCCGCACCGGCACCTCGTCCGCCAGCGCGGGCGGCGGCTCGGGGACTCCGTACCGATTGGGGCGCAGCGGAGTGCCCGGGACCCAGCGCCGGAAGGCCATGCGGCGACCGTGCCGACGCAACGCCGGCAGGTAGACAGCCCTCCCGCGCTGGTGCAGTGCCGTGAGGATCGCCCCGGTAGGCGCCTCGCCGTCGGCGTCGAGGTATCCGGCTACGCGATGCAGGCCCCGGGTCACGACCAGCCTGAGCACCTCGTCGCGCAAGCGGAGTCCGGCACGACGACGGTCGCTGGCAGGGATCCGGCGACGGTGCTCGCGCAAGCGACGGCGGATGTCGCGCTTGGCAGCCAAGGCGGCACTCCTCGACACAAGGGGGAAGGAGGTATGCGCGGCAAGGGAAAAAGGACACCCCCCGCGTATGCCGTACAGGCCTGCCCTTGAACCCTTCGGTTCAGGTAGGGACGGGGGGAGCTGCCTTAGGCTTTCCGCTCGAAGCGGACATGCACACCGGTCAACCCACGCCCGGTCCCTTGGGCATTGCTCTGAGGCTCAAGATAACTCGGCCTGAGATCGAACACCGCAGGGGATGCCGTGACTCCATGATCACCCACGGCAGGGTTTCGTGCAAGCAATCTCAGGAGCCACCGTCGACAGCCTCCGAAATGCGCGCGTCCAGCCGGGCCAGGCGCTGGCGTACGTCTGCCAGCTGCTCGTTCTCGGCCTGGACGCTGAGCAGTTCGTAGGCGATGTTCAGCGCCGCCACCACGGCAACCCGATCCGTGCCGACCACATTGCCGCTCTTGCGGATCTCGCGCATCTTGCGATCCACATAGTCCGCGGACTGCAACAGCTCGTTTTTGGCGTCCTCGGGACACGCCACGGTGAAGTCCTGATCGAGGATGCGTACCTTGACCGCTTCGGTCATGCGCTACTGCTCCATCGCCTTGAGCCGGCTGATCATCGACTCGATCTGGGACCGGGCGAGTTCGTTCTTCTCCTGAAGCGCGGCCCGATCCGCCTGGAGCTGCTCCTGCGCCTGGCGAAGCAGGCGGTTTTCTTCGCGCAGGCGCTCGTGCTGGCGCAGCAGCTGCTCGATGCGCTGCTCCAGACGCACCAGCTCTTCGACCGAGTAATCAGACACTTGGAGTCACCTCCCCTGATCGCCGACTATAGTGCGCCGGTCGGGCACGGTCAATCGGCAGCGCCGCTGTTAAGATGGGACCATCCCGGTTCCACGACAGATGAGGGTGGACGAGCCATGGCTTCCGGACAACGTTATCAGGGGGTCGCCGAGGTCCTCGAGGCGGTCGGTACGCCGGTGGGTGCAGCCGAAGCCCACGGGATGCTGGCCGGTATGCTCAGCGGCACCGGCGAGGCCGGGCAGGCGCACTGGATCGCCGAGGTGCTGGCGGATACCGAACCGCGCGGCGAGTCGGCCCGCGCCTGCCTAGAGACCCTGACGCTGCTCTACGACGAAACCGCCACCGAACTCGCTGACGACGCCATGGGCTTTGCGCCGCTGCTGCCGCCCGAGGACGAGCCGCTGAACGAGCGGGTCCGCGCCCTGGCCGCCTGGAGCAGCGGGTTCCTGTTCGGGATTGGGCGCACCGAGCCCGGCCAGGACACCGAACTGCCCGCCGAGGTCCGCGAGTTCCTCAGCGACCTGGCCGAGATCGCCCGGGTTGCCGCCGAGCCAGCCGACGACGAGGATGATGAGGCGTCCTACACGGAGCTGCTCGAGTACATCCGCGTCGGCGTCCTGCTCTGCCGCGAGCACATGGGGCACCCGAGCATCGAGGCGCAGAACTCATGAGCGAGGCCATCGACTTCCGGCAGCTCGCCCGCGAGCAGCGGGAGACCCTGGCACGGCGCATGGGCGAGGCCGCGGTGGCGGTGATCCCGGCGGCACGGGAGCAGCCGCGCAATCGCGACGTGGATCATCCGTTCCGCCAGGACAGCGATTTCCGCTACCTCACCGCCTTCCCGGAGCCGGACGCCGTAGCGGTCATCGCCCCGGGCCGGCCCGAAGGCGAGTACATCCTGTTCGTCCGCGAGCGGGATCCCGACGCGGAGCGCTGGGCCGGGGCACGCACCGGTCCCGAGGCGGCCTGTGCGGCCTACGGCGCTGACCAGGCTTGGCCGCTGAGCGAGCTTGATCAACGCCTGCCCGATCTGCTCGTCGGCCGGGAGCGGCTCATCGGTCCGCTGGGGCGCGACGAACACTGGGATCGCAGGCTGCTGCAATGGCTGCAGGCCGGCCGCGAACGCGCCCGTGGCCTAAGCGTGGCGCCGAGCAGCTTCGAACTGCTCGATCACAACATCCACGAGCAGCGCCTGATCAAGCGCCCGGCTGAACTGGAGGCCATGCGCAGGGCCGCCGGCATCTCGGTGGCCGCCCACCGGCGCGCCATGCAGGTGGTGCAGCCGGACATGCCCGAGTACACCCTGGCTGCCGAACTGCTCGGCATCTTCCATCGCCACGGCGGCGAGGCGGCCTACCCGAGCATTGTCGCTGGGGGCGCCAACGCCTGCGTGCTCCACTACATCACCCTGCGCGACCGGTTGCGCGAGGGCGATCTGGTGCTCATCGACGCCGGCGCCGAGGTGGACGGCTACGCCGCGGACATCACCCGCACCTTCCCGGTCAGCGGCTCCTTCAGCGCCGAACAGCGGGCCGTCTACGACGTGGTCCTCGCCGCCCAGGAGGCAGCTATCGAGCAGGTGCGCAGCGGCAACGACTTCGACGCCTTCCACCGCACCGCCACGCGCATCCTCACCCAGGGCATGGTGGATCTTGGCTGGCTTGAAGGCGAAGTCGACGGCCTGATCGAGCAGGGCGCCCACCGGCGCTTCTTCCCGCACCGCACCGGGCACTGGCTGGGACTGGACGTGCACGACGTCGGCAGCTATGCAGTAGAGGGAGCGTGGCGCGTCCTCCATCCCGGCATGGTGGTGACCGTCGAGCCGGGGCTCTATTGCCCACCGGGCAGCGAGGGGGTGGACCGTCGCTGGCACGGGATCGGCGTGCGTATCGAGGACGACGTGGTTGTCGAACGGGAGACTCCGCGCGTGCTCACCAGCGGCGTCCCGAAAACGCCCGAGGCCATCGAGGATCTGATGGGCGCCGTGCGCGGCGCGGGCTACGAGGAAAGTGGAGATTTCGACTGACGTTGGAGACCGAGCCCTACGACATCATCATCGCCGGCGGCGGCCTGGTCGGCGGCGCCCTGGCCTGCGGGCTGGCCCAGGCCGGGCTGCGCGTGGCGGTGATCGAGCCGGTCCCAGCGGATCATGGTGCACAGCCAAGTTTCGATGAACGCCATACGGCCCTCGCCCCCTCCAGCCGCTACATCCTCGACGCCTGGGGGCTGTGGCAACCAGTGCGGTCGGTGCTCACCCCGATCCGACACATCCACGTATCGGAGCAGGGCGGCTGGGGCTTCGTCCACTTCGACGCCGGGCAAGAGGGGGTGGATGCGCTTGGCTGGCTGCTCGCCAACCGGCAGATGGGCACCGTCCTCGGCGAGCGTCTGGAAACCGACGAGCGCATCACCCTGATCAGTCCCGCTCAGGTGCAGGCCGTGGAACAGGGCAGCGATCGCGTCCGGGTGACCTCGGCCGGGACCGACGGCGAGCAACGGCTCAGCGCGCGCCTGCTCGTCGCCGCGGACGGAGCCGGTTCCCAGACCCGCAAGCTGGCCGGACTTTCGGTGCGCAGCCGTGACTACCGCCAGAGCGCGGTGATCACCACCGTGACGCCGGCTCGACACCACCAGGGTTGGGCCTTCGAGCGCTTCACCCGAGCCGGCCCCCTGGCGCTGCTGCCCATCGCCGAGGGGCGCTGCGCCATCGTCTGGTCCGTGCCGCCGGAACGCGCCGAGGCCTACCGCGACGGCGACGATGCGCGGTTCCTGGCCGCCCTCCAGCAGGCCTTCGGCTACCGCCTGGGCCCCTTCCGCAGCTGCGGTCACCGCCTCACCTACCCGCTGGTGGAACGCTACACCCCGACCCCGTATACCGGCCGGGTGCTGCTGCTTGGCAATGCGGCGCATACCCTGCACCCGGTCGCCGGACAGGGCCTCAACCTCGCTCTGCGCGACGCGGCGACGCTGGTCGAGCTCATCGGCGACAGCCGCGCCGGCGGCGGCGACCCCGGCGCCGAACCGCTGCTCCGGGCCTACGTCCGGCGACGCTCCGAGGATCTCCTGCGCACGCGGGCCTTTACCAACACCCTGGTGAGCGGCTTCGGGTCAGCCCACCCGCTGCTGCGGCTGGCGCGCAGTGCCGGACTGGCCGCCCTGCAGCGCTGCCCCCCCATGCGGCGCACCCTGCTGCGCACCGGCGCCGGGCGGATCGGCCCGTTGCCGGTCGCCGCCTGCCGACCACCGGAGGCCACCGGGGAGGACTCGTCGTGAAGGAAGCGGACGTCATTATCCAGGGCGCCGGCGCGTCGGCGCTGGCGACCGCCGTCGGACTCGCTCGAGGCGGCCTGGCGGTCACCCTGCTGGATGCCGCAGAGGTTTGTGCGGCCCCGGCACCGGGGAGCGAGCCCCGGCACTCGGTGATCGACATCGTATCCGAGCGGGTCCTGCGCCATCTCGGTGGCTGGCCCTTCATCACCCGGGACCGCACCTACCCGATCGAGGCGCTGGAACTGGAGGACTGCAACGCCGCGGCTCACCTGACCCTCAGCGCCTGTGAAGTCGGCGAGACGCGCCTCGGGCACGTGGTTGAACGGGGCGTGATTGACCGCGCCCTGCGCGAGCTCTTCGACGCCCTACCGCAGACGCGCCGCCTAGCCACGGGCCCTGTCCGCGACATCGCCGCCGACCGGCAGCGGCTGACCATTCACCTCGAGGACGGGCAGGCGCTGACCGCCAGGCTGCTGGTGGCCGCCGACGGCGACAACTCCCCCCTGCGCCGGCTGGCGGGTATCCGCTGGCGCCGCGCCGGTTACGGCCAGGACGCCGTGATCGCCCGGATCCGCACCGAGCGCCCCCCGGGGCACACCGTCCGCCAGCGCTTCTGCGGCGACGAGCCGTTGACCCTGCTGCCCCTCGACGAGCACGAGTCAGCCCTGCTCTGGCCGGTCCCCCGGTCGCGCGCTCGGCGGCTACTGGAGGCAGACAGCAGCTCGTTTCACCATCAGGTGGAGATCGCCAGCGGCGCCGTGCTCGGCGGCATCGAGGCGTCATCCGCCCGCCAGGCACAACGGCTGATCCGCGGGCGTGCGGAGCGCTACATCGGACCGCGACTGGCGCTGGTCGGCAATGCGGCCCACACGGTGCACCCGCTGGCCGCGCAGGCAGTGAACCTCAGCCTGCTGGATGCCGCCACGCTGATCGAGTGCGTCCTGGAGGCCCACTCGGCCGGGCGCGATCCGGGCGGCATCGGCCCGCTGCGTCGCTACGAGCGGCGTCGCCGGGGCAGCAACGCGCGCATGCAGAACGGTCTGGACATCACCCAGTGGCTTTTCGGCGCGCAGGCAGCGCCGTTGCCCCTGCTGCGAGGCACGGGGCTACGCATCGCGGCCCGCTTGCCGCCCCTGCGACAGGCGCTGATGACCGGTCTGATGGGCCTCCACGGCGACCTCCCGGAGCTCGCCCGCGGACCTGGCGTGTAACGAATTCCGGTCCAGGGTGACAAGACGCTTGCCAGCCAGAAACAAGAATCATTATCATCGATCGCTGTCATGGACCAAACACAGGGAGAACCCATGTTCCGTCGAATCCCCGTCGTGACCGCGCTGGTCGCAGGAGCCGTCTTGGTAACCGGGTGCGACACCGGTGACGATGAGCTGACCGTCTATTCGGCGCGCCAGGATCACCTGATCAGCCCCATTCTCGAGCGTTTCACCGAAGAGACCGGGATCTCCGTGCGCTTCGTCACCGATGACGCCGGCCCGCTGATGGAGCGGCTCAAGGCCGAGGGCGAGCGCACCCCAGCGGACGTGCTGCTCACCGTGGATGCCGGCAACCTGCACCAGGCCACCGAGAACGACCTGCTCGCCGGCCTCGACTCGGCGCAGCTGCGCGAGCGCATCCCTGAGCACCTGCGCGATCCGGAGGATCGCTGGTTCGGTCTGTCCGTGCGCGCACGCACCATCATGTACAGCCCCGAGCGGGTCGATCCCGAAGAACTCGACACCTACGCCGGCCTGGCCGACGACCAGTGGGAGGGACGGCTGTGCCTGCGGACCTCGCAGCAAGTCTACAACCAGTCTCTGGTGGCCATGATGCTTCACCACGAGGGCGAGGAGGAGACAGCCCGCATCGTCGAGGGCTGGGTCGACAACCTGGCCACCTCACCCTTCTCCAACGACACCTCGGTCCTCGAGGCCATCGAGGCCGGCCAGTGCGACGTGGGCATCACCAACACCTACTACCTCGGGCGCATCCTGCGCGATGACCCGGACTTCCCGGTCGAGGTCTTCTGGCCCGATCAGGATGGCCACGGCGTCCACGTCAACGTGTCCGGGGCCGGCGTAACCCGGCACGCCTCCAACCCCGAGAAGGCCCAAAAGCTGCTCGAGTGGCTGGCCAGCGATGACGCCCAGGAGCAGTTCGCCGCCATTAACCTTGAGTATCCCGCGGTGGAGGGCGTCGAACTCGATCCCATCGTCGCCGGGTGGGGCGAGTTCAAGCCCGATACCATCAACGTCAGCGAAGCCGGCCGGCTCCAGCGCCAGGCCACCATGCTGATGGATCGGGCCGGGTACCGGTAAGCGACGTGGTCTCGCTCACGAGCGCGGCGCGCAGCCCCAGGCTGCGCCGACTCTGGCAGCGCATCGGCCCCTGGCGTGTCTTCGCAGTCATCGCCGGGGGCCTGCTGTTCACGCCCATCCTGGTGACCCTGTTCTCGTGGCTGAACCCGGATCACGAGGTCTGGCGCCACCTGGCCGACACGCTGCTGCCCGAGATCCTGCGCAACACCGCCATCCTCATCTTTGGCGTCGGCAGCGCCGTAATGGTCCTGGGCGTGGGCCTGGCGTGGCTGACGGCGGTCTGCGAATTCCCCGGGCGCCGCTTCTTCGACTGGGCCCTGATGCTGCCGCTGGCGGTTCCGGCCTACGTGCTGGCCTTCGTATTCATCGGCTTCTTCGAGTACGCCGGCCCGCTGCAGACCGGACTGCGGGAGCTCATCGGCCCCGGTTTCGAACTACCCTCGGTGCGCTCGGCACCGGGGGTGGTGCTGGTCATGGCGCTGGTCTTCTATCCTTACGTCTACATGCTCACCCGGACGGCGTTCCTCGCCCAGGGCCGAGGCCCCCTGGAGGCCGCCCGCATCCAGGGGCTGTCACCGTGGGCGGCGTTCTTCCGGGTGGCCGTCCCCATGGCCCGGCCGGCCATCGCCGCGGGCACGGCCCTGGCCCTGATGGAGACGCTGGCCGATTTCGGCGCTGTAGCCATCTTCAACTTCGAGACGTTCACCACGGCCATCTACCGTGCCTGGTTCGGCTTCTTCAGCATCAACGCCGCCGCGCAGCTGGCGGCCATCCTGCTGCTGATCATCCTCGCCGGGCTGTGGGTCGAACGCCGGGCCCGCGGCCGGGCTCGCTTCTCCCAGGGCGGCACCCAGCACCTGGAGCGCATCCAGCTGCGGGGTTGGCGCCGCTGGGCGGCCACAGCGGCGGCCGGCACCGTGCTGGCGCTGGGCTTTGTCTTACCCATGATCCAGCTGCTGATCTGGGCCTCCCGGCGCCTCGAGGATCTGGACAGCACCTACTGGTCGCTGATCCAGAACACCCTCACCCTCGGCGCCAGCGCCGCAGTGCTCACCGTGCTGATCGCACTGCTGCTGGCCTATGCGCGCCGCGTGCAGCCGGACCGGCTGACCCAGCGCGCGGTCACCGCCGCGACCCTGGGCTACGCGCTACCCGGCGCAGTGCTGGCCGTCGGCATCATGCTGGCGCTGACCTGGCTCGATCACCTGGTAGCCAGCCTGGTCGGCCCCTGGGGCGGACTGGGCACCACCTTCCTTGCGGGAAGCATCTTTGCCCTGATCCTCGCCTACGTAGTGCGCTTCATGGCAGTCGCCTACGGCGCCGTGGACAGCAGCCTCGAGCGGGTCCGTCCCGTCTTGCGCGATGCGGCGCGAAGCCTGGGCGCCGGCGACCGCGAGGTGATCCGCCGGATCTACGTGCCCATGCTCGCCCCGGGGCTACTCACCGCACTGCTGCTCGTCGGCGTCGACGTGATGAAGGAGATGCCCGCCACCCTGCTGCTGCGACCCTTCGGCTGGGATACCCTGGCGGTGCGCATCTACGAGTTCACCACCGAGGGCGTGTGGGAGCGGGCGGCGGTGCCGGCGATTACCTTGGTCGGCGTCGGGCTGCTGCCGGTGATCCTGCTCGTACGGGGCACGATCCGCGGTCGCTAGGGCCCAGCACCCGGCGCCTCAGGGCCCCTCGTTTGGGTTTATCGGACTTTGTGCGTATAGTATTTCGCCACCCTAGCGACCGATTCCAGAGATGCCGCAAAGAACTCCGCTCTACGATAGACACGTGGGCGCCGGCGCCCGCGTGGTCGATTTCGCCGGCTGGGAGATGCCGCTTCACTACGGCTCTCAGCTGGCCGAACACCAGGCCGTGCGCAGCGACGTCGGCCTGTTCGACGTCTCCCATATGGCCGTCACCGACCTCTCCGGCCCGGCTGCCCGTGGCCTGCTGCGCCAACAGCTGGCCAACGATGTCGCCAAGCTGGACGGGCGCCCCGGCCAAGCCCTCTATAGTTGCCTGCTCAACGAGCGCGGCGGTGTCGTCGACGACCTGATCGTCTACCTACGCGACGAGGAGACCTACCGCGTGGTCTCCAACGCCGCCACCCGCGAGAAGGTCCGCCCGCGGCTGCTCGAACAGGCGCAGCAGGCCGGCGTCACCGCCGAGGCCCGGGACGACCTGGCCATGGTCGCGGTCCAGGGGCCGCGGGCGACCTCCCTGCTCGAGCAGCTCTACGGCGACGAGGCTGCCGCAGCGCTGGCCTGTAAACCGTTCCAGGCGGCCACGGTGGGTGAGGTCTTTGCCGGGCGCACCGGTTACACCGGCGAGGACGGCTTCGAGCTGATCCTACCGGCCGACCAGGCCCCCGCTCTGTGGGATCGGCTGACTGAGGCCGGCGCCCAACCTTGCGGGCTCGGCGCCCGCGACAGCCTGCGCCTCGAGGCCGGACTCAACCTCAACGGCAACGAGATGGACGAGGAGACCACGCCGCTGGAGGCCGCGCTCGGGTGGACCGTGGCGTGGGCCCCGGAGGATCGCGACTTCGTCGGCCGTGCGGCACTCGAGGAGCAGCACCGCCAGGGCGTCGCCTGGCGCCTGATCGGCCTGGTGGTCGAGGGTCGCGCCCCGGCCCGCGCGGGCTACGTCGTGCGCACTGACGCTGGCGACGGGGTGATCACCAGCGGCGCCCATTCGCCGACCCTCGGCGGGCCCATCGCACTGGCCCGCATCCCCGCCGACGCCGAGGGCGATTTCCGCGTGGTCATCCGCAACCGCGAGGCCGCCGCGCGGCGTGTCAAACCGCCCTTCGTCCGCCATGGTAAGGTATGCGTCTAGCCCTTCCACGGCTTTCAGACGCGAATTCATCCCCGAATTGCGAGGAACGCATCCCATGAGTCAGGTACCTGAAGACCTCAAGTACACGCGCAACCACGAGTGGGTCCGCGTGGAAGCCGATGGCAGCGTGACGGTGGGGATCACCGAGCACGCCCAGGAGTCGCTGGGCGACCTGGTCTTCGTCGAACCGCCGGAGGCCGGAAGCCAGGTCCAGGCCGAAGAGGCGTGCGCGGTGGTCGAGTCGGTCAAGGCCGCCTCCGACGTCTACGCCCCGATCAGTGGCGAGGTCACCCAGGGCAACGAGGCCCTGGCCGACAACCCCGAGGCCGTGAACACCGACCCTTACGGCGATGGGTGGATCATGCGCATCCAGCCCGCCGACACTAGTGAGATCGACGGTCTTCTGGATGCCGCCGCCTATCAGGAGCTGGTGGCCGACGAGGGTTGAAACCCGTCCGCTAACACGGGACCCGAACGATGCCGTTTGTACCGCATACCGAGCAGGAGATCCGCGAGATGCTCGACGCCATCGGCGTCGAGCGGATCGAGGATCTCTTCGACGAAATCCCCGAATCGCTGCGTAAGGCGTCCATCGATGCCATCCCCGCCGGGATGAACGAGATGGAGGTGACGCAGCTTATGCGTCGCCGGGCCGCGCAGGACGTGCAGCCGGCCTGCTTCGTGGGCGCCGGCGCCTACGATCACCACGTTCCGGCGGCCGTCTGGGAGATCACCACCCGCGGTGAGTTCTACAGCGCTTACACGCCGTATCAGGCCGAGGCGTCGCAGGGCACCCTGCAGCTGCTCTACGAGTTCCAGACCATGATGTCGGAGCTCACCGGGCTGTACGCCTCCAACGCCTCGCTCTACGACGGCGCCACCGCGCTGGCCGAGGCGGTGCTCATGGCCGTGCGGGCCAACCGCAAGGCCAAGAGCAAGCGGGTACTGATGCCGCGCAGCGTGCATCCGTACTACCGGCGCGTGGTCGAGACCATTGTCGCCAACCAGGGGATCGAGCTGGTGGAGGCGCCCCTGGACGACACCGTCGGGCGCATCGATCCCGAGGCACTCGGCCGCTTCGAAGACGAACCCTTCGCCGCGGTGGTGGTCCCGCAGCCGAACTTCTTCGGCGCCCTCGAGGAGGTGGACCGCCTGACCGACTGGGCGCACGGTCTGAACGCCTTGGTCATTGCCGTTTGTAACCCGGTCGCTCTGGCGCTTTTGACCCCACCCGGCGAGTGGGGCAGCGAAGGCGCCGACATCGCCTGTGGCGAGGGGCAGCCGCTGGGCATCCCGCTGGCCTCCGGCGGCCCATACTTCGGCTACATGACCACGCGCAAGCAGCACGTGCGCCAACTGCCCGGCCGGATCGTCGGGCGAACGGTCGACGCCGACGGGCGAACCGGCTATACCTTGACATTGCAGGCCCGGGAGCAGCACATCCGCCGCTCCAAGGCGACGTCCAACATCTGCACCAACCAGGGGCTGATGGTCACCGCGGCCACCGTGCACCTGTCCCTGCTCGGTGCCGAGGGGCTCGCCCGCGTGGCGGCGGTCAGCCACGAGCGCACACGGGAGCTGGTACAGAAGCTGACAGCCATCGATGGAGTCGAGCGGCTCTTCGACGGCCCCTTCTTCCACGAGGTCCCGCTGCGGATCCCCGCGCCTGCCGAGGAGGTCCTGCCGACGCTCGCCCACCGCGGCGTACTCGGTGGCTACGACCTCAGTCAGGAATTCCCGGAGTGGGGTCCGGCGCTGCTCGTCTGCGCCACCGAGACCCGCACCTCCGAGGAGATCGACCGGTTCGCTGCGGCGCTGGCCGATGCCCTGCGCAACACCGGGCAGCGCGCCCGCGCCTGAGCCCCACAACCGCGCATCGTCGCGGAGGAGGTATCGCGCCATGGCCACCGTCACCCTCAAGGGCACCCCGTCCCGCACCTGCGGCGAGCTGCCGGGCACCGGCTCGGCAGCCCCGGATTTCCGGCTGGTTGACAGCGAGCTGCAGGATCACCGACTGGGCGACTTCGCCGGTCGGCGGCTGGTGCTCAACATCGTGCCGAGTCTCGACACCCCGGTGTGCAGCGCCTCGGCCAAGCGTTTCGATGAGCTGGCCCGCAGCCATGCGGAGGTCACCTTCGCCACCGTCTCCGCCGATCTGCCCTTTGCCCAGCAGCGCTTCTGTAGCGCGGAGGGCGTCGGCAACGTGGTGATGCTCTCGGCCATGCGCGATTCGGCCTTCGCCCGCGACTACGGCGTGCGCATCGAGGAGGGCCCCATGGAGGGCCTGTGCGCCCGGGCCGTGGTGATCATCGATGACGGCGGGCAGGTGGTGTACACGCAGCTCGTCCCCGAGATCGCCGAGGAACCCGACTACGACGACGTGCAGCGCGCCCTGTGATTATGACTGAGGAGTCCGAAGCTGTGCTCATCTATGACATCAGCCGTGAGGGCCGGCGTGCCTACGCCCAGGCCCCCAAGGAGGCGCCGGGGGCTGACAGCCTCCCGCGCCGTTTCCGCCGCCAGCGCCAGCCTCAACTGCCGCAGGTCTCGGAGCTGGAGACGGTGCGTCACTACACCCGGCTGTCGCAGAAGAATTTCTCCATCGACACCCATTTTTACCCGCTGGGCTCCTGCACCATGAAGTACAACCCGCGGGGTGCCAACAACCTCGCGATGCTGCCCCAGTTCCTCGAGCGCCATCCGCTGGCGCCCGACGAGACGGGGCAGGGCTTCCTGGCCTGCATCCACGAGCTCCAGCAGGATCTGGCCGTCGTCACCGGCATGCAGGATGTCACGCTGTCGGTGATGGCCGGCGCCCAGGGCGAGTTCGCCGGTGTGGCCATGATTCGCGCCTACCACGACGCACGCGGCGACGACGGGCGCACCGAGATCCTGGTGCCCGATGCGGCCCACGGCACCAATCCGGCCACCGCCACCATGTGCGGCTACAAGGTGCGCGAGATCCCCACCGGTGCCGACGGGGACGTCGACATGGAGGCGTTCAAGGCGGCCGTCGGACCGCAGACCGCCGGGATCATGCTCACCAACCCGTCGACCGTGGGGGTCTTCGAGCGGCGCATCGAGGAGATCGCCACCACCGTCCACGAGGCCGGCGGCCTGCTCTACTACGACGGCGCCAACCTCAACGCCATCCTCGGCAAGGCGCGGCCCGGGGACATGGGCTTTGACGTCATCCACATGAACCTGCACAAGACCTTCTCCACGCCCCACGGCGGCGGCGGGCCGGGTGCCGGCGCGGTCGGTGTCAGCGAGCGCCTGCTCCCTTACCTGCCGATCCCCCGCGTGACCAAGGAGGGCGAGCACTACCGCTGGCTCACCGAGCAGGACTGCCCGAGTTCCATCGGCCGGCTGTGCACCTTCAACGGCAACTCCGGGGTTCTGCTGCGTGCCTACGCCTACGTGCGCATGCTCGGCCGCGAGGGCATGCCCCGGGTGGCCGAGTACTCGACGCTCAACGCCAACTATCTGATGACGCGCCTGCGCGAGGCCGGCTTCACCGTGGCCTACCCGGAGCGCCGGGCCAGCCACGAGTTCATCGTCAGCCTCAAGCACGAGGCCAAGGAGCTCGGCGCCAACGTCATGGACTTCGCCAAGCGCCTGCTCGATCTCGGCTACCATGCGCCGACCACCTACTTCCCCCTGTTGGTGCCCGAGGCGTTGCTCATCGAGCCGACCGAGACCGAGTCCAAGCGCGAGCTCGACGGCTTCGTCGACGCCATGGTGCGCATCCGCGAGGAGGCGCGCGAGAACATCGACATGGTCAAGGGCGCTCCGTACCGCCTGCCCGTGCGCCGGCTCGACGACGTCAAGGCCGCGCGTGAGCTCGATCTGCGCTGGGAAGGCTAACGAACACCCACGACAAGGAGGATTCAATGTCCGCCATTATCAGCGGCTCTGTCGCTTTCGACACCATCATGGTGTTCCACGACCGCTTCCGGAACCACATCCTGCCGGAGCAGGTCCACATCCTGAACGTCTCGTTCCTGGTGCCGCAGCTGCGCCGCGAATACGGCGGCTGCGCCGGCAACATCGCCTACAACCTGAAGATGCTCGGTGAGGAGCCGCTCACCCTGGCCACCGTCGGCGCCGACATCGGCAGCTACGCCGACTGGATGACAAGCCACGGCATCGAGCAGCGCTATATCAGCACGCTCAACGAGCACTACACTGCCCAGGCCTACATCACCACCGACATGGACGACAACCAGATCACGGCGTTCCACCCGGGCGCCATGGGCGACGCCCACAAGGTTGACGTCCCCACCGACGCCGGCGGCAAGGTCGGGGTGGTCGCCCCCAACGGCCCGGAGGGCATGGTCAAGCACGCCCGGCAGTTCGTCGACGCCGGTATCCCGTTCATCTTCGACCCGGGCCAGGCCATGCCGGCGTTCGACGGTGATCAGCTGCGTGAGTTCGTCGAGGGCGCCACCTGGGTGGCGGTCAACGACTACGAGTCGCGCCTGCTCACCGAGAAGACCCACATGGAGCTCGAGGACATCGCGAACAAGGTCGAGGCGCTGATCGTGACCCGCGGCGCCGAGGGCTCCCACATCTACACCAACGGCCAGATCATCCACGTGCCGGCGGCACCGATCAGCCAGGTCGCCGACCCCACGGGTTGCGGCGACGCCTTCCGGGCCGGGCTGCTCTTCGGCCTGCTGCGCGATCTGGACTGGGAGACCACCGGCCGTATCGCCTCGCTGATGGGCGCGATCAAGGTCGAGCAGAGCGGTACGCAGAACCACTCCATCGACGCCGATAGCTTCAAGAGCCGCTACGAGTCGGCCTTCGGCACCCGCCTCGACGTGGCCATCGGCCGCTGAGGCGACCCCTTTCGACGGTATCTGATGGCCCCCGCCAGGCGGCGGGGGCCATCGGTCAACGGTTGCCGGAGCCGTCCCGTGCCCAGCAGCGGACGCTACAGCATTGATCCCGCCACAGGGCTCCTGCACCCGGCCCGCCACTGCCCTTCACCGAATCACGGCCCCCGCCCGCCTGGCTGCGTCGTCGACCTGCTGGTCCTCCACGCCATCAGCCTGCCCCCCGGGGAGTTCGGCGGCGGCTGGATCGACGAGCTGTTCACCAACCAGCTCGACCCGGCGGCTCACCCCACCTTTGAGTCGATCGCCGATCTGCGCGTCTCTGCCCACCTGCTCATCGACCGCCAAGGCAATGTCACGCAGTACGTACCGTTCCACCGCCGCGCGTGGCACGCCGGCCGCTCGTCGTTCCGGGGACGCCCCGAGTGCAACGACTTCTCGGTGGGGATCGAGCTCGAGGGCGACGAGCGCACTCCGTTCACGGAGGCTCAGTACGTGACGCTGCTCCCGGTGGTACAGACGCTGCGGGCCCGCTACCCGGCGATCAAGCCGGATCGCATCGCCGGCCACAGCGATATCGCCCCGGGACGCAAGACGGACCCGGGGCCGGCCTTCGACTGGCAGCGACTGCTCAAGGCGCTCTGAGCGGCCGCTCAGGCGTGCTCGGGACACTTGAGGCTATGCACCGCCTCGCTGCCGTCATCGATCCGCACGGCCGTCAGCGTATTGCCCCACTGGCAGCCCGTGTCGATGCTCAGCACCCCGTGGTCATTGTGGAAGCCAAGCAGCGACCAATGCCCGGTCACCAGCTTCACCGGATCCGGCGAGGCGCGCAGCCGCCTCCGGGCGACAAACCATGGGTAGTGCCCCTCTGGGGCACGGTCGGGTCGACCCTTCTCGCGCAGCAGCAGCCGACCCTGACCGTCGACGAAGCGCATGCGCATGAAGGCGTTGGTGATGAAGCGCAGCCGGTCGTAGCCCTCGAGCTCGTCGGACCACTCGATGGGCCGGTTGCCGTAGATGTTGTCCATCAGGTCGTCGAGGGGGATGTCGCCGCGCAGGGCCCGCTCCAGCTCGTGGGCGCGCAGCTTCGCCTCGGCCACGCTCCAGGCCGGCGGCAGGCCGGCGTGGGCCATGGCGTAGCCCAGGCTCTCGTCGACGTGCATCAGCGGCCGGCGCCGCAGCCACTCGATCAGCTCATCGACGTCCGGGGCATCCAAAGTGCCGCGCAGGGTATCGGCGTTCTTCAGCCGGCCGTGGCCACTCCAGACCGACATCAGGTGGATGTCGTGGTTGCCGAGGACGGTGATCGCCCGATCGCCGAGCTCGTTGCGCACCAAGCGCAGCACACCGAGCGAGTCCGGGCCACGGTTGACCAGATCGCCCACGAACCAGATCGTGTCCTGCGCCGGATCGAAGCGGATCTGCTCCAGTAGTCGCTTGAGCGGGTCGCAGCATCCCTGGATGTCACCGATCGCGTACGTGGCCAATGGCAGCCTCCTTCCTCTGCATGACGCCTACGGGATCTCGGCGGGTCAGGGTCTCACGTCCCGGCGGCGGCCTGCAGCTTTTTCTCCAGGGCCTCGAGCAGGGCCCGGTGGGCCTGGACGAAGGCATCGATTCCCTCGCGCTCAAGTTCGGCGAGGACACCGTCGAGGTCGATGCCCTGCGCCCGCAGCTCGTCGAGCACCGCGGGCGCCTGCTCGAGCCGCTCGGTGATCCGCTCCTGCGGCTGGCCGTCCCGGCGGTATGCCTCGTAGGTGGCCGGCGGCAAGGTGGTGACGGTCTCCGGGCCGGCAAGCGCCTCGACATAGTAGGTCTCCGGGTAGCGCTCGCCCTTGACCCCGGTGCTAGCCCAGAGCAGCCGCTGGGGCCGCGCTCCGGCCTCGGCCAGGGCGGCGAAGCCGGCGCCGTGGAAGATCTCCCGATAGACCGAGTAGGCGGTCCGCGCGTTGGCGATGGCCGCCTGCCCGGGCGGCACGGGCGCCGACGCATCGTCCGACAACAGCGGATCGATCTTGGCGTCGAGGCGGCTGATGAACAGGCTCGCCACCGACGCCGGCGCGGAGACCGGATCCCCGGCCTGACGGCGCCGCTCAAGGGCGCGCACGTACGCCTCGGCCACCTGCCGGTAGCGCTCGACCCCGAAGATCAGGGTCACGTTCACCGGTATGCCCCGGACCGTCAGCTCCTCGAAGGCCTCCACGCCGGCCGAGGTGGCGGGGACTTTGATCATGACGTTGGGCTCGCCGGCCTCGGCGGAGAGGCGCAGAGCCTCCGTGACTGTGCCGCGCGCATCCCCGGCCAGATCCGGTGACACCTCCATGCTGACGTAGCCGTCGACGCCGTCGCTGGCCTCATAAACCCGACGCAGGACCCGCGCCGCGGCGCGGATGTCGTCCATGGCCAGCGCCTCGAAGACCGCTTCCGGGTCACGGCCGACCTGCCCCATCGCCTTGGTGATGGCCTGGTCGTAGGCGTCGGTGCCACCGATCGCCTTCTGGAAGATGGCCGGATTGGTGGTCACGCCGCTCAGCCCGTCCTCCCGGACCAGGCGCTCCAGCTCCTCCGGCAGCATGCCGCGATGGATGTTGTCGTACCAGACGCTCTGCCCGACGCCGGCCAGCCCTCGAAGCGGATTGTCCGTCATGACCCCTCTCAATGCCTTAGTTTATCTGATGGTTGGATCAGTATAACGAGGGGGTCCGGGGACGGAAACCGCGGAACGGCCGGCACCCGCCGCCCTCACGATGGGCCCCGCTAGCCGCTATAATGAGCGGTTTATCACCCATCCGTGGAGAGGCTCATGCCTACGCGATCCCGGACGGCGGCGCTGGTGCTGCTCGCCCTGCTGATCCTCGCCGGTGGCTGCGGCCAGAAGGCCGATCTCTACCTCCCCGACGAAAGCGGCGAAGAGGACCCGTCATGACGCACCCCGGCTTCACCCGACACGATGACCGCCTGTGGGTGGAATCACTGCCCCTCGACGAGGTGGCCGAGCGTTACGGCACCCCCTGTTACGTCTACTCCCGCGCCGCTATCGAGGCGCGCTGGAATCGCTACCGCACCGCCCTCGGCAGCGATGCCGATATCTGCTACGCAGTCAAGGCCAACGGCAACCTCGGCCTGCTCAATCTGCTCGCCCGCCACGGCGCCGGCTTCGACATCGTCTCGGGCGGCGAACTGGAACGGGTCCTGCGCGCCGGCGGGGAAGCCGCGCGGGTGGTCTTCTCCGGCGTTGGCAAGGGCACCGACGAGATCCGCCGCGCGCTGCGCGCCGGCATCCGCTGCTTCAACGTGGAGTCCGCCGCCGAGCTCGAACGCATCGCCGGCGTCGCGGAGGCCGAGGGCACCCCGGCGCCGGTGGCCCTGCGGGTCAACCCCGACGTCAACCCCGAGACCCACCCCTACATCGCCACCGGACTGGCACAGAGCAAGTTCGGGATCGCCCTCGACGAGGCAGAAGCCCTCTATCGGCAGGCGGCCGACGACCCACACCTGCAGGTACGCGGCATCGCCTGCCACATCGGCTCGCAACTGCTCTCGGTGGCTCCCCTGACCGAGGCCGCCGAGCGGCTGGCGGCACTGGCGCGCCGTCTGCAGGAGCAGGGGATCGTCCTGGACCACGTCGACGCCGGCGGGGGGCTCGGGGTGCACTACGTCGATGAGCGGCCACCGAGCCCGGCGGAGCACATCGAGGCCGTCACGGCGCCGCTGCGGGATCTCGGGGTAGCGGTTCTGGTCGAGCCGGGCAGGGCCATCGTCGCCGAGGCCGGCGTCCTAGTCACGCGCGTCGAGTATCTCAAACAAAACGGAGGCAGGGAGTTCGCCATCGTCGACGCCGGCATGAACGACTACCTGCGCCCGGCGCTCTACGACGCCGCCCACACCGTCGAGTCCATCGCCCCGAAGAGCGCGCACTGCCGCCCGGTGGATGTGGTCGGACCGGTGTGCGAGTCCGCAGATACCTTCGCCCGCGATTGCCCGCTGCCGGCCGCCGCCGGCGGTCTGCTGGCCATCCGCAGCGCCGGCGCCTACGGCGCCGTCATGGCTTCAGCGTATAACGCCCGGCCTCGGCCGCCGGAGGTACTCGTCGACGGTCCCCGGAGCCATCTGATCCGCCGCCGTGAGACCCTCGACGAGCTGATGACCGGGGAAGCGCTGCTACCGGAGGACTGAAGCCGTGCGCTTTACCAAGATGGAGGCGCTGGGCAACGACTTCGTCGTCCTCGACGGCGTCCGCCAGCGCCTGGAGCTGACCACCGAGACCATCCGCAGCCTGGCCGACCGCCGGCTCGGCGTCGGCTGTGACCAGCTGCTGGTCGCCGAGCCGCCGGCGCACGTCGCCGCCGACGTCCGCTACCGGATCTTCAACGCCGACGGCGGCGAGGTCGAGCATTGCGGCAATGGCGTCCGCTGTCTGGCCCGCTTCCTAATCGACGAGGGGCTGGCCGCGCCGGGGGTGCTGCGGATCGAGACGGACGGCCGGATCACCGAGGCGGAGCCCCGCGACGACGGCCAGGTGAGCGTCGACATGGGTCCACCGGAACTCGAGCCCGCACGGATCCCGTTCCAGGCGCCGGTGAGGCAGGAGGCGTACCGGCTGGCCACTAGCAGCGGTGAGCGGACCATCGGTGCGGTCTCGTTGGGCAACCCGCACGCCGTCCTCCGCGTCGACGACGTCGACACCGCCGCCGTGGCCGAGCTTGGGGCCGAGATCGAGCGGCACGCGCGCTTCCCGCGGCGGGTCAACGTCGGCTTCATGGAGGTCTGCAGCCGCGATCGGATCCGTCTGCGTGTCTTCGAGCGCGGCGTCGGCGAGACGCCGGCCTGCGGCACCGGGGCGTGTGCCGCCGTGGTCGCCGGCCGCCTGCGCGACTGGCTCGACACCACGGTGACCGTGGAGCTGACCGGCGGAGTGCTCGTGATACACTGGCGCGGTCCCGGGCGCTCGGTGTGGATGACCGGCCCGGCACGCACCGTTTTCCGCGGCGAGATCGAGCTACCCGCCTCCGCCGCGGTGACGCCCCGGGGACCGACCCGCTAAGCAAGCAGGACGAACGGTGTGACAGAGAGCGCGAAGCGTGAAGAGGCCCCGCTGCTCGACGAGGCCGAGGTGGCCGCCTACCTGGTCGAACACCCCGACCTGCTGCACCGCCACCCCGAGGTTCTCGCGCGGCTCGAACTCCGCCACGACTGCGGCGATGCCACCTCGCTGATCGAACACCAGGTCCGGGTCCTGCGCGAGGAGAGTGCGGGGCTGCGCCGGCGTCTCGACGACATGGTCCGGGTGGCCCGGCAGAACGAGGGAACCGCCGAACGGCTCCACGAGCTGACCCTGGACCTGTTCGCCGCCGACGACCTGCAGGCGGCGGTCGAGGCCCTGCGTGCCGGACTGCGCGAGGGTTTCCAGGCCGATGCCGTCGGTCTGCTGCTCATCGCCCCTGAGCAGGGCAGTGCCGCGGCGCGCGAGCCCCTCCCCGAGTTGCTCGGCGACGGCGACCCGACGCTGACCTGCTTCAGGCCCCTGCTCGAGCGCGGCCGCCCCAGCTGCGGGGCACCCACCGACGCCCAGGCCCGGACCATCTTTCCGGACACCGAGACAACCGTGGCCAGTGCCGCACTGGTACCGATGATCGACGAGCGTGCCGTGGGCGTGCTCGGCATCGGCAGCAGCGATCCCCAGCGCTACCACCCGGGCCAGGGCACGGTCTTCCTGCGCCGGCTCGGTACCACCGCGGCGCGCGTATTCGACCGGCTCCTGCACCGGGGGTAGCCTTGGACCTTAGCTGGCTGGAGCGGTTCGACCGCCACCTGGCCACGGAGCGCCGCCTGGCTGAACCGACACGGCAGCGCTACCGCCAGGATCTGGAGGCCTTCGCCGCCTATTGCGCCGAGCAGGACCTCTCCAGCTGGTCCGCCGTGAATCACGACGTGGTCCGTGCCTGGGTCGCCCGCGGCCGCCGTCGCGGCCTGGCCGGCCGCACCCTGGGCCGGCAGCTGGCCGCGCTGCGCAGCTTCTATCGCTTCCTGATCCGGGAAGGGGCGGCCGCCGCGGACCCGGCCGCCGAGGTGCGTCCGCCACAGACCCCGCGGCGCCTGCCCGGCACCCTCGACCCGGACGAGGCGGCCGGACTGCTCGACGGCGCCGACTTCGAGCACCCGCTCCAGGCCCGCGACGCCGCGCTCTACGAGCTCATCTACTCCAGCGGGCTGCGCCTCTCCGAGGTGGTCGGGCTGAACGTGATGGACATCGACCGGCGCGACGGGCTGGTCCGCGTGCTGCGCGGCAAGGGCGCCAAGGACCGGGTGGTGCCGGTCGGACGCCAAGCCCTGCGAGCCCTCGACGCCTGGCTCCGCCACCGACCGGCTTGGGCGGACGCCGAGGAGACCGCCGTGTTCGTCGGCCGCCACGGTGCGCGGCTGGGTCCGCGCACCGTGCAGCGCCGGCTCCAGCGCCTGGCCCGACTGCGCGGGGTCCAACGGCGGGTCCACCCGCACATGCTCCGCCACTCCTTCGCCACACACATGCTCGAGTCCAGCGGCGACCTGCGCGCCGTCCAGGAGCTGCTCGGGCACGCCGACATCTCCACCACCCAGATCTACACGCACCTCGACTTCCAGCACCTGGCCCAGGTCTACGACCGCGCCCACCCCCGGGCCCGGCGGCGCCGGGACCCGGATCCGGAGTGAACCGCGGGCTCGGTGCCACGGCAGCGTCGACCCGCGGGCGATGCTCTCGGGTACAATGAGCGGCGCGAACACTCAGGAGGCCGATCTTGGAAACACTGCACGGCACCACCATCCTCGCCGTCCGCCGCGAGGGGCAGGTCGCCCTCGGCGGCGACGGACAGGTCACCCTCGGGCACACGGTGCTCAAGGGCAACGCGCGCAAGGTCCGCCGGCTCTACCACGGCCGGGTTCTGGCCGGTTTTGCCGGCGCCACGGCGGACGCATTCACACTGTTCGAGCGCTTCGAGGCGCAGCTTGAGAAGCACCACGGGCAACTGGCCCGCTCCGCCGTCGAGCTGGCCAAGGAGTGGCGCTCGGACCGCGTCCTGCGCCGCCTGGAGGCCCTGCTCGTGGTCGCCAACACCGAATCCCTACTGACGCTCTCCGGTACCGGCGACGTCATCGAGCCGGAGCACGACCTGATGGCCGTCGGCTCCGGCGGTCCCTACGCCCAGGCCGCCGGCCGGGCCCTGCTCGAGTCCACCGAATTGCCCGCGGCCCAGATCACCCAGCGGGCGCTGGAGATCGCCGGCGATATCTGCGTCTATACCAACCGCCACATCACCGTGGAGACGCTGCCCGAGACCCGTGAGGAGTCGTAACGACATGTCGGAAGCCACGATGACCCCGCGCGAGATCGTCCAGGAGCTGGACAAGCACATCGTCGGCCAGGGCGAGGCGAAGCGCGCCGTGGCCATCGCCCTGCGCAATCGCTGGCGGCGCATGCAGGTCGACGAGCCGCTGCGCAGCGAGATCACCCCCAAGAACATCCTCATGATCGGCCCCACTGGCGTCGGCAAGACCGAGATCGCCCGCCGGCTGGCACGGTTGGCGCGGGCGCCGTTCATCAAGATCGAGGCGACCAAGTTCACCGAGGTCGGCTATGTCGGCCGCGACGTCGAGTCGATCATCCGCGACCTCACCGACCTGGCCCTGAAGCTGGTTCGCGAAGAGGCCATGGCCGAGATGCGCCACAAGGCCGATCGGGCCGTTGAGGACCGCCTGCTCGACACCCTGCTGCCCGGGCCCAGCGGCGGCGGACCCGAGGACGTAGAGAACCGCACCCGGGAGAAGTTCCGGCAGAAGCTGCGCAACGGCGAACTCGACGACCGCGAGATCGAGGTCGAGGTCCAGGCCAGCGGGCCCGGCGTGGACATCATGGCTCCGCCGGGGATGGAGGAGATGTCCAACCAGCTCCAGGGGCTGTTCCGCAACATGGGCCAGGAGCGGACCCAGCGGCGCAAGCTAACCGTCGCCGAGGCCAAACGGGTGCTGCGGGACGAGGAAGCCGCCAAACTGGTCAACGAGGAAGAGGTCAAGGCCGAGGCCGTCAAGCGGGTCGAGGAGCAGGGCATCGTCTTCCTCGATGAGGTCGACAAGGTCACCAAGCGCGCCGAGCAGAGCGGCGGCGGGGACGTCTCCCGCGAGGGCGTCCAGCGCGACCTGCTGCCGCTGGTCGAGGGCGCCACGGTCTCCACCAAGCACGGCATGGTGCGTACCGACCATATCCTGTTCATCGCCTCCGGCGCCTTCCACGTTGCCAAGCCCTCGGATCTGATCCCGGAGCTCCAGGGGCGCCTGCCCATCCGCGTTGAACTGGAGGCCCTGGGCACCGAAGAGTTCGTGCGCATCCTCACCGAGCCGAGCAGCTCGCTGGTGGCGCAGTACCGGGCCCTGATGGCCGCCGAGGGATTGACCCTGGAATTCACCGACGACGGCGTGCGCCGCATCGCCGAGATCGCCCGTCAGGTCAACGAGCGAACCGAGAACATCGGCGCCCGGCGCCTGCACACCGTGATGGAACGCCTGCTCGAGCAGCTCTCCTACGAGGCGGCGGACCACAGCGGCCAGACCCGCACCGTCGATGCGGCCTATGTGGAAGAGCACTTGGCCGGCCTGGCCGAGGACGAGGACCTGAGTCGGTACATCCTGTGACCGGCCCATCCGAGACAACCCGCAGGGGCGGGTAGGGGGAGGACAGCGTGAGCGACGACAAGACCACCCACTTCGGCTACCGCGAGGTCCCGCTGGAGGAGAAGGCCAAGCGGGTCGGCTCGGTTTTCGATTCGGTGGCGGACCGCTACGACTTCATGAACGACCTGATGTCCGGCGGCCTGCACCGGATCTGGAAGCGCCAGACCATCGGCCAGACCCTCCTGCGCCCGGGCCACGAGGTCCTGGACATCGCCTCGGGCACCGGCGACCTGGCCAGCCTAGCGCTGCCCCGCGTCGGTCCCGAAGGCCGCGTGGTCATGAGCGACATCAACCTCTCCATGCTCGCCCGCGGGCGGGATCGGCTGATCGACGAGGGGGTCGGGGATCAGGCGGCCTGCGTCCTCGCCGACGCCGAGGAACTGCCCTTCCCCGATGACACCTTCGATCGGGTGACCATCGGCTTCGGGTTGCGCAACGTCACCCGCAAGGAGAACGCCCTGGCCGAGATGCGCCGGGTGCTGCGCCCCGGCGGGCGGGCGGTGATCCTCGAGTTCTCCCACGTCTACGTCTCGGCGCTGCGTCCGTTCTACGATCTCTACTCCTTCCGCATCATGCCGATGATGGGCAAGCTGGTGGTCAACGACTCGGAGAGCTACCGCTACCTGGCCGAGTCGATCCGCATGCATCCCGAGGCCCCGGCGCTCAAGGGCATGATGGAGGAGGCCGGCTTCGAGGATTGCGATTACACCCTGCTCACCGCCGGTGTCGCCGCCATCCATACGGGCTGGGTCTACTGAGAAAGGCACCGACGCCATGCTCGACGCCCTGATCAACCGTTGGATCCACCTGGATCCCGATGCCGCCGAGTTGCTCACGCCACTCGTCGGCCGGCGGGTGCGTCTGAGCGTTGAAGGGTTCCCGCAGCTGGTGATGCGCTTCTCCGAGTCCGGGGTGGCGCTGTGCGGCAGCGGCGCCGAATCCGACGAAGAGACCGACGCCGAGATCATCGCCAGCCGCGAGGCACTGACGGCGCTACTGAGTCAGGGCAGCGACGCCGTGGGACGACTGCGCATCCGCGGTGAGGTGACGGTGGTCGAGCACCTGCGCAACCTGTTCAGCGGCCTGCGCCCGGACTGGGAGGAACCGCTGGCGCGCCTGCTCGGCGACCCATTGGCACAGTGGAGCGCCGACACCCTGCGCAACGCAGGCCGCTGGCTCAACGACAGCGCGCAGCAGAGCGCCACCGACCTCGGCGAGTGGCTGGCCGAGGAGTCCGGCCTAGTGCCGGAGCCCGAGCGCGCCCGCGCCTTCCTGGAAGACGTGGACCGCCTGCGCGCTGACACCGACCGCCTCGCCGTACGCATCCAGCGGCTGGAACGAGGGCGCTGATGATCGGACCGCGTCGCCTGTTGCGCCTGACCCGGATCCAGCTGGTGATGCTCCGCAACGGCGTCGACGACGTCGTGTTGGCGGCCCCCATCTTCCGCCCGCTGCGCTTTCTGGTCATCTTCATGCCCTGGCGCTGGGTACGGCGCAAGGTCCCCCGCGGGGTGCGCGTCCGGCGTGCCCTAGAGGAGCTGGGACCGATCTTCGTCAAGCTCGGGCAGATCCTGTCGACGCGCCAGGACTTGCTCCCGGCCGACGTTGCCCGTGAGCTGGCGCGGCTACAGGATCGCGTACCGCCGTTCCCCCATGAGGATGCCCGGCGCATCGTCGAGCGGACCTACGGTTGCCCCATCCAGGACGTCTTCGCCCACTTCGAAGACACCCCCATCGCCTCGGCCTCTATCGCCCAGGTCCACGGCGCGCAGCTGCACGACGGCAGCGAGGTGGTGGTCAAGGTGGTACGCCCGGGCATCCCGGCGGTCATCCGCCGCGACCTGGACCTGCTACATACCGCCGCCGCCCTGGCCGAGCGCTACGTACCCGACGCACGACGTCTGCACCCGGTGGACGTCATCCGCGAGTTCGAGAAGAACCTCTACGACGAGCTCGACCTCATGCGCGAGGCGGCCAACGCCTCGCAGCTGCGGCGCAACTTCGAGAACTCGGAGCTGCTCTACGTGCCAGCCGTCTACTGGCGCTACACCGGGCGCAACGTAATGGTCATGGAGCGGGTGCACGGGTTGCCGATCAGCGACATCGAGGCCCTCAAGGCCCACGGCATCGACCTCAAGAAGCTCGCCGAGCGCGGCACCGAGATCTTCTTTACCCAGGTCTTCCGCGACAGCTTCTTCCACGCGGACATGCACCCGGGCAACATCTTCGTCGACCCCACGCGGCCCACCGAGCCGCGTTACATCGCGATCGACTTCGGCATCATGGGTTCGCTGGCACCGACGGACCACCACTACCTGGCCGGTAACTTCATGGCCTTCTTCAACCGGGACTACCGGCGGGTGGCCGAATTGCACGTCGAGTCGGGATGGGTCCCGGCGGGTACCCGGGTCGAGGAGTTCGAGGCCGCCATCCGCACCGTCTGCGAACCGGCCTTCGCCCGCCCGCTGCACGAGATCTCCTTCGCCCAGCTGCTGCTGCGGCTGTTCCAGACCGGCCGGCGCTTCAACATGGAGGTGCAGCCGCAGCTGGTGCTGCTGCAGAAGACCCTGCTCAACATCGAGGGGCTGGGTCGCAACCTCTACCCCGATCTGGACCTTTGGACCACGGCCAAACCATTCCTGGAGCGCTGGATGCGCGAGGAGCTGGGCCCGGCGGCAGCGCTGCGCAACATCCGCAAACAGCTGCCGGAGTGGGGGGACAAGCTACCGGAGCTGCCCAACCGAATCGACCGCGGGCTGGACGACCTGGCCAGCATGCGCGCGGAACTCCACCGCCACTGCCAGGAGATGGAACAGCTGCGTCGGGAGGTCGACCGGGGCAACCGACGGGTCTACGCCGCCATCGCCGGGGCTGCGCTGATCATCGCCGCCGTGCTCAGCCACACCGGCGAGGGGACGCCCGAGGCCTGGGCCGATGTGCCCCCGGCCACCTGGGGCCTGGGCGGACTGGGGCTGATGGCTTTGGTTCTGGCCCTGGCGGGGGGGGGGGGGGGGGCCCCCCCCCCCGGGGGGGGGGGGGGGGGGGGGGGGGCCCGGGGGGGGGGGGGGTTCCCCCCCCACGGCCGAGCAACTCAGTAGCGCTGGTGTGAGAGCGGACGCTGCAGGGTACCCTCAACCTCGGCCGCCTTCTCGTCACCGTAGACAACCTCGATCAGGCGCAAGGCGAAGTCCATCGCCGTCCCCGGCCCGCGCGAGGTGATCAGGTTGTCGTCGATGACCACCGCGCTATCCTCCGGCTCAATGCCGTGGCGCTCGAGCTGGGTCGGGAAGGCAGTGGCCCGGCGCCCCTGCAGGACGCCTGCCTCGGCAAGCACGCGCGGGGCAGCGCAGATCGCCGCGATCCAGCCGTCGCTCTCATTCTGCGCCTGCAGCATGCGGACGATGCGGGCGTCACTCTCCAGCCGCTCGGCGCCGCCCAGTCCGCCGGGCAGCACGATCAGGTCGAAGCTCTCCTCGGCAACGCGGTCCAGGTCGGTATCCGGGACCAATTGCACGCCGCGACTGGCGCGCACCGTTCCCGATTCCAGGCCGGCGACCACCACTTCGGCTCCGGCCCGGCGCAGTAGGTCGATCACCGTGACCGCCTCCAGCTCCTCACAGCCTTCGGCCAGCGGAACCAGAACTCGTACACTCATCGTCGATCTCCCTTGATTGGATCGGTGGCCGGTTCATCAACCAGCTCGCCGGCGGGGACGAGAGTCACACCCCGCTCGCGCAGTCCGGGCAATTCCTCCTCCAGCAGATCCAGGGTCTCGGGGTAGGGATGGCCGATGGCGATCACCCCCTGACCCTGTTGCGCCAGGGCCACGAAACGCTCGAACTGCTCGGCGATCACATCGGCATCGCGCTGCGGGTCCAAGAAGACGTGGCGCACGGCGTTATCCACGCCCTGCTCATCGGCCATCCGCTGAGCCACCGAGCGCGCCGAGGTACGACTGTCGATGAAGTACAGATCGTCGCGCGCCGCCAGTTCCTCCATCAACCACGTCATGTGCCCGGGGTGGCGCGTGATGAGGCTGCCCATGTGGTTGTTGACGCCGGCGGCGTGGGGAACCGCCTCCAAGGCACGGGCCACAGTCTCGCGCACCTGCACCTCGTCCATATCGAGGAACAACGCACCGGGGCCAGGATCGGCCCCGTTCTTTGCCTCCATGGGAAGGTGCAGCATCACCTCGCGACCGCGCTCATGGGCGCGCTCGGCCAGGTATCGGCCGTGGGGGGTGTGCGGCAACACCGAGAGCGTCACCCCCGCATCCAGGTCAATGGCGCGCCGCCCCGCGGCCCGGTCGTCGCCGACGTCGTCGATGATCAGCGCCGCCGGCTGGCCGGCCGGCGTCTCCGCCCGCGGTTCGGGGAACGACATCCAGTCTGTGCCCGCCGGCCCATGCGCGGCGAGCGGCGCACCCCAGACCGCCAGGACGCCGGCCGCGAAGAACCCTCGATAACCCTTCGCCATGCTCAACGCCCCTCGAACACGCGCAGCCCCTTGAGCAGGTTCAGTGCCTCGCTCAACACGTAATCGTCCTGAGCCAGCGCCGCCGCCTCCTCGGCATCATCGGCGTCCTCCGGGACATCGAGCAGCTCTGCCTCGTCGCGCTCCTGCGCCTCGGCCAGGCGCAGATCCTCGACGACGATATCCGGCTGGATGCCCTCATCCTGGATCGAGCGGCCCCGCGGGGTGTAGTAGCGAGCCGTGGTCAGCTTCATGGCGGCGCCATCAAGCGGCAGCACGCTTTGCACCGAGCCCTTGCCGAAGCTGGCCCGTCCCATCACCACCGCGCGCTGGTGATCCTGCAGCGCCCCGGCCACGATCTCGGAGCCCGACGCGGAGCCGCGGTTGATCAGCACCACCAGGGGCGCGCCCAGGCTTCGATCCGCCGGCGTGGCGTCAAAGCTCATACGCGCCTGGCGCATGCGCCCCTCGGTGTAGACGATCCGGCCCTCGGTCAGGAAGGCGTCGGCCACGGCCACCGCCGGATCCAGCACCCCGCCCGGGTTGTTGCGCAGATCGAGGATCAGGCCGTGGAGGCCGCCGCCGGCCTCCTCAAGCAGGCCATCGAGGGCGCGGAAAAGATCACTGGCGGTGCGCTCCTGGAACTGGCTGATGCGCACGTAGCCGTAACCCGGCTCGAGCATCCGGGCACGCACGCTCTCGACCTGAATGGTGTCGCGCTCCAGCTCGAAGGTTCGGGTCTGCCCCTCATCCTCCGAGCGGCGGATGGTTACCTCCACCACGCTGCCCGGCTCACCGCGCAGACGCTGGACCACCTCGTTGAGGCTGGCGCCGCCGAGCGCCTCGCCGTCGATCCGCAGCAGCACGTCCCCGGCCTGCAGGCCCGCGCGGCTCGCCGGGGTGTCATCAATGGGGGCGACCACCCGGATCTCATCGTCCTGGCGGCTGAGCTCCAGGCCGACCCCGCCGAACTCGCCGCGGGTGCCCTCGCGTAGCTGCTCGAGTTCCTGCCCATCGAGGTAGCTCGAGTGCGCATCCAGCTCCGAGAGCATGCCGCGGATGGCCGCCCGGAACAGGTCGGCATCCTCGACCTCGTCCACGTAATCGCGCTTGATGCGACTGTAGACCTCGGTGAGCAGTTCCAGCTCGGCCATCGGCAGATCGTCGTCGGCCTCCGCCGGCCGATCCGCGGCGGCGCTGCCGATCAGCAAGGCGAGCAGGGCGGTGGCCAGGGTCAGCGTCCAGGATCGCATCGCAGCTCCTTCATTGGGCGGTCCGCCTCAGCGAAGCCAGTCCAGCGGGTTGCGTGGCTCCGCGCCCTCGCGGATCTCGAAGTACAGGCCGGGCTCACGACGGGTTCCGCTGTTGCCCACGGTAGCGACCAGGTCACCGGCCTCGACCCACTCGCCGACGTCAACATAGAGCGACTCGGTGTGGCCGTAGAGCGTCAGATGGCCATCGCCGTGGTCAATGATGGCCAGCAGCCCCAGACCGCGCAACCAATCACTGAAGACCACCCGCCCCGGGGCCACCGCATGGACCTCCTCGCCGGTCTGCGCGGCGATCACCACGCCGGTGCGCTGCAGGCCCCCACCACGGGCCTCCCCGAACTCCTCGGCCACCTCGCCCCCCACCGGCCACGGCAGGCTCCCCCGTGCCTCGCTCAGGGCCTCGAAGTCGGCCGCCTCGTCCGGCACATCGGCCAGGCGCTGGCGCAGATCCTCAAGCAGCGATTCCTGCTCGGCCACCTCGGCCTCAAGGGACTCGGCCTCCGCGCCGCGCTCGGCGATCCGCGCCTCCAGCTGCTCGCGCCGGGCATCGCGCTCGGCGCGTTGCTCGGCCAGGGCCTGGCGCTCTTCGCGCGTCGCCTGCTCCAGGCGTTCAAGCTCGGTCAGTTCGGTGCGGAGCTCCTCGCGCAGGGCCGCCAGACTTTGCAGTTCCGCCATGGCCGCCTCGATGTGCCCGGCCCGCGCCTCGTTGAAGTAGTCGTGGTAGACCAGCAGACGCTGGACTGCGGCCGGGTCCTGCTGGTTGAGCAGCAGGCGCAGGGGATCGTCGCCACCACTGACATAGGCAGCAACGATCTGCGCGGCGAGGGTCTCGCGGTGGCGGCCGAGGCGCTCGGCCTCCGCCTCGTAGTCCTCGCGCAGCTCCGCCACCCGCTCGCGGGCATGGGCGCGCTCCTCACGCAGGCGTTCCAACTCGCGGGCCGCCTCCGAGACCACCCGCTCCAGCCGCGACAGCTCCTCCTCGACCTCGTCGCGCGCGGCCCGATCCGCCGCAAGCTGCTCCTGGATCGTCTCGAGATCGTCGCGCAGGGCCTCGAGCTGCTCGCGCTCGCTTTCGTAATCCGCCGACGACGCACCGGCGAGCGCCATCAGTACGACACCCATCGCCAGACCTGTGCGCGGTCGCCTTGCGGCCATGCCCTTCTCCACTGCCTTACCACGGATCGCCCATGGTAGCGCGATCACGCCGTCCGGACCTGCAGGCACCGCGGACGGCTGGTATCATCCCCGCCTTGATCCCGGTGACAGAGGCACGGCAGCGTCCATGCAGGAATTCCTCGAATTCGCACAAAACAATTGGGGCCTGGTGCTGGCCTTCGTGCTGATCCTCGGCTGGTGGATCGGCGGAGAGCTCTTCCACTGGTACAGCGGCGTAAAGATGATCGACGCCGAGACCGCCACGCGAATGTACAATCGTGAGTCGGCCCGGTTCATCGACATGCGCCCGCGCAAGGAGTTCGACGGCGGGCACCTGCCCGGCGCCTTTAGCCTGCCCGAGGCCGAGTTCGATCAGCTGATCGACAAGCTGCGCAAAGAGGCCGACGGTGATCCGCCGCTGATCGTCTACGATGATCAGGGGCCGCAGGCGGCACGGGTCGGACGCAAGCTGCGCAAGGCCGGGTTCTCCCGCGTCTACCGGCTCAAGCACGGGCTGCGGGCCTGGCAGGGCAGCGGGTACCCGATGGAGAACGTCAAGAAGGGGTAAGGGACGATGGCAGAGAACAACGGCAACGGCAGCACCGGCGCCACCGACGCGGGTCAGCGGCAGCGCTTCCAGATCGCCAAGATGTACCTGCGCGATGTCTCCTTCGAGGCGCCGAGCGCCCCGGAGGCCTTCCGCGACGAGTGGAAACCGCAGCTGGACGTGGAGCTGGGCACCCGCCACCAACCACTGGGCGAAAACACCTACGACGTGGTCCTGACCGTCACCGTGACCGCGCGCAACAACGAGCGCACCGCCTACCTCTGCGAGGTCAAGCAGGGCGGGGTGTTCCGCCTCGAGGGCTTCCCTGAGGCCGATATGGAGCGGGTGCTCGGTGCCTACTGCCCCGCGCAGCTCTTCCCCTTCGCGCGCGAGGCGATCAACGACCTGGTGGTCAAGGGCGGATTCCCGCAGCTGCTTCTGGCCCCGGTCAATTTCGAGTCGCTCTACCAGCAGCAGAAGCAGCGCCGTGAGCAGGGCAACGCCGACAGCGCCCCGGCCGGCGAGCAGGACGGGGGGAGGGCGTAACGCCGTGGCGACCATCGCGGTACTGGGCGCCGGGGCCTGGGGCACCGCCCTGGCCTCGGTGCTGGGTCGCAATGGCCACGCGGTTCAGCTTTGGACCCGCGACGCCGAGCACGCCGCGGCGATCAACGCCGAGCGGGTCAACCGCCGCCATCTCCCCGACTGTCCGCTGCCGCAGAGCCTCGCTGCTACGGCCGATCTGGACACGGCCCTCGCCGGTACCGAGTGGCTGCTGATCGCCGTCCCCAGCAGCGCCTTCCGCGGCCTGATCGAGCGCCTTGCGCCCTATCGCCCCGGCAAGGTGGTCTGGGCCACCAAGGGGCTCGAATCGGAGTCCGGCGGCTTCCTGCACGGCGTCGTCGAGGGCTTCCTCGACCCGACCCCCGCTATGGCGGTCATCTCCGGGCCGAGCTTTGCCGCCGAGGTTGGACGCGGCCTGCCCACCGCGATCACCGTAGCGGCCACCGACTCGGACCTGGCCGCCGAGGTCGTCCACGCCTTCCACAACGACCGCTTCCGGCCTTACTCGAGCACCGACATGATCGGCGTCGAGCTCGGCGGGGCGGTGAAGAACGTGCTCGCCGTGGCGACCGGCGTCAGCGACGGACTCGGGCTCGGCGCCAACGCCCGCGCCGCCCTCGTCACCCGGGGGCTGGCCGAGATCTCGCGCCTGGGCGCCGCCCTCGGCGCCGATCCACAGACGCTCATCGGTCTGGCCGGGATGGGGGATCTGCTGCTGACCTGCACCGACGATCAGTCGCGCAACCGGCGCTTCGGCTTCGCCCTGGGGCAGGGGGCCGACGTGGATCGTGCGCTGGCCTCGGTGGGTAGCACCGTCGAAGGCGCACGCACCGCCGCCGAGCTGCACACCCTGGCGGCACGGCACGGGGTGGAGATGCCGATCTGCAACATGGTCTACCGGGTCGTCGGCGGGGATACCCCGCTTGAGCAGGCCGTACGCGAACTCATGGAACGAACGCCCAAGGCGGAGTTCGATGACTGAGGGGCCACCGCCGAGTCAGTCCATGCCGAGTTCCTTGATCTTGCGCGTCAGCGTATTCCGCCCCCAGCCGAGCAGGCGCGCCGCTTCCTGACGGTGGCCGCCGCTGCGGCTCAGCGCGGCACGGATCAGGGCGCGCTCGAAGCGCGGCAGGGCCTCGTCGAGCAGGTGATCCCCGCCACCGTCCAGGGCCTGCTCGGCCCAGCGGGCCAGCGCTGTCTCCCAGTCCCCGCCATCCGCCGCCCCGCCGTCACCACCGCCAGTGCTGCGCGCCCCGCGCAGGTCCGCCGGCAAGTCCTCAGGGACGATCTCCTGGCCGCTGGCCATCACCGTCAACCAGCGGCAGGTATTCTCCAGCTGCCGGACGTTGCCCGGCCAATCGAGCTGCATCAGCTCGCGCTCGACGTCCGGATGCAGCGCCTTCGGATCAACGTTGAGTTCGCGCGCAGCGGCCGCCAGGAAACGCCGCGCCAGCGCAGGAATGTCCTCGCGCCGCTCGCGCAGCGGCGGCAGCTGGATGCGGATTACGTTCAGGCGGTGGTAGAGATCCTCGCGGAAACGCCCCTCGGCCACGCGCTGCTCCAGATCCTGGTGGGTGGCCGCGATGATGCGCACGTCCACCTTCATCGCAGTGTGGGCGCCCACCCGATAGAACTCCCCGTCGGCAAGCACCCGCAGCAGGCGGGTCTGCAGGTCAGCCGGCATGTCGCCGATCTCGTCGAGGAACAGGGTGCCGCCATCGGCCTGCTCGAAGCGTCCGCGCCGGGTCTGCTGCGCCCCGGTGAACGCGCCCTTCTCATGACCGAAGAGTTCCGACTCCATCAGGTCGTGGGGGATCGCGGCCATGTTCAGGGCCACGAAGGGCCCGCCGGCGCGCGGACTGTGCCGGTGCAGCGCACGCGCCACCAACTCCTTGCCGCTGCCCGATTCACCGGTGAGCAGTACCGTCACGCTTGAGCGGGACAGCCGGCCGATGGCCCGGAAGACCTCCTGCATCGCCGGCGCCTCGCCGAGGATGTCGGCCGAGCCCTCGGTACTGGCTTCCGCGGCCGAACCCCTGCGCCGACTCGCCACAGCGCGGCCAGCCAGATCCACCGCCTCGTCCACGTCGAACGGCTTGGGCAGATACTCAAAGGCGCCGCCCTCGTAGGAGCTGACCGCCGCATCCAGGTCCGAGTAGGCGGTAATCACGATCACCGGCAGCTGCGGCGAGGTGCTCTGTACCCGCTGCAGCAGATCGTGACCGCCGATTCCGGGCATGCGCAGGTCGGTGATCAGCACGTCGGGCTCTTCCCGGTACAGCGCCTCCAGCGCCGCGTCGCCGCTCTCGAAGGTGTGGACCCCAAAGCCGGCGCGGCGCAGCGCCTTCTCCAGCACCCAGCGGATGGAACGGTCGTCGTCCACCACCCATACCTGCGATTCGGCCTCAGTCATTTTCCGTCTCCATGGGCAGCCAGATGGTGAACACCGTACGCCCCGGCTCGCTAACGCACTCGATCAGACCACCGAGGCGACTGATCAAGCTCTGGGCGATGGGCAGGCCCAGGCCCGTGCCCTCGGGGCGCGAGGTGACCATCGGATAGAAGATCTGCTCCTGCTGATCCAGGGGAATCCCCGGTCCGTCGTCGATGATGTCGATGCGGGCCACCAGGCGGTGGGGCTTGTCGGCGATGGTGAACTGGCGCTGTGTGCGCGTGCGCAGGGTGATGGTGCCACCCGGGCCGGCAGCCTGACGGGCGTTGCGCACCAAGTTGAGCACCGCCTGGACCAGATGGTTGTGCTCGGCGCTGACCGGCGGGATGCTGGGATCGTAGTCGCGCTGAAGCACAATCGGGCCACCATCCTCGCGATTCTCGGCGTCCTCGGCGATGACCAGGGAACGGACGCGCTCGAGGACCTCGTGGATGTTCACCCACTCCGCCCGCGCCGGCGCATTGGGGCCGAGCAGGGCATCAACCAGCTGCTGCAGGCGGTCGGCCTCGCGGATGATCACCTGCGTATACTCGCGCTGATCGCGCTCGGGCAGCTCCGCCTCGAGCAGCTGCGCCGCGCCGCGCAGGCCACCGAGCGGATTCTTGATCTCGTGCGCCAGCCCACGTATGAGCTCTTGCACGGCTCGATTCTGCGACAGCAGGTGCTGCTCGCGCGTGATCCGGGCGTGCCGGTCAACCTCGGCGATCTCGATGAGCACCCGATGCGCCGAGAGCGGCGTGATGGTGCAGTCGACGGTCACCGGGTGATCGTCGCGCACTGGAAGGCGGCGCTCGCGCTGGGTGTAGGCACCGCCAGTGCGCTGGGTCTGGCGGATGAGTCCCTCGAGCAGCTCCGCACCGCGCAGGGCCGAGGCAAGGGGCTGGCCCAGCACCTGCCGACTGCTAACCCGGAACAACGTCTCGGCGGCGTGGTTAACGTGGAGGATGCGCACCTGATCATCCACCAACAGCACGGCGGTCGTCAGTTCCTCGAGGATCTGCGAGTGGTCGCGCTCTTGTTCGTCCATGTCCATCCCTGTGCAAAGGGCGGGCCACCCCGACGGTCCCGCGTGGACCCGGTGCGGATGCGCCCATGATCAGGCAACCATTGCACCATCCTAGTGCAATGCAATAAAAAAGGGCGGCAGCCATCCGGCCCCGCCCCATGGATGCAGCATCCGCCCGAAGGGCTCAGACGCTGTAGTACAT
>NZ_JAJNQP010000017.1:0-56525 GCF_022227985.1 Halorhodospira sp. M38
GGAATAGCGCTCACGTTCACGTACCGTTCAACGTTCTCTTTGGTAAAGGTATGCGACATGACCCCACAACCCACCGTCCTTAGAGGACACTCCCCCAATGACCTCATCCAACAGATTGCCGCGCTTCAGGAGGAAATGGGGCTCTCCGCAGATCGGCCGCCCCCAAACCGATGCAAACCGATGTTGGTCGGCGCCACCTCGATTTACTTCACGACGCCTCTGGAATCATTAACCACGTTCCTGCCCCAGAGGATCGTTTCGGCGTTAACCCTCAGAACCACGGATCAGTTCCAAGATCAATTGGCTTGCAGCGCTCGATGGATTCATGTCAAGAGTAACATCACCGCTTATTTCCCGGAACACGATTTGATCGCAAAGACACGCGGCCCCGGCTCGCCTGCCGACCTCGATGCACTTAAGCGTGAATATGATGTGTTGCAGGAGCTCCACGCGTACGATCCGGCCGTCGCTCCCACGCCCGTCGCCTTTAAGAAAACGCCCTACCCCACGGTCTGGATGCGCGCGATTAACGGCCGACGGTTTCGGTCGAACGAAAAAGATGAGGCCGCAACGACTCTTACCGAGAAACTCTTGGGCTTTTACGAGGACGCCGGTATTTCGTGGCAATCACTCAATACACTCCCGGAGTGGACCCCACCCTCCCGGCATGATCTGGAAACCTACGGCTGGAACGACGAAGAAGCGACGACCATTCTCTCAGCGCTTCACGAGATTGGATCATGGCGCGTTCCGGTCAGCACTATTCACGGTGACGCCATTGTTTCTAATACACTTCGCGAGCCGAGTGGTAACATGCGCATCATTGACTGGGAACACGCCCGCACCGGCCCGATCTTCTTTGACATCGCTTCGCTTGCATCGCGGTTTCAAGGCGCATACCACGTCTACGCGAAATGGAAACGCGATGTGGGTGACAACGCCCGGTCACCGGAAATGGACCAGCTGGCGCGCCGCGTCCTTAAGGGGCTCGACCTGCGCGATCATCAGCACCGCATCTACCATGTACGTTACCGGGCTTCGCCCGATCACCATGTTCGTATCCACCGGGACAAAACACTTAAGGCGGCACACCGACTATTGGAGAATGCTCCGAAATGAGCGACGGCCAACCGCCGAACTGGTCTTTCCCATCTTTCACTCTCGAAAGGGATACCACCAATGAAAAGCCCTTTTTTTGAGAGCTTTACTTACCGGCTCAAAAAACGCCGCGCCAAGCGCACAAAAAGAAATCTCGGCTTCTTGCTGGCACCAACCCCTACGTTTCCCCTGGATGTAGATTTCTCAGCCGCCGATCTCTCGGCAGACCGATTCAGGATTATTTCCTATGCGACCCGCGATGGATTTTACGACTGGCAACTCGACCGGTTGAAGCAGTCTTGCATCGATCAGGGTCTCTCCTGCGCAACCGAGACCATCCCGAACTGCAGCGCTCTGAATGCCCAGCTGTTCAAGCCCACGTTTATCAAGTTCAAGCTTTTGACACTACAAGCGACGGTTGTTTGGGTCGATGCGGACGCGATCGTCACCGCCCCGTTCTCGCTTCCTGCCGAGGCGTGGGACCTGGCCACGGTTTCGAACCAGAAAAACCCCGACAAGAACCCGATTTTGTCTCTCTGTATCGCATTCCGCCCGACGATCGGCGCCCTTCGTTTCCTCGAGGCCTGGGAGCATCTGTGCTCCGCTCAGTGGCTTGGACACGTCGGCGATCATGAACGCCTCACCAGTGTTCGACGACTGCACATCTCCCCGGCCAAGGCCTTTACGGAGATCGACATCAGCGACCGCATCTCCGGATGCATTCGCCGTGATATCGGCAAAAACAAAGAGGGCCTACTTTAAACCGATGCATCTGCGTACCACTGGACGACTGCGCCTGTACAACCTGTTCGCCGCTTGCATGTGCGGCCCAAGCACACGCCATTGGGTCAATGGGGTCGGAACGATCGGGGTTATCCTCGCTTCATCCGCATTCCTCCTCGAGCGCGACATCATGCGCCTGGGGGAGATGCTGATGCTGGTTGCTTTCCTGGCCGCACTCCCGACAGCCTGGCGCTTCCTTCGCACGAATCCGGCTTTCTGGCTTTTCGCAGCCTGGGTCGGCGCAATGATCTTGTCCAACAGCCTGGCCATTGCCCATACGGATATCCCGACCGACCACAATATCTGGAATGCGGCCCGACACTGGTCCCGGCTTGGCTGGATCCCGCTGATGGCTTGGCTTATCGCCGGCCGCTTGGGTGTCGTCCGTGCGGTGCTTTTGGGGTATACAGCGGCCTGGTTCGTGTTTACGCTGCCGGAGGTTTCACCCGATCTTCTTCGGGCGGGCCTGCAAGGGTCGCGACTCGATTTCGGTACCGGCAATCCGCACCGGGCTGCGCTTCCGTTCATGATCACCACCGTGATCCTTGCTTTTCTCGCCCGCGATTGCGTCGGCTCTCTTCAGCAGGGCGTCACTCTCTTTACGGCACGACTGGGGCTTTGGGCACTGGCGCTTGGCTTCAGCACTTTCGGCCTCTTCTCGGCGCAGGGCGTTGGGCCTCTCGGCGGCGCCGTTGCCGCGTGTCTGATCGGTCTGGTGGTGCTCTGGCAACACTTGACCCACGGCCAGGGCTGGTCGAGGAAACTTCGGGCATTCTCCATTGGAGCCGGTAGCCTCACGATCCTGATCGTATCTCTGGTGATTGTCTTCAAACCCGCGATGGAAAGTCGCGTTTCGTCCTGGTCCGGAGGGCTGACTGAGCTCTCCGAAGGAGCCATACAAACCCCCACCGGCAGCGTCGGGGCACGGTACTATCTCTGGACCTTTGCCGCTGAACACTGGGCCGACCGACCGGTACTCGGCTACGGGACGGAAACGGCGCGGTCCATGATCTCAGCGAGTGATCTTCCGACCCGTAGTTTCAGCCACCTGCACAATTCCTGGCTGGAGCTTCTGTTCTCTACCGGCATCGCTGGGACCACGATCATGGTTGCCTTGTTTGCGCACATCTCCTACAAGATCTTCCAATCGACCCGGACAAGAAGGGTGCCTAAGCGATATGGCACGCTTTACTTCGCGCTGTTGGCCGCTTTCATACTCGCCAACATCGGTGAGTCTTACATCGTCTTCAACCACTTCTGGCCCCACATGGCGCTCATCACAGCCGGCTTCTACTCCATCGCCCTGTTTGGCGAACCAAGACGTGATCAAAATGCACATCACTCATCTCATTCGGCGCACGATGCCGCCGCGGAATCTTGCTGACGCAGGTGGGATGCCGCAACTGGTTGAATGGCTCATCGCGGCACAAAAACGCGCCGGACATCACACTCACGTCATCGCGCCCACTGCGGCGAACAAGGCTGCCAACGGTTATACCGTCTCGTCCCCGACCAGTTGGGAGCGCAAGGCCGTGGAGAACGCACTGCCGCCGGAGACGGACGTGCTTCACATTCATGGAGAAGACCACCAGCTGTTCACCAGGGAGTCGCCACCGTCGGTGCCGGCCGTCACGACCGTGCACGGGAACTTGCGAAACGGTGGGGGAGAGCTTTTCAACCCGGTGTTTGTCTCTGCCAACCATTGTCATCGCCACCAAGGACACACCTTTGTCCATAACGGACTACCCGTGGATGAGTTCCCGGTGGCGAAGGCCCATCGAAGAGACTTGCTCTTCCTTGGAAAACTGCGACGCTCCAACAAGGGTGCGAAGACGGCGGTACGCGTTGCGCGGCGCGCTGGCAAGAGACTGATTCTCGCCGGCCAGCCCACATGGAAGGTCCCGGCGAGCCGTCTCCCGTGGTGGCCGGGTGTCCGCGCTGTCGGGGCTGTCTCCGGTTGGGCCAAGCTGGATCTGTTGCAATCCACCCGCGCACTGTTGGTGCCGGCACGGTGGGATGAGCCGTTTGGCCTGGTGCTCATCGAAGCAATGGCGTGCGGCACCCCAGTGATCGGTACAGACCGAGGCGCTCTGCCGGAGATTATTGAACATGGCCGAACTGGATTCATCTGTCGGACGGAAGAGGAGATGGTCGAAGCAATTGACGCCCTGGATCAGCTATCCCCGCAGGCATGCCGAGAGCACGTAGAACGGCACTTTGACATCCGGCGGGTCTGCGCTGATTACGAGACACTATACCGGCGAGCCATCGCCGGGGAGCGCTGGTAGGATAGCGGCGTCGCAAGCTCGCCGGAGCCGTAGTGTCATGCCTTACCCCCGATTGCCCCTGACTCGGTGGCGACTCTGGGCACCGCGGGGTGCCGTTCTTGTCAACGTCAACCCGCAGCAGATCGTCTACCGCAAACGCTGGCAGGAGTGGCCCGCCTACCTGAAACGCTGGCCGTTCTGGATCATTGGCGGCGACTGGGATGCCGGCGGGCGAGAGCTACCGCCATTTCGGGTGGAGCAGATGCGCGAGCTGCTGGCTGCCGAGGGCGCCTTCCGAGACACTCCGTACTACGCCGCAGCGTGCGCCGAGTTGGAGCAGAATGGGTTTATCGCGGAGCCGTACCTGACTAGCCGCGCCTCACTCGATGCCTATCTCGACCGACAGGTGAAGATCCTGCTGGACATCAGAGAGCATGGCTATGCACCGCAACGCGAGCTGGGCGGCAAACGCTCGCACGACCTCACGGTGCGGATCGACCGGCAGGGTCGACTCGTCAAGTGCCGTGAGGGCACGCACCGGCACGCCATGCTGCTTGCACTGGGCGTACAGGAGGCCCCCGTCACGGTGGATGTTGTACACACCGAGTGGGCACGGGCCTGCTACAGGCGCTTCGGGGGACCGCTCGCCACAGCGCTTCGCCAAGGCCTGGAAGCAGATTATGGCCCCGTTCTTGAGTGGCCCTGGTCGAGGTGACGTTGCTGGTTTTTTTCTCACATCATGACCGCGCGCGGACCGGCGCCCACTTCCGTTTTGATCGCCTGCTTCGCGGTGCGTCGCAACAGCATTTGGACGCCGTTTGGCTGACTCCTGAACGCGCAGATACCCCTGAGCGGGGCCAAATCGCTCATTGGCCGCTGGACTTCCCCGCGTGGCTGCCCGGTCGGGCGCTGCAGGCGCTGTGGGCGATTTGGCGACAGCGATCCGCCCTACGCGGTCTTCGGGACCGACCCGCCCGATTACTGATCTTCAGCGAGACGCTCTACCTCGCGGCGTTACTGGCGGCACGACTGAGTGGCGCCCAGCTGATCGTCGCATCGCGCTCGAACCTCATCCGCCGGCACCAGATCCGTCAATCACTGCGAACCAACCCTCTATCCCGCGTCTACCACGCTCTGGGACACACTGTGGCCAGACGCATATGGGCATACACCCTGCGCCGAGCCAACCGAATCATCGTCCAGAGCCCAGCCGCGCTTGAGCAGCTCCAAGAGGCCTACGGCTTACCCTCGGACCGTTTCAGGGTAGTGGAGAACGATGTGCCGCAGCTCTCGAAGCCGCCGCGATCAACACTACCCGAGCAACCTGCGCGGCTGCTCTATATTGGGAGCAGTTCACCGCTTAAAGGGCTGGATATCCTGCTTGACGCGTTGCCGAACTTGCCGGAGCGAGCACCCTCTGTGGAAGCGGTAACTGTCGTCGGCGTCCGAGAGCGCACTGTACACCGGTTGCAACGCAAAGCCGTAAACAACGGTCCGACGCTCACCGTTGTGCCGCGCAGCTCCGAAATCTACGACTTGATGCGCGCCCATGACCTGGTCGTCGCCCCCTCTCGCGAGGACCAATTCCCCAACGTCCTACTGGAGGCCCTGGCCTGCGGCACCCCGGCCATCGGCAGCCGCCGGGACGGGATCCCGCACATCCTTGGGGACGAACGCCTGCTCTTCGAGCCAACCCCGCACGCCCTGCTCGAGTGCCTGGCGTCCGTCTCTACGCCCGAAGGCTACGGCCACGCCGCAGCAAAGTGCCGCGACGCGCGGGAGCGCCTGCAGTTCCCGTGGGAGCAGTACTTTCTGGATGCGGTCGCCCAACATGACCCGGTTGCCCCTCCGCACCGATGACCCGGTCGAGCTCCATACAAAAAGGCACGGCTGAAGGCCGGGCCATGGCCGACGCCGTAGCAGCGGCCTGGGAACGCTCCGACGCCCCCGGGCTGACCTTGATCAAGGACTCCAAGGCGCGGGTCTACCGTTTTGTTGGGGAGGGGGCCACGTGCTACCTCAAGGTTTATATACCGCATACCCTCAGGGATCATGCCGCCCTATGGCTCCGCCCGCCGGCGCGACTCTTTCGCTCAGCGGAGCTGCTGCGGGCAAGGGGCGTCCCCGGCCCCATCCCGCTGGCTGCGATGACGCTAACGGTGGCCGGGCGAAAGCGCGGCGCGTTCTTGATGAGCGCCGTTGAAGGTATCCCACTGAAGGACCTGGCAGCTCAGAACTGTGTCCGCACGGCAGTTTCGCCGGGGACCGCTCTTGGGGTCATTAACGCCACCGCAACCCTTTGGGGCCAACTAATCCGCAACGGGTTCGTCCACATGGACCCCGTCAAAGGCAATTTCCTGGTCGACCTGTCGGGCCCCACCCCGACCGTCGCCGTAATCGACGTGGATAACATCCGACGCCCGCCCTGGCTTCCGCGGACAATCCGCCGACGCAGGCTGCTGAAGATGGCCCGGCGCCACCTCGGGGCTGCCTTGCGGCTGCTCGACCGCACGTGTCTCCCCAGCGCCGTTGCCCGGCAATTCGTGCGCGCCTACGCCCGCGCTGCCGGTCAGCCGCTGCACCTCGCCTGGCAGGATTGGCGGTGGGTCGGCCGCCGGCTGGCTCACGACAGCAGTCGAGCTGCACGGCAATTGGAGCGAGTCCCGTTAACAGGCGACTCCTCACCGTCCAGTTAGAACTCTTTCCGTTTGAATCCGGCCGCTCCGGTCACCTCTACAAGCCACCGGGTCAAGCTAATCGCCTGGTCCTCGTCACCCCCGCCTAAGCGAACGGCTTGAACCGGCACCGCCTGTTGCCGGCACACTTCGATAACCTTCCGCCAAGCACAATCCTGCCTTCGCACCTGCTCAACCCCCTCCGCCTCTTCACCGCTCAATGCCCGCCGATCGTGACGTGCGCCACGCGACCGCCGCCACCTGAGAACGACCTCCGGATCATCGATGGTAAGTACTACCACTGCATCCGGTAATGGCACCACGTCCCAGGGCGCCGCGTCCTCGCACAGCACAAGCTTGTGCCAGAACCCATCCTCTTCCAGTATCAGCGGTGCCCCGGGGTGCTCGCGGAGCCCTTGGTAGACCTGCAAGCGATGTACGACCTTTTGCAGGTCGTGAACCCTCTGGCCGCACCCGGTGAACAGCGCGGGATCGGCGGATGCGAAGGCGGCAAGCAGACGCGACTCCAGCCCAGGGAAGCGCGACAAGACCTGCCGTGGCCGCTTGGCCGCAGCGCGCAGCGCGTCGCGCTCGACGTGATCCAGCGACCAAGCGCCGTACCAAGGCGGCAGCCGGCCACCCTCCGGCCTGCGCAGCGCACGGGCGTATGCTGGCGATGCCATCGGGTACCGCCAGCCGCGCAGATGCTTTATTAGGGCCCGACACAATGTGCTCTTGCCGGTTCCTGGCGCGCCGGTGACCAGAACGAAGGGACGACCACCCTCAGTCGGATCGCCGTCACCGGTCCCGGCACCACTCACACCGCCTCCAACTCCTGCTGGTAACCGAACGCGCGAAAATCCTCAGCGTACAGTGACGCCACCAGCCGGCGACTCTCTTCCGTGTAGAACTCGGCTACGCGCTCCCGCGCCCGGGTCGGCTGCGGGCCGGCCTGGACAATCCCCTGCCACGGCAGACCGAGCTGCGCGAGCAGTCGCTCCAGATCTTCGCCCAAGGTTTCCATTCGCCCGATAAAGTCCAGTTCCCCCGGCGGGAAGGGGCAGAGGCCGCTCTGCGGATACCAGTGCGCATCTTTGCGCAGGCCGCCGTTCGCCAAATAGCGGCAGAAATGCTCGAACCCGGTCCGGGTTCCCATCAACGCTTCCGTCTGCCCAAACTTGCGCCCGCGATCTTTACCCGGGCGCCCCTTGTTCAAGTACGCGGAAAGAACCCGCGTGTACGGATTCCTTACGAAAATAAACTTGAAATAGCGCTCGCGCACCGCCCTCACCTGCTCCGCACTCAGGGCGCTGGGCCGGACGAAACGCTGCTTGTCGGAGTTCTTGCCGCCGGTTTGCCCCGTCACAGTATCGCCCGCCTCGGCCATGGCTGCCCAGAGGGTGGCGGCGATGGTCGAATTGGCCGCTTTGGGAATGCGCACCCAGACGTACTCCCGGGGCGGATAAACGGCCACCCGCCGATTGAGCGAGGGAACAAACGCCAGTGGGCACCGCGGCGGGTAGACCCGGTAGAACGGCCGCCAGCACTTCGCGATCCCCGAGGGAACGGCGGCGGCCTCTTGGAGCAGGGGGTGTACCATGCCGTTTCTCCTCTACCCGGCAGGGGCGTCTTCGATGTACCCGTGGGCGACCAGGCTCTCGGTGAGCTCAGGCACGGCCGCCGCCAGATCCCGGTTGCTAGCCCGATACGTCTCCCGGATTCGTTCGGCCCAGTCGGCGGTCAGCGTCACCTCCGTCCGTTCCGTATCCAACCCCAGGCGACGGCGCAACTTCGCCGGGCGGATCACCGCCCCCCGCCGGGGCCGCAAGGTCCAGGTATTCGGTCGTTTCCCGCCGCGCTGTCGCCCCCTTCGCCCTGTGTCCACTCGAGACACCAGGGCCTCCCCGTCCTCACCAAGAAACGCCCCCACCTCTCGGAGCACCTGCTCGGCGTCGCCTCGCAGCCGCTCAAAAGGCAGCACCTTAAGATCTGCCTCGGGCAGGGCCTGCTGCAGGGCACGCACGGTGCGGCCATAGTCGAGGAAGGCACCCCGCGTGGCGTATTCCTCCCCGAGAATCCGTTCGAGCTGGGCCTCGAAATCACTCTGCCCAGCCCGCGGGATGCGGTCGCTGCGTTCGGCATAGAACGAGGGCAGATAACTATCCTGACGGCGGATGAAGAAGAGCACTGCGACCCGCTCGACCCCCAGGGCGAGGGCCCGTTCCCGCAGCAAGGCGAGGCTTTCCGGCAAAGCATCTGGGTGGCGTATGGGCTTGCCGCGTTCCGCGAAAAACCGCCAGGGCGCACTCATACGCTCATGGGAGACCACACCCGGGCGACCGTCCTTGGCCGGCGCGACCAGCGCGCGGATGACATCATCGGCACGGTGCCGCCACTGCTCCGTAGGCAGGCCAAGCGCCTGATACGCGGGGCAGGCCCGCACCAGATCCCGACGCAGCCCCCGCACCGGGTCCTTGCCTCGACCGATATACTGCACCTGCTCAAGGTACGGGAAGACGTGATGCTGAAACCAAGTGCTGGCGGTCTTGTTGAAGCCGATATGCAGGATCAGCTCACGGGGCAACATGCTACTCATTCAGGCCCTTCCACTGAAGTTGGCGGTTAACCACCCCGCGGCGGGTGACGCTCGCCATTGTAAAGCAAGGGCCGCAGCCGGTGACGGTGGAACCGCAGCAACCGATGCCGCAATTGTCGTGCGGGCACATACCCCCCCCAAAGGAGCAGGCGCTCAACAAGGGACAAATCCTCGCCGCGCTCCGCGCAGTAGGCCGACCAGAAACTGGCCAGACTCGCTCGATCCAACCTGAGTTTCAGCGCCAACCGAGCCGCCTGGAACCGCGTCGGCTGCCCATCCGCCAGGGCCTCTAGATCCGGCAGGCAGAAGCCATCCACCCCGCCGGCGTTTGTCACCGTGCTATCGACCCGATGGAAGTTGCCCAGACGACAGTCCTGGAGGTAAACCCCGGTACGGTGCAGCCTGGCCTGGAAGCGGCCGAGCCGCTGCGCCAAATCGGGTGGCAGTGCAACCGGCTCACCCTCTGGCTCCAGGCCCTCCCCCGCCACAAACCGCGTGATCAAACAGGCGTGGACCACCTGGTCGCCTTCCAGCCAGTCCACCGCCCCAATCAGACCGGGCACCGCGCCGGGTAACGCCCGCTCCAGCCGCCGCCCGGTCAGCCACGCCGCCACCGCCGAGCGCCGCTTGGTCTTGCCCGGGTTGGTGTACTTGAGCACCAGCGGCCCGAAGGCCTCGGTGTCCAGGCGGTAGACGTCGTGGCGGCGGCGTGCGGCGAGCAGCTCACCGCGCTCGGGCAACGCGGCCTCCCACTGCGGCAGCCACGCCGCCAACTCCTCCGGGGTCAGTGCCTGGCGGTCGGTGACCCACAACGCGCCGTCCTCGCCCCGGGCGCGGGCGATGTCCGGGTCCTGCGCGGCCTCGGCCTGGATATGGGTTTCAAGGGGGGGCAAGGGCGTCGATCCTGGTTGCACCGTAAAGCGGCTCAATACCTTATCATGGCGGGCTTTGTGGATTGAGAGACTGCGCCCTGCAGCCGAGGTGGCCTTGAGCACGAAGAGCGACACCGCGACCGACCTGGACCTCGACCCGGTGGCCGATCCGGAGAAGCTGGAGAAGAAGCGCCGCAAGCAGCAGAAGAAGCGAGCCGAGGCCGGCGGGCCCGACGGGCCACGGCCCGACACGCCCTCCTGGCCGGTCTTCAAGCGGCTGTTTACGCAGTACGTCTTCCCGCACTGGAAGGTCGGTCTGATCGCGGTGGTGACGACCGCCCTGTTCTCCGCCAGCGAAGTGGCCCTGATCGCCACCTTGCAGCCGCTGCTCGACGACGGCCTGGTCGAGCAGGACACGGCGATGATCCGCCTTTTCGCCGTGGTCATCCTCGGGCTGCTGGTCTTCCAGGGAATCTCCTATTTCGTCTCCCATTACCTGATCACCTGGATCGGCCGACAACTGATCAAGAACCTGCGCCTGGATGTTCACGACGCCCTGCTGCGCATGCCCTTCAGCACCTACGAGCAGCTCTCCTCCGGGCGGCTGATCTCGCGGATGACCTACGAGGCGGAGCAGACCGCCAAGGCCTCAACCCAGGCGGTGCTCACGCTGTTCAAGGATGTGGTCAAGGTGGTGCTGATCTTCGGCTACCTGCTCTATCTCTCCATCTGGCTGGTGGCGCTGATCAGCGTGGTGCTGCCGCTGATCGCCGGGATCATCGGCCTGGTCAACAAGCGCTTTCGCAAGATCAGCCGCAAGATCCACGGCGCCGTGGGCGGTGTGGGCACCGTCGCCGAGGAGAGCGTCCACGCCCATCAGGAGATCAAGCTCTTCGGCCAGGCCGAGCGCGAGCGTCGGCGCTTTGAGCACAACAATGAGCGCAACCGCAAGGCCTCCATGCGCAAGGCCGCGCTCAAGTACGCCACCATCCCGCTGATTCGCCTGCTGGTGGGCATCGCCCTGGCGGTGGTGATCTCCGTGGCCACCATGGAGGCGGTGGTCGAGACGCTGACCGTGGGTACGGTGGTCTCGTTCATCGCCGCCATGACGCTGCTCCACGGCCCGCTCAAGCACATCGTCTCGCTCAGCGCCGAGCTGCAGAAGGGGCTGACGGCGGCGGCGAGCATCTTCGAGGTGGTCGATGCCGAGTCCGAACAGGACAGCGGCACCCGGGGCCTGGAGCGCGCCGAGGGGCGGGTGGAGCTGCGCGGGGTGCGCTTCGCCTACGACGGCCAGCACGAGGTGCTCAAGGGGATCGATATCACCGCCGAACCCGGCGATATGATCGCGCTCACCGGGCCCTCGGGCAGCGGCAAGAGCACGCTGGTCAGCCTGATCCCCCGTTTCTACAACGCCACCGCCGGCGAGATCCGCCTGGATGGGGTGCCCATCGAGGAGTACCGGCTCGCCGATCTGCGCCGCCAGATCGCGCCGGTGAACCAGGACATCGTGCTCTTCAACACCACCATCGCCGAGAACATCGCCTACGGCGCCGAGCGCGAGGTCAGCCGCGAGGAGATCGTCCGGGCGGCCGAGGTCGCCTACGCCCGCGATTTCATCGAGGCCCTGCCCCAGGGCTTCGACACCGAGGTGGGCGAAGACGGCACCCTGCTCTCCGGCGGTCAGCGCCAGCGCATCGCCATCGCCCGGGCGGTGCTCAAGGACGCGCCGATCCTCATACTCGATGAGGCGACGGCCTCGCTGGACACCGAGTCGGAGCGCTACATCCACGCCGCCTTCGAGCGGCTGATGCAGGGGCGCACCGCCTTCGTCATCGCCCACCGGCTGTCGACGGTGGAGAACGCCGACCAGATCCTCTTCCTGGAGAACGGGCAGGTGGCCGAGCGCGGCACCCACGAGGAGCTGCTGGCCCGCGGCGGCGCTTACGCCGGCCTATACTACATGCAGTTCGCCACCAACACTCAGGGCGACGCTGCCGCGGGCTAGCCGGTCGCCTCCGGCTAACCAGCGGTCAGTTGCCGGTAGACGCGGCCACAGACCCGGTCGATGCGCCGCTGCTCGGCGGCGGTCAGCTCGCGGCGCCACTTCTCGTCGAGGCGGATGACCGAGTCCCGCTGACTCTTCATACGGTTGCCGCCGAGGACGTGGATCGGGTTCTCGCCCCAGTGGCGCACAGCCTCGGGCTCGGGGGCCAGGCCAAGTGCGCGGGCAATACGCGCGGTCTCGGTCTCCGGATCCTGGCAGAAGGCCTCATAGCTGACCCGCAGCGCGGCCGGAAAGTGGCGGGCCACCTGGCGGGCATAGCGGTGCTTGCCCCAGTAGCGCAGAGCACTGGCGGTGATCTGGCGCGGCTGGTTGCGCTTCTCCCAGGAGTAGACCTGGGCGGGCGGGGCCTTGTAGAGGTGGATCGGCACCAGGTCGATGCCGGGCACCTGGCGCAGCCGGTCCAGGCGCGATGGCCGGCGCGAGGAGTCGATCACCACCTGCACACCGTGGGCGGCGGCGACCGCCTGGAAGAGGACCCGGTTGTCGGTGGCGAAGCGCCGGGCCCACCGGCTGTCCGGGTCAAGATCGAAGACGCTGCGGCCATCGAGGGCACGGACCTGCTCGTCGATGGCCTGCCAAAAGCTGCACTGCTCCAGCTTCGGCGCCCCGCAGGGGCACTTCTTGCCTTCGCACACGGCGGTCCGCAGGTTCTTGACGCTGCCCAAGTTCATGACCCGCGAGTGTGCGCCCAGCACGCGATGGAGCAGCGTCGTGCCGCTGTGGGTGCAGCCCAGGATGTAGGCAATCTTGACCGTCATGACTTCCCTCGCCCCTTTTGGTCATGGCTTGTTGGCCGACCAAGGATAACGTTTTGTTGCAATGCTTGTGTTGCAATCCGTATCCTACTCTCTTTGTTCAGGATCCCAATCCCCGTCCGTATGGTGACCCCCGAATCCATTGAGTTATCCGTTGTGGTGCCGGTCTACAACGAGGAGGCGTGCATCGCACCGCTCCTCGAGGAAATCGGGCAGGCGCTGCAGGGAGTCTGCTGTTTTGAGGTGCTGGTCGTCGATGACGGCAGCACCGACCGGACCACGGAGTGTGTGCTGGCGGCGGCGCCGTCGAGCCCGGCGCCGCTCCGCCTGATCCGGCATCACCACAACGCCGGGCAGAGCGCGGCCCTGGTCAGCGGCGTGCGTCATGCCCGAGGGATGTGGGTGGCCACGCTCGACGGCGACGGCCAGAACGACCCGGGTGACCTGCCCCGCCTGCTGGATATCGGCCGCGATCCGCAGCAGGGCGCCGACCTGGTGGCCGGCCTGCGCGCGCGGCGGGCCGACGACTGGGTCAAGCGCTTCTCTTCGCGGCTGGCCAACGGTGTTCGCCGGTGGCTGCTCGACGACCGGGTCTCGGACACCGGATGCGGCCTCAAGCTATTCCGGCGCGATCTGTTCCTGGAGTTCCCCCGATTCAACCACATGCACCGTTTCCTGCCGGCACTCGCGCGTCGGGCGGATGCCCGTGTGGCGACCGTACCGGTCAACCATCGGCCGCGCCACGGCGGGGCATCCAAGTACGGGGTCGGCAACCGCCTGTGGGTGGGCATCGTCGACCTGTGCGGGGTGATGTGGCTGCAGCGACGGCCCTGCAACCCTGAAGCCCGCGAGGAGCATCCATGATCAACATCGCCACCGTCTGGCTCATCATCGGGTTCATCGGCCAGGCCCTCTTCTCGATGCGCTTCCTGGTGCAGTGGTTCTACACCGAGCGGGCGCGGCGAAGCGTGATCCCCATCGCCTTCTGGTATTTCAGCATCGCCGGCGGCGCCACGCTCCTCGCCTACGCGATCTACCGCGAGGACCCGGTCTTCATCGTCGGCCAGGCGGCGGGGCTGTTGATCTACTTCCGCAACCTCTATTTTGTCTACCGGGAGCGACGGCACGAGGCCGCTGCCACCGATTGATTCGGCTTCCGCCCTTTCTCAGACTCGCAGGATGAATTCGGTATGACGGACGCCCGCGCCGCCCTACCCTGGATTGCGCTGGCCTGGACGGCCTCGATCCTGGCCATTCTCACCCTGAGCCCGGCCACCGCCTTCGACGAGACCCGTTACGCCGGGGTGGCGTGGGAGATGCTCCAGCGCGGGGACCTGCTCGTGCCCCACCTCAATGGCGAGCCGTACCACCACAAGCCGCCGCTGCTGTTCTGGTGGCTGCACGCCGGGTGGTGGCTGTTCGGGGTCAATGAGTGGTGGCCCCGCGTGGGTCTGGCGCTGTTCTCGCTCGGCACCGCGGCACTGACTGCCTGGCTGGCTCATCGCCTGTGGCCGCAGCGCCCGGAGACGCTCTGGGTGGCGCCGATCATCCTCACCGCCTGCCTGCTGTGGGTGATCTTCACCCCGGCGCTGATGTTCGATGTGCTGCTGGCCTTCTGCGTCCTGGTCGGCATCGCCGGCGTGGTGCTCGCGGCGCAGGGACAGGCCATGATCGGCTGGCTGCTGGTGGCCATCGGCATCGGCAGCGGCATCCTCGCCAAGGGTCCGGTGGCACTCCTGCACATCCTGCCGGTGGCTGTGCTGGCACCGCTGTGGCTGCGCGAGCCCGGCATCTGGCTGCGCTGGTACGCGGGCCTGATCGCCGCGCTGCTCGGCGGTGCCGCCATCGCCCTGGCGTGGGCGGTGCCGGCGGCCATCCATGGCGGCGAGGCCTACGCCGAGGCGATCTTCTGGGGTCAGACCTCCGGCCGGGTGGTGGAGTCCTTCTCCCACCAGCGGCCGTGGTGGTGGTATCTGCCGCTGCTGCCGATCATGCTCTTCCCCTGGCTGCTCTGGCCGACGGCACTGCGCGCCGCAGCCCGGGCGCTGCGGCGCCCGGACCGGGGCACGGCGATGCTGGCGGTATGGCTGCTGACGGTCTTCCTCGGATTCACCCTGATCAGCGGCAAGCAGCCGCACTACCTCCTGCCGCTGTTCCCCGGGGTCGCGCTGCTGCTTGCCCGCGGGCTGAGCGATTGGCAGCAGGGCGAGGCGCGCATCGGCGGGGTCCTGCCCGCTGCCCTGCTGATCGCGGCCGCGGCCTTCTACCTCGCGGCCCCCATGCAGCAGGAGGCGCAGGGCTGGCCGGCCTGGGCGGGCGACGTGCCGCTCTGGCTGCCGCTGATCACCCTGGCCCTGGCCCTGGCCTGCGTGTGGCCCAAGCGCCAGATCCGCACCCAACTCTACACCCTGGCCAGCGCCTCGGTGCTCTTCGTGGCAGTCACGTTCCAGGGCGTCCTTGGCCCCGCGGTGGCCTGGTACGACGTCGGTCCCCAGGCGAGGCTGGTCGGATCACTGCAGCGCGACGGACACGACATCGGCTACGTGGATCACTACCGCAACCGCTTCCACTTCCAGGGTCGGCTGGAGGAGCCGCTCGACGAGGTGAACGCCCGCGATATCGATGACTGGGTCGACGCCAACCCGGACGGGGTGCTGGTGGTGGAGTATGACGATCCACTGCCTGAGGAACTGGACCCGGAGCCGCTCTACTCGGGACCGCACCGCGGCGGCTGGATGGCCATCTGGCACGCCGACGACCTGAGCGAAGCACCGCGGCCGTGATGGCACGCCCGGCCTCCGATGGGGGCCGGGCGCCGTGGCTCAGAAGCGGGCGTCGAGGTGGAGGCCGGTCACCTCGCCGTCGGTGAGGGGCGTTACCGCGACGTCGCGCAGCGCGGGATGCGGTTCCACCAGCCAGTAGGTGGCAGCCACCGCGATCGCCGCCCCGGCGAAGACATCGCGCTCGTAGTGGTTGTCCGAGTCGACCCGTGAATAGCCCACGAACGAGGCCAGGGCGTAGGCCGGCGCGCCGAGTGCCCAGCCGTAGCGACGCTGGATGAAGGAGGCGCCGGAGAACGCCGCCGCCGTGTGGCCGCTGGGGAAGCTGTCCGTCCGGCTCGAACCGCCGGGGCGCTCCTCGTCGACGGTCAGCTTGAGGGCGTAGGTCGCGCCCATGGTCGCGGCAAACGCGCCCAGCGCCTGGCCGCGACCCTCGCGGTCGTCGTGGTAGTAGGTGAGACCGAGACCGGTCAGCGGCAGGGCGACCTGGAGGATGTCTCCGGCCAGTTCCACCCGATCGGCTTGCGCCGGCGTGACTACCAGGAACAGGGCCGCGACCACCGCGGCCCAGACCGTCCCCAAGCGGCCCTTGCGGTGATGCCCCATGGAGGGGACGGAGTGTTGCGTACAGACCATCTATTTCAGTCCCTTGGCTTGGCTTGGCTTGGCTCGAAGGTATAGCCCATCAGCTCGATCTCCCGGGCACACTCCCGGGCGACGATCTCGCGGCAGGCGTCGTCGTAGTACGCCCGATAATCGACCTTCCCGCCGCCGGATTTGGCGTGGATGCCCTGGATCAGCTCGGCGAGGTTCTCCGGGTAGCCGATGCGCTCGCTGGCCTCGGCCAGGTCCTCGGCCAGGTGCTCCATGCGCACAATGTAGTCGACCATCGGCCGCTCGCCGTCGGCGTAGAGCTTGAAGTTGCTCTTGCGCGCCATGATCCCGGAGTCGAGGAACTCCCGAAATGAGTCCGAGGCCTTGCCCTGTTTATGCCGGTAGCGGTAGCGCGAGACCGCCAGGGCCCAGGGGTTGCGCTCGACGGTGAAGGTGAAGTACCGCGCCCAACGCTGGGCGCCGAGCTGCTGACGGACGTGCCGGGCGCTCATGTGCTGGTGGTAGAAGCTGGGGGTGGCGTCGCGCAGCGCCTGGAGCCAGGTCCGCTCGCCGGCCAGCGGGTCGTCGGCGTAGCCCTGCAGCCCGCGGACGACCGCTCCCGGGCGGACGTTATCCAGAAACCGGTCGTTCTGCGGCCCCGGGAAGCCGAGCTCCTTGCGCTGACCCTCGGCCACCGGCGTGATGACATCGTCCGGCCCGGCATGCTTGGCCAAGGCCAGCTCCAGGGAGCTACCGGCGGTCTTGCGGGTCTTGATAAAGACGAACTGGTGGCGGTGCGAGATGACGGTCATGGGAGTACGGCGCTCACTGGGCGTCTGGCCGGCGGGATTGTAACAGAGTCCTCGCCGCTCTCTGGGTCAAACCGACCACCCACCAAAGCGCCGCCGCGCCGGGTGCGACTGCTTGCCCCACTCGGCGACTGCGCTTTTCCGCTGCGTTAAACCCTGATTAATCACCCGGGAGCAAACGGGTTGGTAACGTACCGACTTCCGCGAACGGAGCGCGCGGTGTCGTTCCCCCCAGGAGTCGTTCGGTTCCCGGCCTATGCATCCTCTATTGGGCAACGTTCTCGTGGTCTGTACGGGCAATATCTGCCGCAGCCCCATGGCCGAGTGCATGCTGCAAGCGGCATCCGCCCCGGACGGGGCGGACCGGGTCGAGTCCGCCGGCATTGGCGCCTTGGTCGGCGCCGGGGCGGACCCCCACGCCGTCGCCGTGATGGACGAGAGACGGCGGTCGAGCTCAAGGACGGCCGGCTGTCCCTGGCCGAGGCGGTGGCCGAAGCCGATGGGGTGGATCTGGCCTCGGCCAACACCGCGGAACTCTATGTGCTGCGAGGTCAGCCTGTGCGGGATGAGGACAGCGGCGAGGTGCTGGGCCTGCGCCCGCAGGTCTTCCGCCTGGACGCGCGGGAGGCGCCGGCCCTGCTCTTCGCCGACGGCTTCGAGCTCGAACCGCGGGATGTGGTCTTCGTGTCCGCCTCGCCGCTGGTCCGCTTCAACCGGGTGGTCGCGCAGTACACGCCGATCATTCAGGCCCTTTGGCAGACCGATCGCATCATCCGTGACTAGCCCGCGAGGTCGAAGGCAAGCATGAGCGAGACGCACAGCGCCCCCCCGAGCGGCGGCGAAGGCCAGGATGAGATCGACCTGAGCCAGCTCATCTGGGGCGGGGAGTCCATCGACGTCACCCGGCTGGAGATCGGACCTGGCCTGCGTCGAGACCTGGACGGTGACCCGCTGATCCTGCGCGCCGGGGAGGCTGGAGACTACACGCTGCACGTCGGTGAGGAGACGATCGCACAAGGTGAGGTCGATGAGCTACTGGCCCTGGAGTACGGCGGGCAAGCGGGCGTGACGCTGTTCGTCGCCGATCTGCAAGCGCGCCCCGGCACCGAGTTTGAGCTGGGCACGCGCAGCCGTCAGGCGGCAATCCGCAGCCTGCGCGGGCAGCTCTCGCTCAGTGAGCGTGGCAGCGATAGCGGGGTGCTGGAGGTGCGCATGGAGCACCCCGACCGGGCCTACATCGAGGACGCCCTAAGCAGCCTGACCGAGCACTACGTCCGCCAGCACGTCGAGCGCAACGAGCTCGAACTCCAGTACGGCCCGGAGCACCCGCGCATGGAGACCATGCGCCGGCGCGAGGCCTCGCTGCGTGGCGTTAAAGATGACGTGGAGCAAGAGATCGCCAACCTGCCGGAAAAGCAGCAGCAGGCGCTGCAGCTGCGGCGCGAGGTGGATGTGAGCACCTCGCTCTACACCAACCTGCTGAACACCTCCCAGGAGTTGCGCGTGGCCCGGGCCGGCGTCGTGGGCGATGTCTTCATCCTCGATGAGGCGGAGTCCGCCAGCACTCCGGTGGCCCCCCAGCGCAACCTGATCGCCGCGCTGAGCGTGGTCCTCGGGGGCAGGTATCGGGCCTGATCCTCAACGATTTCCAGGCCAAGCGCGCCGGCGGCGGCTACTACCAGTACTACTACTACGACTACACGTACCGACCACAGGGCACTTGAGCGTATGCGACCGCGCCGCGGCAACCGGCCCTGGGAGACCCAATGGTGTGTTAGCTTGGCAGCTTTCCCACTGACCCCTCGCGCTTGGCAACGGAGCGCCACGCTGTGACGCAGATCGCTGTCCAGATCTTCTTCGCTTTTGCATTGACCGCTTTCTTGCTGCTGGTCCTGCGCCGACCGGCCCTGCAGGCCGGGCTGGTGGACCGGCCGTGCGCGCGCAAGCGCCACGGGCGGGTGGTCCCGCTGATCGGTGGCATCTGCATCCTGCTCGGGTTCGTGGCGGCGTCGCTGCCGGCGGACTTCGGGCTGCGCGACTACCAAGGGCTGTTCGCCGGCATGGGCCTGCTGGCCATCGTGGGGGTCATCGATGACCTGATCGATATCGACGCGTGGGTGAAGTTTGCCGCTCAGGTGGTGGCCGCGCTGCTGATGACCGCCTGGTCGGGGCTGGTGGTGTCGGACCTGGGGCAGCTGCTCGGCCCGCAGGTGTCGCTGGAACTCGGTGCCCTCGCCCTGCCGTTCACCGTCTTCTGCGTGGTGGGGCTGATCAACGCCATCAACATGTTCGACGGCGTGGACGGGCTGGCCGCCGGCACCGTAGCCGCCGCGCTGGGCTGGCTGGTGCTCGCCGGCGCCTTCAACGGCGGCGCCAGCTGGCTGATCCTGGCGGGGCTGCTGCTGGCCTCGGTCTGCGCCTTTCTGATCTTCAACATGCGCAACCCGTGGCGGCGCAAGGCGGCCTGCTTCCTGGGCGACTCCGGCAGCATGATGCTCGGCTTCGCCCTGGCCTGGTTCGCCGTGGAGGCCGCCCAGGGCGAGCATGCGCTGCTGCCGCCGGTGGCCATCGCCTGGATCCTGGCTCTGCCAGTGCTCGACACCCTGACCCTGATGGGGCGGCGGATCCTCCGCGGTCGCCACCCGTTCCAGCCCGACCGCGAACACCTGCACCACATCTTCTACCGCGCCGGCTTCACCCCGGGCCAGACCGTAGCCGTGCTGGTGCTAGCCACGGTGCTGCTGGGCGGGGTCGGCGTCGTGGGCACTGGGCTGGGCGTGCCGGAGTGGGTGCTGGCGGTGCTCTTCGTGCCGGTGGCCCTGGCCCACGTCCTCGCCCAGGCCCGGGCCTGGCGCTTTGCCCGGCTGATGCGCCGCCAGCTGCGTTGGGTGCGCTCCAACCTGCGCCAGTGACCATCCAGGGAGTGGGCGGGCAGACCACCCCGCCGGGCAGCGCCCCACGCATTGAGAATTATTCGCAAATCGTGCATGCTGGGCTCAACATTGCCACGCTGCGCGGGAGCGCTCATGGTGGACCACACGGCATCCCCCCTGCTGGAGCTCAGCAACGTCCACTGCTGCTACGGCGGCACCACCGCGGTCTATCAGCTCAGCCTGCGCGTCATGCCCGGGCAGATCGCCTGCCTGCTCGGCCCCAGCGGCTGCGGCAAGACCACCACGCTGCGCGCCATCGCCGGCTTCGAGCCGCTGTGCAACGGTGAGATCCGCGTCCGCGGCGAGCCACTCTCACTCCCCGGCTACGTAATGCCGCCGGAGAAACGGCGCATGGGCATGGTCTTCCAGGACTACGCCCTCTTCCCGCACCTGAACATCTACGACAACATCACCTTCGGCCTGCGCCGGCTGAACCGCCGCGAGCGCCGCCGCCGCGCCGACGAGCTCCTGGAGCTGGTGGACCTGCAGGGCTATGGGGATCGTTTCCCCCACGAGCTCTCCGGCGGGCAGCAGCAGCGCGTCTCGCTGGCCCGGGCGGTGGCGCCGCAGCCGCAGCTGGTGCTGCTCGACGAACCCTTCTCCAACCTGGACGTGGAACTGCGCGAGCGGCTCAGCCGCGAGTTCCACGACATCTTCCGCGACCAACAGATGACCGCCATCCTGGTCACCCACGATCAGCACGAGGCCTTCGCCATGGCCGACGAGATCGGCCTGATGCGCGACGGGCGCATCGTGCAGTGGGACACGCCGTTCAATCTCTACCACGAGCCGGCGGACCGCTTCGCCGCGGAGTTCATCGGTCAGGGCAGCATGATCTCCGGCACCCTGATCGACGGGGAGCGCATCCAGACCAGCCTGGGCACCCTGCGCGGCAGCCACGGCTTCCCGTGGCCGGCGGGCACCCGGGTGGATGTGCTCCTGCGCCCGGACGACGTGCGCATGGGCGAGGCGCCCTCGGGTCTCTACGGCCGGGTAGTGAAAAAGGCCTTCAAGGGGGCGGAGACCCTCTATACCCTGCGCACGCCGGATGGGGTCGAACTCCTGGCCCTGGCCCCAAGCCACAGCGACTACGCCGTCGGCGACGACGTGGGCCTGACCCTGGATACCGAGCACCTGGTGGCCTTCCCCGCCGATGGCGAGGTGGCGGAGCAGGCCGAGCAGCCCACCGCCCAGCCGGTGCGCGCCGTCAACGTCGGCTGAGCCGGCGGGTCTGCCGCCAGGCGGGAGCCCCGGCGGCCCGCTCAAGGGCCGAGGCGACCATGAGCACCGAGACGGTGGACTCCGTGCCCCGGGCGTTCATGTTCAACGCCGGCGTCGGCGCGCGCTTCTAGCCGCCGGCGAGGATCCCGAGCAGCGCGATCCCCAGGACCAACAGCAGGAAGAGCACCCCGGCCATGGCCAGCGCCAGCAGGCGGCTTTCCACCGCCGCGCTCAGCCGCGTCAGCGCCACCAGCGACGGCGCCCGCGGGCGCGATGGCAGCCGCCGCCACGCCCGCCGGGTGGCGTAGCCCAGGCGCACGCCGGCGAGCATCGCCGGCTTGATCCAGTCGCCCTCGGGGATGCGCGGCAGCCGTGCGGCCCCGGCCAGACCGAAGAGCACCGCGGCCACGGCGCCGCCGGCGAGCGCCGGCAGCAGGGCGTCGAGCAGGGCCGAGGGCTGCGCCGTGTAGCCCACCAGCTGCGGGGCCACCACCGCCGCCGCCAGCCACGGCAGGGTCAGGGAGAGCAGCACCAGGGCGAGCACCGCCGCCCGCCGCGCCAGCGGATCCGCCCCGCCCTCGCCGCGCCAGGCCAGCAGCAGGAAGCGGATCATGAGCACGGCGGTCAGCGCCGAGGCGAGCAGCAGCAGCGGCTCCGCCGGGGCGCCGAGGGCCTCGGCGCCGAGCTGCTTGCCCGCCCCCTTGGCCAGGGCCCCGCTGGTGGCGGGCACGCCCACCAGGGCGAGCGCCGGCAGCAGCAGGTACGCCCCACGGTGGCGGCCGTGGAGCCCGCAGCCGAGGAACAGCGCCCCCTTGGCCAGGCCGTGGTGCAGGGCGAAGAGCGCCACGCCGGTGAGCGCCGCCCCGGCCAGCGCCGGCTCGAGCAGTGCGGTGCCGGTGAAGGCGGTCATCAGGCCCATCTGACTAACCGTGGAGTAGGCGAGCACCGTCTTGGCCCGGCGCTGGGTCACGCCCACCACGCTGGCGTAGAGGCTGCTGGCCAGCCCCGCCACCACCAGCACCCCGCCGGCCACCGGCAGGGCCAGATCGCCGATGGGCAGCAGGCGCCACCACGCCACCAGGGCGGCCTTGACCAGCAACGCCGAGAGCAGCGCACTGGCCGGCACCGGCGCCGCCGGGTGGGCCAGCGCCAGCCAGGCGTGCAGGGGCACCACGCCGGCCTTCACGGCAAACCCCACCAGGATGCCCCCCACCAGCACGCCGCGGTACGGGTGCTCGGCGACCAGCGCCGGCACCTCGGCCAGCGCGGCGTTGCCACCCTCGGCGGCGATCAGCAGCACGGCGGCGAGCACCGCGGCCTCGGCCAGCACCGCCATACCCAGGTAGACGCGCCCGGCGCGGAAGGCCGCCGGCGTGCGGAAGTGGACCACCAGCGGGTAAGCGGCCAGGGTCATGGCGGCGTAGGCGAAGTAGAAGGTGGCCAGATCGGCGGCCAGCACCACCCCCATCAGCGCCGCCAGGGTGGCACCCAGGCCGATGAGCAGCCCGGCGGGCGGGCCGCCGCGGCCGCCCTCCCCGGCCACGGCGAAGAGCAGCGCGGCGGCGGCCACCGGGGCGGCGAGCAGCAGCACCGCCTGGCCCATTGGATCGGCCGCCAGCCGGGCGTCGAGCAACAGCCACGGCAGATTGAGCGTCTGATCGGCTAAGGCGATAGCACCCAGGCCGGTCAGCGGGGCGAGGACCAGCAGCGCCGCCCCGCTCCGCCGCGCACCGGCGGCAAGCAGCGCCACCGCCAGCAGCGGGGTGAGCACCGGCAGGAGCAGTCCGGCGGCCGGGTCGATCATCACGGCGGGTACTCCTGTTCCACGATGCGCTGCGCCCAGCTCAGCGGCGAGAACTCCGCCGCCGCCAGCACGCCGGCGAGCAGGGCCGCCAGCGCCGTGAACAGCGCCGGGTAGAGCAGCCAGCGGTGGGTCTCGGCACGGCTAGTGCGCGGCGGCGCCCCCGACCAGACGGCGGGGGCCGGCAGCAGCCAGATCCGCCGCAGCACGGGCAGGAAGTAGGCGGCGTTGAGCAGCGTGCTGGCCACCAGCACGGCCAGGACCCAGTAGAGCTCCTGGGCCAGCGCACCCAGCCCCAGGTGCCACTTGCTGATGAACCCGGCGATGGGCGGGAAGCCGATCATCCCCAACGCACCGATGGTGAAGGCGACAGAGGTCAGCGGCATGCGCCGCCCCACACCGTTGAGCGACTCAATGCGGTGGATGTTCAGGGTCTCGGCGTAGTTGCCGGCGCAGAAGAACAGGGTGATCTTCATCAGCCCCTGGTGGACCAGGTGCACCAGCCCGCCGATCAGCGCCAGCGGCCCGCCCATGGCCACGCCCAGGGTGATGAACGAGACCTGGCTGACCGTGGAGAAGGCCAGGCGGCGCTTGATCTCCACCTGCGCCAGGGCGCGCAACGAGCCGTAGAGGATGGTCACCGCCGCCAGCACGGCGAGCGCCGGGGTCACGTTCAAATCCGCGGCCACGGCGTGGCCGTAGACGTCCTGGACGATGCGCACCACCCCGAAGGCGCCGGCCTTGACCACCGCCACGGCGTGGAGCAGCGCGCTGACCGGCGCCGGCGCCACCATGGCCACCGGCAACCACGCCTGCAGCGGGAAAAGCGCCGCCTTGACCGCCACGCCGCCGAGCAGCAGCGCGAGCACCACGGTGGCCGCCCCCGGTGCCGCGGCCGCCCACTCGGCCACCGCCGCCGAGCCGCCGGGACTGAACGGCTGCTCGCCCACCGCGGCGTAGAGCGCCACGGTGCCGGCGAGCAGCGCCATGCCCCCGCCCAGGGTATAGGCGAGATAGGTGCGCCCGGCGGCCAGCGCCGCCGGGTGCCCGCGGTGGACCACCAGCGGGTAGGTGGCCAGGGTCAGCGCCTCGTAGAAGAGCAGGAAGGTGAAGAGGTTGCCGGCCAGGGCGATGCCGAAGGTGGCGGCCACGCACAGCGAGAAGAAGCCGAAAAAGCGCGCGCGCTGGGCGGAGTTCTCCAGATAGGCGACGGCGTAGACGGTGGTGACCAGCCAGAGCACCGCCGAGAGCATGGCGAACAGCAGCGCCAGCGGATCCGCCGCCAAGTGAAAGGTGACGCCCGGGACGACCTCCCAGGCGACCTGGTAGCTGCGCCCCTGCAGGAAGCCGTAGACCAGCAGGGCCACCAGGACCAATTTGACGCTGGCACCGAAGAGGTTCCAGAAGGTGCGCTGACGGCGACGCTCATCGCGCAGGGCGAAGATGATCACCGCCGTCCCCAGCGAGGCGAGCAAGGCCCAGAGCGGCAGCAGGTCCTGGAGCGCGTCGATCATTGGAGCCCCTCCGGTGCGCCCTGCTCCAACAGCCCCAGCGCCGGCATGGCCGTGACCCCCATGGCGTAGACGATGAGCACCAGCAGCAGCGGCACCCACTCCATGATCCGCGGCACCCGTTGTGCGGGGCGCACCTCGGTGTAGCCAGCCGGCGGCGCGGCGTGGGCCACCGCCAGAACGCGGAAGGCGTAGGCGGCGGCGAGCACGCTGCCGAGGATGATCACCACCGCCCACGGCCACTGCCCGCCGCTGATGGCACCGCTGAGCAGCAGCCACTTGGCCAGGAAGCCACCGCTGGGCGGCAGGGCCATGAGACTGGCGAAGGCCAGCCCCAGGGTGAGCACGGTGATCGACAGGTACGGGGTGAGCCCGCGCAGGCCCTCGAGCCGATCGTGCCCGAGGCTGTAGAGCATATTGCCGGCGGCGAGGAAGGCGGCGGACTTGGCGAAGCCGTGGGCCAGGGCGTGGTAGGCCACGCCCTGCCAGGCGTGCACGGCGGCGGCCGGGATCACCACCATGGGCAGGAGCAGCAGCAGGTAGCCGAGCTGGGCGATGGTCGAGTAGGCGATGACTTGCTTGAGCCGCGGCTGGCGCAGCGCCTGCAGCGAGCCGTAGAGCACCGCCAGCGCCCCCAGGGCACCGATCAGCCAGCCCATGTAGGTGCTCAGCAGCACCGGGAAGACCCACAACCACAGGCGCAGCACCAGGTAGAGCCCGGCCTTGGCCACCAGCGCCGAGAGCGCCGCGCTGGCCGGGGCCGGGGCGTTGCTGTGCGCCGGCATCAGCCACATGTGCAGCGGGAAGACCGCCGCCTTGGCGAACAGCCCGGCGGTGATCAGCGCCGCCGCCACGGCGGTGTGGGCATCGGCACCAACCAGCTCGCCCACCTCGCGCAAGTGCAGGGTGCCGGTGCCGCCGTAGAGCAGCGCCACGCCGAGCAGGTAGGCCAGCGAACCGAGCAGCGCCAGCAGCAGATAGCGCATGGCCGCGCCCAGCGACGGCCGATCGCCGGCCATGGCCGCCAGCGGAGCCGCCGTGAGGGTGAGCAGCTCCAGCATGACGTAGAGGTTGAACAGGTCCGCCGAGAGGAAGGTGCCGTTGAGTGTGGCCCACTGCACCAGCCACAGCGGCCAGAAGAGCTCGGTGTTGTAGCCCTTGCCGCGCAGGTAGGGCCCGGCGTAGAGGGTGACCGCCAGGCCCACCAGCGCGGTCATGCCGAGCATCAGCGCCGAGAGCCCGTCGGCGTAGAGCTCCACGCCCAGCGGCGGCTGCCAGCCGCCCAGGTGATGGACCTGCGGGCCGTGCTCGGCCACCTGGCGGACCACATCGGCCACCGCCACCACCGTGGCCAGGGCGCCGAGCAGCGGCAGCCACGGCGCCCGGCGGGCGCGCACCAGGAAGACCGCCAGCGCGGTGAGCAGCGGCAGGAAGAAGGCCAGTGGCAGGGAGAGCGTCGCCACGGCCTACTCCTCGTCCTCGGGCAGGTGATTGAGCCCGGTCTCGGCGTAGTAGCGCCGCGCCAGGACCAGGGCGAAGGCGGTGGCGCTGACGGCGATGACGATGCCGGTGAGCACCATGGCGTGGGGCACCGGATCGACGTAGTCCGGGTGGCGCCGGGCCAGGGCCACCAGCAGCAGGAAGACCGAGTTGCCGAGGACGTTGACGGCGAGGATGCGGCGCAGCAGGTGACGCTGGGTGATCAGCCCGTAGATACCGATGCCCGCCAGCGCCCCGGCGATCAGCGAGTAGAAGGCGGCCTGGGTCACCGCGCCTCCCCGCGCAGGCCGCCGGAGCCGCTGAACAGCAGCACCAGCGGCAGCGCTATGGCCAGTGTCAGCGCCGTCTCGATGAGTAGGATCAGCTCATAGGCCCAGCCCGGCGGGTATTCGAGCACTGCCGAGGCCACCCCGGCACTGGCCAGGCCAATGGCGCTGAACAGCACCAAGCCGCCGACCAGGACCAGGCGCTCGGGAAGGCTGGTCTCCTCGGTGGGGCGCAGCCGCCCGGTCAGGCGCAGCAGCACCCCCAGGGCGGCGAGCACGGCGCCGGCCTGGAACGCGCCGCCAGGCTGGCTGGCGCCGGCCCAAAGCAGGTACCCGGCGGCGAGGACCGTCATGGGCGCGATGAAGGCGATCAGCGGCTGGACCAGCAGCGGCTCGCGGCGGCTGGCGCGCAGCCAGTCCCCGGGCCCGGCGTGGATCAGGTCCTGGGCCACCACCCGGGCGGCGAGGAAGGCGACGAAAAGGACCACCACCTCGGAGAGGGTGTCGATGCTGCGAAAGTTGAGCAGCACGGCGGTGACCGGGTTCTCCACCCCGCTCGCCTCGAGCTTGGCCAGGGCGAGGCGCCCGGCGGTCTGCTCCGGTGGCTCGAGGCCGACCACGGCCCAGCCGATGCCGGCGATCAGGACGCCGACGAGCACGGCCACGCCCACCGCCGCCCACGGTGGCACCGCCGGCGGGGGCGACCCGCCCTCACCGCCATCGTCGCGATCGGGCAGCAGCGCGCGGTAGGCGGAGAGCAGCAGCGCGCCGGTGATCCCGGCGCCGATGGCCGCCTCGGCCAGGGCCAGGTCGGGGGCGGCCAGGCGGGCCCAGGTCACGGCCATGAGCAGGCCGAAGACGATGAACAGCACCACGCTGCGAAAGAGGATGCGGCTGGCGACGATCTGCCAGGCGAGCCCCAGCAGGCCGGCGGCGAGCAGCAGATCGAAGGCCCAGTCGATCACGGCGGCGTCCTCCGCGGCCCACCGCCGGCGCGCAGCGAGAAGCGCGCGATCAGGTGCGCCGAGACGGCAGCGGCGATCAGTGCCAGCAGCCAGATCAGCACCAGCTTGGCCGCCACCCAGCCGCTCTCGGCCTGCAGGATCAGGGCGGCCACCACACAGCCCAGGCCCAAATTGTCGGCCTTGGTCAGCGCGTGCAGGCGGGCGAAGACGCCGGGGAAGCGCAGCAGCCCGACGGTGCCGGTGAGAAAGAACAGCCCGCCGAGGACGAGCAGCACGGCACTGATCCCATCGAGCAGGGTCATCCCTCCTCCCGCCTGTGCAGGCGCCGCGGCACGCGGGTGAAGGCGACGGCGATCACCGCGGCAAGCACGACAAAGAGCAGTGCCACGTCGCGCAGGGCCGGCAGGCCCATGGCCTCGGCGAGGAGCAGCAGCACGGCCACGGTGGTGGTGCCGAAAAGCAGCGCGGCGAGCATGCGATCGGCGGCGGTGGGACCGCGGTGGACGCGCCAGAGCCCGGCGAGGAGGTTGAGGAGCAGGAAGACGGCGAGTCCCAGATAGAGCATCTCCACGGCGCTGGCCTCATGCGGCGCCGCCGGTGGCGGCCTGATCCAGGCCGTAGAGCGCCGCCACGCGTCGCTCGAGCGCGGCCACCTCGCCCTCGGCCTGGGGGGTGATGGCGTGGACGACGAGGATATCGCCCCGCAGGTCAGCGGCCAAGGTACCGGGCAGCAGGCTGAGCGCGGCTACCAGCACCACCCGGGGCTCACCGGCGGGCAGGGCCACGGCGTAGCGCAGCCAGTGGCTGTGGATGGGCATGCGCGGGTGCATGGCGCGGTAGCCGACGTCTGCAGCGCCGATCAGCGAGCGCACTAGGAAAAAACCGGCAAAGCGCAGGCCTGGCAGGGGGTACCAGGGGTAGATGCGACGGCCGGCGAAGTAGACGCCAACCGCGGCGGCGGCAAGGATGGTGGCGGCGCCGAGCACGCCGCCAAGCCGCCCCTCGGCAAGGATCAGCCAGAGCAGCAGCATGAGCGCGGCCGCCCGCAGGGTGCGGCCGAGCCATACGGCGACACCGGGGCGGGATCCGCGCTCGGAGGCCGCCGGCGCGGGCATGGGGCTAGCTCGCGGCGCCCCGGGCCCGGGCGCGCTCGGCGGTCTCGGCGCGGGCGCGCTGCTCGGCCTGCGGGTCGCGGCCGCCGTCGACCTCGCGCCAGCCCTGGCCGTGCTGGAGGATCAGGGCGGCGAGTGCATCGAGGTGATCGGGGCGGTCATTGAGCGCCGGGATGTAGGAGAGGCGCTCGCCGCCGCTCTCCTCGAAGTACTCGCGGTTCTCGCCGGCGATCTCCTCGAGGGTTTCAAGGCAGTCGGCGGAGAAGCCGGGGCAGACGACATCCAGGTGCTTGACGCCGGACCGGGCGAGTTCGGTGACCGTCTCGTCGGTGTACGGCTTGAGCCACTCCTCGTTGCCGAAGCGCGACTGGAAGGTCACATCCCAGGTGCCCGGCTCCAGGCCCAGTTCCTCGGCCACCAGTCGCGAGGTCTTCAGGCACTGGCAGTGGTACGGGTCGCCGTCGAGCAGGTAGCGCTCCGGCACGCCGTGGTAGGAGAAGAGCAGCCGCTCGCCGCGCCCCTCGCGCTCCCAGTGCTCGCGGATCGAGCGGGCCAGGGCCTGGATGTAGACCGGCTCGTCGTGGTATTGACCGACCATGCGCAGTTCCGGCACCCACCGCCAGCCCATCAGCTCGCGCGCCACAGCGTCGAAGGTGGAGCCGGTGGTGGAGGCGGAGTACTGCGGGTAGAGCGGCAGTACCAGGATCCGCCGCGCCCCGGACTCGCGCAGCCGGCGCAGGGCCGCCGGGATGGACGGGTTGCCGTAGCGCATGCCCAGCTCCACGACGAAGGGGCCGCGATCGTTCATCGCCTGCAGGCGCTGGCGGATGCCGGCCGCCTGGCGCTGACCGATGCTCAGCAGCGGCGAGCCGTCCTCCTCCCACACCTCGCTGTAGGCGGCCGCGGACTTCTTGGGGCGGGTGCGCAGCACGATGCCGTAGAGGATCGGCCACCAGCGCCAGCGCGGGATCTCAATGACCCGCGGATCCGAGAGAAACTGGCGCAGATAGCGGCGCAGGGCCGGTTCCGTCGGCTCGTCCGGGGTGCCCAGGTTGGCGACCAGGACCCCCACGGCGTGCGCTTCATCGTGCTGGAACGTGCTCTTCGCGGAATAGAGTTTCATAGGGCCCGGAGCATATCAGGAGCGGGCTTACGTTGGGGAGTTCAGCGACGGCCGGATGGGGCGAAACTTCCTTACAGTCTGCATATCTGTCATCAATCAGCCGCCGATCCGAGGCTGACCCGGACACCGCCGGCCGGGTAGACTGCGCGTCACACGTAGGCAACCGTCTGGATCAAGGCAATGAGCAACAAGACCCGTGTACTCTTCCTGTCCAACAGCAACGCCTGCCGCTCGCAGATGGCCGAGGGCTTTGCCGAGAACCTCGCCGGCCATCTGATCGAGCCCTGCTCGGCGGGGATCGCGCCGGCGCAGGAGCTCGACCCGCGGGCGGCCAAGGTGATGAGCGAGGACTGGACGGACATCTCGTCCAAGGCGCCGAAGGCGCTGGACCCGGCGGTGCTCGAGCAGGTGGACATGGTGATCACCCTCTCCGAGGAGGCGCAGGAGGCCTGCCCGGAGCTGCCCAAGGGTGTGGAACACCGCCACTGGCCGACCAACGACCCGGCGCAGGCCGGCGCCGACGACGATACGCAGGCGATGAACGCCTACCGTGATGCGCAGGACGAGATCAAGGAGAACATCCTGTTCCTGCTTAACGAGGTGCGCGGCGGGATCGACGAGTTCGAGATCTAAGATCCCGCTGCCCTGCCCCGGCGGCCGGCTCAGCCGTCCTGTAGGCGGCTGAGGGCCTCTCGGGCGCGCTCGCCGTAGAAGCCTTCGGCGCTGGCCGCCTTCTCGTAGTTGGCGATGGCGGCGTCGCGGGCGCCGTCGGCCTCGGCCATCTCTCCAAGCGCCAAGTGGGCCGGTGCGGTGGGCAGCAGGCGGGCCGAGCGGACCAGATCCTCGCGGGCGCGCTCGTCGTCGCCGCGGGCCCGGTGCAGCAGGCCGCGGTCGAGGTGGTAGCTGAAGAAGCCGTCGTTGCGCTCGATGGCGGCGTCGAAGGCGGTGATGGCCTGATCCTTCTCACCGAGCCGGGCCAGGGCCTGACCGCGCACGGCGTGGAAGGCGGCCTCCTCGGTGAAGGCGTCGATGGCGGCGTCGGCCAGCTCCAGGGCCCGGCGGGGCTCTTTGGCACGCAGGGCCTGCTGCGCCTCGTCGTGCCGGGCGTAGGCCTCGCTGTTCTCCTCGAGCACGCGGATGTGCTGGGCGTAGCGCTCCCCACCCAGGGTCCAGTCCTCGCCGCCGAGCTCCTCGCGCAGGGCGCGGGCGGTCTCGCGGTTGGCCGTCACGCGCTCCCGGGACGGCGGATGGCTCGCAAAGAGCCCCTCAAGCCAGGAGGGCTCCCGGTCGCCGGCCAGGCGCACGAACTTCTCCTGCAGGGTGACGGCGGCCTCGGGGTCGTAGCCGGCCTTGGCCATGTAGCGGGTGCCGTAGTAATCCGCCTCGAGCTCGGCCTCGCGGGAGTAGCGCTGGCTGATCAGCCCCACGCCGACGCTGGCCCCGGCGACCAGCAGTCCGGAGAAATCGTGGTCCTGGGTGGCCAGGCCGACGGCGGCGACGCCGGCCTGCATGATCATGCCGCGCTCGACGCGCTGGGCACCGTGACGGGCGGCGGAATGGACGATCTCGTGGCCAAGCACGGCGGCCAGCTCGGCCTCATTCTCCATTTCGGTAAGCAGGCCGCGGTTGATGGCGATCTTGCCGCCGGGCAGGGCCCAGGCGTTGGGGGTACCGTCGTTGAGGACGACAAACTCATAGGGCAACCCGGGGCGGTGGCTCTCGGCGGCGACACGCTGGCCGACCTCGTCGACGTAGGCGACCAGCTCCGAGTCGGCGTTGTAGCGACCGCCCATGCTCTGGAGGGTGGGCTCGTAGTGCTGCTCGCCCATGGCGATCTCCTCGCTCTCGGAGATCAGCCGGAACTCCCGCTCACCGGTGACCGGGTTGACGCCGCAGCCGGACACGCCCAGCGCCAACAGCGCCACCGGAATCAGCCATCGCCAGACCTGTCTGCCCTGCATCTTTCCTCCCCTGCCGGGCTGCCGCCGCCCGGATCGTCGCTCCGGATCCGTGGTTCCGTTGTCGGACCTCCTCGACTATAGCGCACCCGCGTCCCGGGCCTCGCGCAACTGCGTGGCGTTGATCAGGAAGACACCGAAGCCGCCGCGCTCGAGCTCCACCCAGGTCAGCGGCAGGTGGCCGAAGGCCTCGGCAACGGCTTCCTCGGAGTCGCCCACCTCGATCACTAGCAGGCCGTCTTCGGTGAGCCGATCCGGGGCACCGCTGAGGATGCGGCGAACCACGTCGAGGCCGTCCTCGCCGGCGGCCAGGGCGTGGTGCGGCTCGTGGCGGTATTCGGCTGGCAGCGCGGCCATGGCCGGGGCATCCACGTAGGGGGGGTTGGTGACGATGAGCTGGTAACGCTGCTGCGGCAGGCCTTCGTAGACGTCGGACTGGATCAGGGCGACGCGCTCGTCCAGGTCGTGGCGGTGGACGTTGACCGCGGCCACCTCGAGGGCGTCGGCGTCGATGTCGGTGGCGTCGATGGCGGCGCCGGGGAAGGCGTAGGCGCAGGCGACGGCGATGCACCCGGAGCCGGTGCCGATCTCCAGCACGCGCTCGACGGCGTCCGGATCCAGCCAGGGCTGAAAGCCGCGCTCGACGAGTTCGGCAATCGGCGAGCGGGGCACCAGCACGCGCTGGTCGATGTAGAACGGCAATCCGGCAAAGAAGGTCTCGTGGGTGATGTAGGGCAGCGGCAGGCGCTCCTGGATGCGCCGACGCACCCGGGCCATGACCGCCTCGCGCTCGCCGCGGGTCAGGCGCGCGCCCCAGTAGAGGTCGGGCAGGTCCGCCGGGAGGTGCAGCGCGTGCAGGGCCAGCGCAGCGGCCTCGTCGATAGCGTTGTCGGTGCCGTGGCCGTAGACCAGCCCGGCCTCGTTGAAGCGGCTGGCGGCGTAGCGGACGATGTCGCGCAGGGTCTCGAGACCCTCCGGGGCGTGGTCGATGGGCTCCACGGTGTTCCTCCCTTGGCGTTTGCGCTTCGGTTATGATGGCCGGTTACGGTGCCACTGCCCAGCGATCGATGCACGCGCTGTCGCGCGCTGGAACGGCTTGCGATGTTGGATCCGGGAGCGCCCATGCCGGCAAACCGTCCGCAACGAACCACCCGGCCCCTGCTCGGGGCCCTGCTGGCCGTCCTCTCGGTGCTGGCGGCGGTGATCGGCGTCGGCCTCGCCGCCACCGCCCTGCGCCCGGATCCGGGGGTGCCGGACATCCAGGGCACCTACCTGGAGGATGGCCGGCCCATCGCCGATTTCGTGCTCGAAGACCAGGACGGGAAGCGCTTTTCGTCCACCGACCTCCACGGCAAGTGGACGGTGCTGACCTTCGGGCACACCGAATCCCCGACCACCTGGGAGAACCTGGCGCTGCTGCACAGCGCCCGCGAGCAGCTGGCGCACACGCGGATGAGCGCGCGGCTGCAGGTGGCGCTGGTCAGCGTCAATCCCGATGACGGCCCGGACGAGCTGGCCGACTACGTGGGCCGCTATCCGGCCGCGTTCCACGGCATCAGTGGACCGGTGGCGCGGGTCCGCGAGCTTGCCGGCAGCGTCGGGGTGCGCTACATGGCGCCCAACGGCGGCAACGTGGACGACGGCTTCCACATCCAGCCGGAGGGAGCGCTGCTGGTGATCAACCCCCGCGGCAAGCTGGTGGCGCTGCTGATGCCCCCGCACCACCCGGAGCTGATCGCTCGGGATCTGTTCCGGCTGATGGAGCGCGAACGCGGCGGTTTCCTGCGCAACCTGCTAGAGAGCGTCCGCGAGCGGGTCCGCGAATGAGCGCCGAGCCCGCCGCCCATCTTGCCGACCGGGTCCGCGCCTTCGGGCACCGGTTGCTGCCCACGCGGCTGCTCTCCCGGGTGACCTGGCATGTGGCGCGCTCCCCGCGCCCCTGGCTGAAGAACCGCCTGAATCGCTTCCTGGTCCAGCGCTACGGGCTGGATCTGAGCGAGGCCGAGCACGCCGACCCGTGTGCCTACCCCACCTTCAATGCCCTCTTCACCCGGGCGCTGCGCCCGGGGGCGCGGCCGCTGCCCGAGGATCCGCAGGCGCTGGTCAGCCCCTGCGACGGGACGGTGAGCGCGGTGGGGCATCTGCGCGGCGAGCAGCTGATCCAGGCCAAGGGGATCGAGTACCCCCTGAGTACGCTGCTTGGCGGGCTGGATGCCACGCCGCTGCGCGATGGGGCGTTCGTGACGATTTATCTGTCGCCGCGGGATTATCACCGCTTTCATGCGCCGCTGGCCGGGCGTCTGTGTGCCGAGCGGCATGTGCCGGGGCGCCTGCTGACGGTTGCCCCCTGTGCGGTGCGCGCCATCCGCGGGCTGTTCCTGCGCAATGAGCGGCATGTGACGCTCTGGGAGACGGCGGTGGGGCCGGTGGCGGTGGTCCCGGTGGGGGCGGTGAATGTGGGCAGTATTGAGACGGTCTGGGGGGGGGCGGTGGCGGATGCGTCGGGGTTGAGTCGGGATTACGCGCCGGGTGCCGGGGTGTTTTTGGATCGCGGTGAGGAGTTGGGGCGGTTCAATCTGGGTTCGACGGTGATTCTGGTGTTGCCGCGGGGGGCGGTGCGTTGGGCCGATGGTCTGGTGTCGGGGCAATCGGTGCGGATGGGGGAGGTTTTGGGGCGTCTTTAGGGTCGGGGCTCGATCGTGGGGTGGCTCGGTTGGCGGTTGGAGTCCGATCGTGGGGCGGCGCGTTAACCGGCGGGTGCCGTGGATCGGGTGGCGGGGGGCCGGGGACGGCCTGAGATCGCGCCCCGCTTGTCAGCGGGGTCCCCTGCGCGCCTCGATCCGGCGAGGCCGCTCGCAATGCGCGGCTGCGCCGCGCTGACGCTCGCTGAGCAGCGCGAACCGGGAAAGGTTCGCGCTGCCCCCTCGCCGGCTCTGCGGTGCTCGGCGCGCTCTAAAGGCCGTCTCCGGCCCCCCGCCACCCGATCCTTCCCCCGTGGTTGCCGCATTCGACTGATCAAAGACACTCCCGTGCAGCCAACTGCTTGAGCGTCGTCGCTTACGGCTCGACCCGCACCCACTCGGTCGCGCGGCCTTGGCCCTCCCGCTGAAGGCGGCCTTCTTCGCGGAGGCGGTGGAGGATGGTGCGCAATTGCTGCGGCTGGTGGTCCGGGAAGCGCTGGCGCAGCATGGCCATGGTGAAGCGCTCGGGCATTTCATGGAGGACTTCGCGGCGCACCGCCAGGGCCCAGCCGCCGCGCCCGCCGGCACCGCTTTGGTAGCGGCCGTAGGCTTCGGCGACCGCGGGCGGAGCCGGGTCCGCCAGGCGTGTGGCAACGGCTCGGAAGAGGCCGTGGCACCACTCGTTGGCCTGTTTGCGGTTGCCCGCGAAGACCACGGGCAGTTTCGGGTGCAGGGCCTGGATCTCGGCCACGACCCGGGCTGTATGGGCGGCTGACCAGGGGGCGACCCGCTGCGGGTCGAGGAAGTCGCCGTAGGTGGCTTCGACCACCAGTGCGGGATGGGGATAGGTCGCCAGTTCCGCCAGCTGCTGGTGAAGGATCTGGATCTGGCCGAAGTCGGTCAGGAGGTTGTCGAAGGTCTTGCGCTCGACCACGGCCTGGATCTGCCCGTCACTCTCCAGCGCGTAGTCGCCGGCCGGGAGGCTCTCGCGTCGCGTTTCGGCACCCGGAAAGCGCCACGGGTAACGCTCGGCGCGGTCGATCAGGGCGGTGATCGGATAATCGCCGAAGAGCTGGGTTCGGCCGCGGGTCTTGTGGGCCCGGACGGCGCCCTGGGTGCGGAAGAAGATCTGTTCGTAGTGCCCGGGCTTGTTCTTGTACGGCTTGGTCAGGAACAGGAAGTCGCAGCGCCGGCGCTTCTGCCGGTCGAGCACCAGCGCGAGCTTCTTGCCGAAGCGATTGAGCGAAACCACGGGGACGTGCTCGAGCTCCTCGGGGGTCTCCTCCGGCGGGTCCTGCTCACGCAGGCAGAAGACGTGCCCCTGCGGGCCCGGCCAGCGATCCTTGGCGCGCAGGGCGAGGATGATCCCGTCGTGATCGCTCTCCAGGGTGATCCGGTACGGGAATTTCTCGCTCTGCGTCTGCTGTACGCGCCAGTAAGTGGCCATGTTGCAAGCATAGCGCGAGCGGGTGCGCGTCGACCATGGCGCGTCGGGGCGTTTTTGGGGGCTGCTGAGGTCGGTTGGCCGGTCCCCCGGTGGCGGCCTTTAGAGCGCGCCGAGCACCGCAGAGCCGGCGAGGGGGCAGCGCGAACCTTTCCCGGTTCGCGCTGCTCAGCGAGCGTCAGCGCGGCGCAGCCGCGCATTGCGAGCGGCCTCGCCGGATCGAGGCGCGCAGGGGACCCCGCCGACAGGCGGGGCGCGATCTCCGGCCGCCACCGCGGACCGGCCTCCCGACCGGGACCTCCTGACCGGGTAGCGGCCGTAGCTCAACTGGCGGTCGCCAGCTCCTCCTCCGGCTCCTCCACCGGCGCCGACTCCGCCGACGAACCATTGCGGTAATGGACCAGCTTCCAGTACCCGAAGAAGTACGCCGGATGCACCCCGAGGCACTCAAAGCCCGGGCGCTGCGGCAGATCATCCAGCTCCATGTCCGTGCGGAACCCGAGCAGCTTCGACAACGGCCGAATCGTCTTCTCGAACCCACGAACCACCGGATGCTGCGAGGCGAAGTGATTGATGATGAAGATCTCGCCCCCGGGCCGGCAGACCCGACGGCACTCATCCACCAATCGATCCGGGTTCGGCACTACCGAGGCGACGTACATCGCCACCACCACATCGAACGAATCGTCCGGGAAATCCAGCGCCTCGGCATCCATCTCGTGGAGCGACTCCACGTGCTCCAGCCCCTGCTCTGCCACCCGGCGATGGGCGATATCGAGCATATCCGGGCTGACATCGACGCCGACGATGGAGACATCCCGCCGGTACTCCGGCAGCGAGATCCCCGTCCCGACCCCCACCTCGAGGATGCGCCGGTCCGGCTCGGCGTTGAGATACTGCATCGTGAACTTGCGCCCCGGCGCGAAGATGCGCCCGAAAAAGCCGTCGTAGTACCGCGCGTAGCGCCGGTACGCGTTGCGGATCGAAGAGAGATCCATGACTCCGCTCACCTCCAGGAAATCGGTTCGGGTATCGCCATCGCACCGGCTCAGGCCGTGGCGCGCAGCGCCTCCGCAAAGGTGTCCACCGCCCGGTCGACCTCCTCGCGGGTGACGATCAGCGGCGGCAGCCAGCGCACGATCTGCCCCTGCGGCCCGCAGCGGATCATCAGCACGTCACGCTCTTCCATGGCCTTGAGTACCCGCGCGGCGCGATCACCATCCGGGCGCCCCTGCTCGTCCACCAGCTCGGTGCCGTGCATCAGGCCCATGCCCTGGACGTGGGCGATGGCCGGCTCCTCGGCACACAGGGCGTCGAGCCGGCGGCGCAGATGCGCACCCTGCTCGCGGGCGTTCTCCACCAAGCCCTCTTCCTCGATGACCTCCAGCGTCGCCAGCGCTGCGGCGCAGGCGACCGCGTTGCCGCCGTAGGTGCCGCCCTGGGAGGCCGGCCAGCCGCGCTCCATGATCGCTTCCGGCGCGGCCACGGCCGAGAGCGGGAATCCACTGGCCAGCCCCTTGGCCGTGACCACCACGTCGGGCTCCACGTCGAAGTGGCTGTGGGCCCAGAAGGCCCCGCTGCGCCCGTAGCCGCTCTGCACCTCATCGGCGATGAGCAGCATACCGTGGCGATCGGCCCGCTCACGCAGCCCCTGCATGAAGGTCCGCCCGGCCGGGATGTAGCCGGCCTCGCCCTGGATGGGCTCGACGAAGAAGGCCGCCGACTCCGCCGGGCTCGACTGCGTGGCCAGGATGTGGTCGAGCTCACGCAGGCAGAACTCGGCGGTCTCCTCGTCGTCCCAGCCGTAGCGCCGGGCATTCGGGAACGGCGCGAACACCGTGCCGCCCATCATCGGCTGCACGCCGGCGCGCAGGCCCACGCTCGAGGAGGTCATCGAAAGCGAGCCCATGGTACGTCCATGGAAGCCGCCCTGGAAGACGATGATGTTGGGCCGGCCGGTGGCCTGGCGGGCCAGGCGCAGGGCGGTCTCGCACGCCTCGGTGCCAGCATTGGAGAAGGAGATACGGTCGATCGCGCCGGGCATGATCTCGCCCAGGCGCTCGGCAAGACGGACCATAGGCGGGTGGCGGACGATGGCGTACTGGCCGTGGACCAGGGTGGCGGCCTGGCGCTGGGCCGCTTCGACCACCTTGGGGTGGCAGTGTCCGGTGGCGGTCACACCGATGCCCGAGGTGAAGTCGAGGTAGCAGCGCCCGTCGGTGCCGATGATGTAGGCACCCTCGCCGCGCTCGGCGACGACCTGGCTGGACTGCTTGAGCAGCGGGGAGATGGCTCCGGTCTTGTGCGCGTCGCTCATGGTGCGTGTCCTCCGCTCGGCCGTTCCCGGCCGTTGACTGCAGGGCCGCCGCAGCGGCGGCCCCCTGTGGACCAAATTAGTACGCCGCGGGCGGTTCCGCGCTGCGCCCCGGCAGCTGAAGCAGGTCGATGTGCGCGCCCTCTTCGGGAGTCTCGACGCCAAAGTCGCGGCTGCGCAGGGCCTCGGCGAGGCTGTCCATGGCGCCGGACTCGCCGTGAACCAGGGCCACCCGCGGCCCATTGGCGAAGTGCTCGGCCCAGGCGATCAGCTCCGAGCGCCCGGCGTGGGCGGAAAGCCCGCCGACGGTGTGCACGGTGGCGCCGACGCGCACCGGTTCGCCCCACAGGGTCAGCTCACTGGCGCCGTCGACCAGCGCGCGCCCGGGCGTGCCCTGGGCCTGGAAGCCGACCATGATCACGTTGCAGTTGCGCCGCCACAGGTTGTGCTTGAAGTGGTGGCGGATGCGCCCGCCGTTGCACATCCCTGAGCCGGCGATGATCATCGCCCCGGACTGGACCCGGTTGATGGCCATGGAGTCCTCGGCCTGCGGGGTCAGGCGCAGGTTGGGCAGCTGGAAGCGGTGGTTGTCCGGCTCGGCGTAGAAGGCGGCGGTCTCGGCGTCGTAGAGCTCCGGGAAGCGGGCGTAGACCTTGGTGGCCTCGATGGCCATGGGGCTATCGAGGAAGACGCTCCAGTCGCCCAGTTCCCACTCCTCGTAGTGCCGGGCGAGGATGTAGAGCAGCTCCTGGGTGCGCCCGACGGCAAACGCCGGCACCAGGATGTTGCCGCGGGAGGCGCGGGCATTGCGGATGATCTCGCCGAGTTCGGCCCAGGTCTCCTCCCAGGAGCGGTGGTCGCGGTCGCCGTAGGTGCTCTCCATGACCAGCAGGTCGGCGTCGCCGACCTGTGCCGGGTCGCGGAGGATCGGCGCCCCGGCGTGGCCCAGATCCCCGGAGAAGACCACCTTGCGGCGCTCACCGCCGGCCTCGAGCCACATCTCGACGATGGCCGAACCGAGGATGTGCCCGGCATCGCGCAGGCGGACGGTGACGCCTGGGACCGGCTGCCACGGTTCGTCGTAGGCGTGGCCGACCAGGGCGTCGATGGCCTGCTCGGCATCGGCGACGGTGTAGGTAGGCTCCACCGGCTCGTCGTGGCGGCGGCGGCGTTTCTTGTTCTCGATGGCGGCGTCGCGCTCGGCGAGGAAGGCGGCGTCGCGCAGGAGGATGTCCACCAGCGCGGCCCCGGCGCTGTGGGTGTGGATCGGCCCCTGGTAGCCGGCGGCTCGTAGCAACGGCAGGCGACCGCTGTGATCCAGATGGGCGTGGGTGAGGATCACGGCGTCGAGGCTGCCCGGATCGAAGGGGAACGGCGCTCGGTTGCGGGCCTCCTGCTTGCCCCCGCCCTGGATCAGGCCGCAGTCGATGAGCACGCGGTACTCCCCGACCTCGAGCAGCATGCAGGAACCGGTCACCTCGCGGGTGGCCCCGTGGAAGTGCAGTCGCATGGGCTCAGCCTCCGTCTACGCGGACGGCGCTCCGGCCGTCCGGATGCGTTGCGCCACGGCGCGGCCGACGTCGGCGCAGCCGCGCCCGCTCATGCCGTGCTCGGCGATGTCGTCGGCCACGGCGCGGTGGAGCTGCACGGCGGCACGGGCAGCCTGCGGATCGACCTCGCCCATCCATTCCAGCATAGCGGCGGCGGTCAGCAGCATGGCCGCCGGGTGGGCGCGGTCGCCACCGGCGATGTCCGGGGCGCTGCCGTGGGTAGGCTCGAAGAGCGGCGGCACGCTGCGGTCGGCGGGGTTGAGGTTGGCCGACGGGGCGACCCCCATGCCGCCGGCGAGCACTGCGGCTAGGTCGGTGAGGATGTCGCCGTGGAGGTTGCTGGCCACCACCACGTCGAACTGCCACGGCTGGCTGACAAACTTCATGCAGCAGGCGTCGATGAGCTCGTGGTGGGTGGCGATCCCCGGGTAGTCGGCGGCGACCTCGGCGAAGACCTCGCTCCAGAGCTCGCCGGCGTATTGGACGGCGTTGCGTTTGGTGACCACGCAAACGGCGGCGTCCGCACCGCCGTCACCGGCCGCATAGCGCGGCGCGCGCAGCCCCTGACGGCGCTCCTCGGCCCGCCGGGTGGCCCGCTCGAAGGCGTGGCGGATGATGCGCTCGGTACCGGCGCGGGTGAAGACCTCGAGCTGGGTGGCGGTCTCGCGGGGGGTGCCGGCGGCCAGCCGGCCGCCCTGGTCGACGTATTCGCCTTCGCTGTTCTCGCGGATGACGAGCAGATCGGTGTGCAGGGCGCGCGGGTCGGACAGGGGCATGGGGGCGCCGGCCATGGGCACCGCCGGGCGCTCACAGGCCCAAAGATCGAGCCCCTTGCGCAGCTGCAGCAGCGGCGCCAGCGAGACGCCATCGGGCAGCAGGTAGCGCCCCGGATCGTCGGCAGGCCCGGGGTCCCCGAGGGCGCCGAGGAGCAATGCGTCGTAGCCGACCAGTTGCTCGCGCCAGTCGGCGGGCATCATCTCACCGTGAGCGCGGTGCCAGGCGTGGGCGGGCCAGCCTAGCTCGGTCAGCGCCAACCGGGGCCCGGGGAGGGCCTCCAGGGCGTGGCGGGTGGCGGCCATGACCTCCGGGCCAATCCCGTCGCCGGGCATCACGGCGACCTGCCAAGTCTCCTGGTTGCGTTCCATGGCGGCCCTCCCCGGGGGCGTTGCCGTCCGCTTCCGCTCAGGGCAGCAGATGCGCCACCGCGTCGCGCTCCTCGGCGAGCTCGGCGGCGGTCTCGTCCATGCGTGCGCGGCTGAACTCGTCCACGGACAGCCCCTGCACGATCTCGTAGTCCCCGCTCCGACAGGTCACCGGGAAGGAGTAGATGAGCCCGGGCTCGATGCCGTAACTGCCATCGGAGGGCACGGCCATGCTCGTCCACTCGCCCTCGGGCGTGCCCAGCGCCCACTCGCGCATGTGGTCGATGGCGGCACTGGCAGCGGAGGCGGCGCTGGAGGCCCCGCGAGCCTTGATGATCGCCGCGCCGCGCTGCTGCACGGTGGGGATGAACGTGTCCTTCACCCAGGCGTGATCAACCTGCTCGCCGGCCGGAGTCCCCTGGATGGTGCAGTGGCTGATATCCGGGTACTGCGTCGCCGAGTGGTTGCCCCACACGGCCAGGCCGTGGATCTCCGTGGAATGGCAGCCAACCTTGTTGGCGAGCTGCGCCAGCGCGCGGTTGTGGTCGAGGCGGGTCATGGCCGTGAAGTTGCGCGGGTCAAGATCCGGCGCGTTGCGCTGGGTGATCAGCGCGTTGGTGTTGGCCGGGTTGCCCACCGCGAGGACCTTCACGTCGCGCTTGGCCACGGCGTTCAGCGCCTGACCCTGGGCCGAGAAGATCGCCGCGTTGGCCTCGAGCAGATCCTTGCGCTCCATGCCGGGGCCGCGGGGCTTGGCGCCGACGAGCAGGACGTAGTCGGCCTCGCGAAAGGCCTCCTCGGCGCTGTCGGTGGCGACGATGCCGGCGACCAGCGGGAAGGCGCAGTCCTCGAGCTCCATCACGGTGCCCTGCAGCGCCTCTTGGGCCTGCGGGATCTCAAGCAGCTGGAGGATCACCGGCTGATCCTTGCCGAGCATCTCGCCGGCGGCGATGCGAAAGAGCAGGCTGTAGCCGATCTGGCCGGCCGCCCCGGTCACCGCGACTCGCACGGGTGTCTTCATGGCTCTCTCCTCGATCCGTTGTAATGCCCGCCGGGCCCTGCCTGCCGACCCGGGCCGGGGGGCCGATTGTAGCAGAGGCTAGCCGCGCGCCCGCCAGTCCAGCACCGCCCCGGGCCCCTGGGCCAGGCGCTGCGCCGCGGAGCCGCTGTTCACCGCCACTTCGACCAGGCCCAGCGCGTTGACGTACCAGAAGGCCGTGCCTGCGGGGACGTCAGCGAACTTCGCCGCCCGCGCCAGGCGCTCGCCGCCGACAACGAGCTCCGCCTGGTCCGGCGCGGTCTCGCCACGCCGGCCACTGATCAGATTACCGAAGCCGTCGGTGTAGATCAGGGCGTCCCAGTCCCGCGGCCACCTGTGGCCGACCCAGGTCTCCACCGCCTCCGACCCACGCGGCGGCCGGTCCGTAACCGCCACCTCGGCGGCGGCATCGGCGAAAACGTCGCGGCCGTGGAACGTCGCCGGGGTGCCCGGCGGTGGCGGCGGCAGGCAGTACGCTTGGACATCCGCGAAGTCGCGCGCCGCGACAGCGAACAGCCCGTTGTCCGGACCGATCAGCCAGCGTCCGTCGGCGCGCAGGGCCAGCCCGCCGCGCTCCGTGCCGACACCGGGGTCGACCACGGCTAGCACCACCGCGTCCGGTGGCAGGTACTTGAGGTTGGCGGCAAGCAGGTAGGCGGCACAGTCCGGGCGGAAAGCCGGAGCGTCGTGCATCAGGTCAACGACCTCGGGGGCCGAGTCGAAGGCCTGGCGCAGCCGTGCATGGAGGTGGCCCACATAGGGCCCGAGGTGGGTGTAATCCGTGAACAGGAAGACGGCACCGGGGCGAGCACGCTGGTTCACCCCGGTGCGCAAGGCGTTACGCCTCGGCCGTTTCCTCGGCGTCCTCTTCCGACTCACGCCGGGCGGCGATCGCCTCTTCCCGGTCGACGAGTTGGACGAGGGCCATCGGCGCGCCGTCGCCCTTGCGGAAGCCACAGCGCAGGATGCGCATGTAGCCGCCCGGGCGCTCCTTGAAGTGCGGCCCCAGCTCCTCGAAGAGCTTGGTGACCATCTCCTTGTCGCGCAGCCGTGCAAAGGCCAGACGGCGGTTCGCCGTGGTGTCTTCCTTGGCCAGGGTGATCAGCGGCTCGGCGACACGCCGCAGCTCCTTCGCCTTGGGCACGGTGGTGCGGATCTCTTCCTCGCGGAAGAGCGCGGCGGCGAGGTTTTTGAACATCGCCTTGCGGTGCGAGTTGTCACGGTTGAGGTGACGTCCGGCTTTACGATGGCGCATGACGTTGATCCTTTGACAGTTTAGCCGGCGATACGGGCGCGGTCCCCGAGGGACGGCGGCGGCCAGTTATCGAGTTGCATGCCCAGCGACAGCCCGTGCTCGGCCAGGGTGTCCTTGATCTCGTTGAGCGACTTCTTGCCGAGGTTCGGCGTCTTGAGCAGCTCAACCTCGGTGCGCTGGACCAGGTCGCCGACGTAGTGGATGCTCTCCGCCTTGAGGCAGTTGGCCGAGCGGACGGTGAGCTCCAGGTCGTCGATCGGGCGCAGCAGGACGGGATCGATCTCCGGCTCCTCCTGCTCTTCGCCGGCCTCCAGCAGCCCGCCTTCGAGGTCGATGAAGACCGAAAGCTGATCACGCAGCAGGCTGGCGGCGAACTTGACCGCCTCCTCGGGCGTGACCACGCCGTTGGTCTCGACATCGAGGACCAGCTTGTCGAGGTCGGTACGCTGCTCGACACGCGCACTCTCGACCGCGTACGAGACGCGGCGCACCGGGCTGAAGCTCGCATCCAGGGCCAGGTGGCCGATGGTGCGGGTGTCCTCTTCTTCGCGCGCGGTGACCGGCAGGTAGCCACGCCCCCGCTCGATCTTCAGCGACGCCTTGAACGGCTGCTCGTGCGTGATCGTAGCGATGTGAAGATCCGGGTTCTTGATCTCCACGTCGTGGTCGGTGGCGATGTCCGCCGCCGTCACGGCGCCTGGCCCCTGCTTCTCGACGCTGAGCGTCACCGAGTCGCGCTCGTTGAGCCGCACGGCGAGATCCTTGAGGTTGAGCAGGATATCCACGGTGTCTTCGTGGATGCCCTCGACCGCCGTGTACTCGTGCTGGACGCCCTCGATCTCCACCTCGGTGACCGCGGTCCCGGGCATCGACGAGAGCAGCAGCCGCCGCAGGGCGTTGCCCAGCGTGTGGCCAAAGCCCCGCTCCAGCGGCTCCAGGACGACCTTGGCACGGTTGTCCGAGAGCGGCTCGATCTCGACCGAGCGCGGCTTGAGAAAGTCCTTCAGGTACCCCTTCATGGACGACACCTTGCAGTTGCGGCTGTTACTTCGAGTACAGCTCGACGATCAGCGATTCGTTGATTTCCTGAGACAGATCGGCGCGGTCCGGGGCCTGCTTGAAGACGCCTTCCATCTTGGTGGCGTCGACGTCGACCCAGGGCGCCCAGCCGTTCTGCTGCGCCAGCTCGAGGGCGGCCTGAATGCGCAGCTGGCTCTTGGCCTTCTCCTTGACGGAGACGGTGTCGCCCGGCTTGACCTGGTACGACGGGATGTTAACCACCCGGCCGTTGACCAGGATGCCGCGGTGATTGACCAGCTGCCGCGCCTCCGCGCGGGTGCTGCCAAAACCCATCCGGTAGCAGACGTTGTCCAGGCGGCTCTCGAGCAGCTGCAGCAGCGCGGTGCCGGTGGCGTCCTTACGGCGGGCGGCTTCCTTGTAGTAGTTGCGGAACTGCCGCTCCATGATGCCGTACATGCGACGGACCTTCTGCTTCTCACGCAGCTGAAGGCCGTAGTCGGACATGCGGCCGCCGCGGCGCTGCCCGTGCTGCCCCGGTGGCTGCTCGAGCTTGCACTTGGTGTCGATGGACCGGACGCCGCTCTTCAGGAACAGGTCGGTTTTCTCGCGGCGCGCCAGTTTGCACTTGGGACCAATATACTTCGCCATGGCGAGCGCTTCCTCCTCAGACCCGCCGCTTCTTGGGCGGCCGGCAACCGTTGTGCGGGATGGGCGAGACGTCGGAAATGTTGGTGATCCGGTACCCGACCGCGTTGAGCGCACGCACGGCGGACTCGCGCCCGGGGCCAGGCCCCTTGACGCGAACCTCCAGGTTCTTGAGACCGTAATCCTGCGCGGCACGCGCGGCGGTCTCCGACGCCACCTGGGCAGCGAAGGGCGTGCTCTTGCGCGACCCCTTGAAGCCGCTGCCGCCGGCGCTCGCCCAGGACAACGCGTTGCCCTGCCGGTCGGTGATGGTGATCAGCGTGTTGTTGAAGGTCGCGTTGATGTGCGCGACACCATCACTGACTGTGCGCTTGACTTTCTTCTTGCCGCCACCGCGGCTGGATGCCTTCGCCATAGGTCTCTGTTCCCGTGTTCGCTCCGAACGCGGTGCCGATCCGGCCCACGCGTTGAATGTTGCCTACCCGATCAGCGGCTGGCGGGGCCCCGACGCGGACCCTTGCGCGTACGCGCGTTGGTCTGCGTCTGCTGCCCACGCACCGGCAGGCCGCGGCGGTGCCGCATGCCCCGGTAACAGCCGAGGTCCATCAGGCGCTTGATGTCCATCGCCACCGAGCGGCGCAGATCGCCCTCGATAACGTAGTTGCCGACTTCCTGCCGCAGCGCCTCGACCTCGGCGTCATTGAGATCGCGGACGCGCCGGTCATGCGGCACGCCGGCCGCCTCACAGATGCTCAGGGCACGCGTGCGGCCGATCCCGTAGATCGAGGTCAGCGCGACCCACGCGTGCTTGTGTGTCGGTATGTTGATTCCTGCAATTCGGGCCATGGGGCCAACTCTCCCGTGATTCGCGCTTGTTGGGTGCCGGGTCGATCCGCCGGTGCTCGCCGGTCCGGATTCAGCCCTGGCGTTGCTTGTGCCGCGCCTCCGTGCAGATGACCCGCACGGTCCCGCGCCGCTTCACGATCTTGCAGTTGCGGCAAATCCGCTTGACCGATGCCCTGACTTTCATGGTCGTCTCTCCAATACTCCGAGCGCGGCCGCTCACGGGCGACCCAAAGGCGCGAAAGGATACCAGTCCGCGCGCCCGGATGCCACCCCGCAGCCAGTTTTATCGATTCAGCGCAGCATCCCGCCGCCAGGCCGGGTGTGCCCCTTGAGGTTGGCCTTCTTCATCAGCGGCTCGTACTGGTGCGAGACCAGGTGCGACTGCAGCTGCGCCATGAAGTCCATGACCACGATGACGCTGATCAGCAGCGAGGTGCCGCCGAAGTAGAACGGCACGTTCCAGTACAGGATCAGGAACTCCGGCATCAGGCAGACGGCGGTGATGTAGAGCGCACCGACGAAAGTGAGCCGGCTCTGCACCTGATCGATGTACCGGGAGGTCTGCTCGCCGGGACGGATCCCGGGGATGAACGCCCCCGACTTCTTCAGGTTGTCGGCGGTGTCCCGCGAGTTGAACACCAGCGCCGTGTAGAAGAAGCAGAAGAAGATGATCGCCGCGGCGTAAAGCGCCACATAGATCGGCTGCCCCGGCGAGAGCGTCGCGGCGATGTCGCCGATAAAGCCCAGCCCCTCGGCATCGCCGAACCACTGCCCGACCGTGGCCGGGAAGAGAATGATGCTCGAGGCGAAGATCGGCGGGATCACGCCCGCCATGTTCAGCTTCAGCGGCAGGTGGCTCTGCTGCGCGGCGTACATCTTGCGCCCTTGCTGGCGCTTGGCGTACTGCACGGTGATCCGCCGCTGCCCCCGCTCGATGAAGACAATGAACGCGGTCACCGCCGCGGCCATGATCAGCAGCAGCAGGATCGTCGCGGTACCCAGCTCGCCGGTACGCTGCAGTTCGAGCGTGCCACCCAGCGCGCCGGGCAGGCCGGCGACGATGCCGGCGAAGATGATGATCGAGATACCGTTGCCGATGCCCCGCTCGGTGATCTGCTCACCAAGCCACATCAAGAAGATCACGCCGGTGGCCAGGGTCACCGTGGAGATAAATACAAACGCCGGCCCGGGCATGGCGGCCACACCCTGCCCCTGCAGCGCGATACTGATGCCGATGCCCTGGAAGGTGGCCAGCCCGAGCGTGCCGTAGCGCGTGTACTGCGTGATCTTGCGCCGGCCGGCCTCCCCCTCCTTCTTCAGCCGCTCGAGCGACGGCACCACCGCCGTGAGCAGCTGCATGATGATCGCCGCCGAGATATAGGGCATGACGCCGAGGGCGAAGATGGAGAGTCGCTCCAACGCCCCGCCGGCGAACATGTTGAACATCTCCAGGATGGTGCCGCGCTGCTGCTCGACCATCTGCTCGAGCGCCGCCGGATCGATACCCGGGATCGTGATGTGGGTACCGATGCGGTAGATGATCAGCGCGAGCAGTACGAAAAGCAGACGCTGACGAACCTCGGTGAGACGTCCCATCCCACCGAGGGCCCCTGCGGCACCACCTGGACGTCCCAACTTAACCCTCCTCGACGACTTGGCCGCCGGCCGCCTCGATCGCCTTGCGGGCGCCCTGGGTCACCTTGACGCCACGCACGGTCACTGCGCGGTCGATGGTGCCCGAGGCGATAACCTTGACGTAGCGCATGTTCTTGCGCACGACGCCGGCCTTGTGCAGCGCCGAAAGGTCCACCGTATCACCGTCGACGCGGGCGATCTCGTGGAGGCGAACCTCCGCGGTACGCAGGCTTTTCTGCGAGGAGAAGCCGTACTTCGGCACCCGGCGCTGCAGCGGCATCTGGCCGCCTTCGAAGCCGACCTTGTGGAAGCCGCCACTGCGGCTGTGCTGACCCTTGTGACCGCGACCGGCCGTCTTGCCCAGGCCGCTGCCCGCACCGCGTCCGGCGCGCTTGGCCTCCGGCCGGCTGCCCGGGCTCGGCAACAGTTGATTGAGCCGCATTTACGCCTCCTGAACTTCCAGCATATAGGACACCTTCCGGATCATTCCGCGATTCTCCGGGGTGTCGTCGACCAGGACGGTCTGGTGCATCCGGCGCAGGCCGAGGCCGCGCACGCACTGGCGGTGCTTCTGCAGCCGGCCGTGGACGCTGCGCCGCAGCGTTACCTGGAGCTTCTTCTGGTTAGCCATGATCAGCCCGTAATCTCTTCGACACTCTTGCCCCGCCGGGCAGCGACTGCCTCGGGGGAGTCCATCGAGGCCAGCCCGTCGACCGTGGCGCGCACCACGTTGATCGGGTTGCGCGAGCCGACCGACTTGGCCAGCACGTCCTGCACGCCGAGCACCTCGAAGACCGCGCGCATGGCGCCGCCGGCGATAATGCCGGTACCCGGCGAGGCCGGCTTCATGAAGACCTTGCTCGACCCGTGGAAGTGGGTCACCGGGTAGCGCAGGGTCGGGCCATCCAGCGGCACGGTGCGCATCCCGCCGCGCGCCCGCTCCATTGCCTTCTGGATCGCTGCGGGGACCTCGCGGGCCTTGCCGTAACCGAACCCGACTCGCCCCTCGCCGTCACCGACCACGGTCAGCGCCGTGAAGCCGAACTGGCGGCCGCCCTGGACCACCTTCGCCACGCGGTTGATCGTGATCAGCTTTTCGCGGAGCCCGTCCGCGCCGGTTTGTTCACCGTTCGCCATAGCTTCTTAGCCCCTAGCCTAAAACTTCAGTCCGGCTTCACGCGCGGCCTCGGCCAGCGCCTGCACGCGGCCGTGGTACTGGTAGCCGGCACGATCGAATGCCACCTGCTCGACGCCGGCCGCCTTGGCGCGCTCGGCGATCAGCCGACCCACCTCTTGGGCGGCGCTCACGTTGCCGGTCCCCTCGCTGCGCTGACGCAGGGAGGGCTCCACCGTGGAAGCAGCCGCCAGGGTCTTCGCGCCGTCCGGCTGCTGCACCTGTGCGTAGATATGGCGCGGCGTGCGGTGGACCGAGAGCCGGTAGGCACCGGCGTCGCGGATGCGCCCGCGGCTCTTGCGCGCGCGCCGCATGCGTGCTGTGTTCTTGTCCATCTTCGTCCCCACCGCCTACTTCTTCTTGGCTTCTTTGAGGACCACCCGCTCGTCGGCGTAGCGTACACCCTTGCCCTTGTAGGGCTCCGGCGGGCGATAGCCTCGGATCTGGGCGGCCACCTGGCCAACCTGCTGCTTGTCGGCGCCCTTGACCACGACCTCCGTCTGCGAGGGGCACTCGATCGTTACGCCCTCGGGGATCTCGTGGTACACCGGGTGCGAGAACCCGAGCGTGAGGTGCAGGGTGCTGCCCTGGACCTGCGCCCGGTACCCGACGCCCTTGAGTTCGAGGCGACGCTCGAATCCCTCGCTGACGCCGATCACCATGTTGCTCACCAGGGCCCGCGTCGTACCGGTCAGCGCCACCGCGCGGGTGCTCTGCTGCCGGGGCTCGAAGGTGAGCGTGCCGTCCTCCTGATTCAGAGAAACCAGGCGGTGGCAGCGCCACGCCATCTGGCCCTTGGGGCCCTTGACCTGAATGTCGTTACCCTGGAGCGTCACCTCCACGCCGGAGGGGACCTCCACGGGTGCCTTTGCGACTCTCGACATGATTGCCCGTCCTGTCTAGAAGACCCAGCAGAGTACCTCGCCGCCGTGCCCCTGCGCGCGGGCCTGACCATCGCTCATCACGCCCTTGGACGTGGAGATAATGGCGGTGCCCAGCCCGTTGCGCACGCGCGGCAGCTCGTCACGACCGCGGTAGACCCGCAGACCCGGCCGGCTGTAACGCTGGATTTCGCGGATTGCCGGCTGACCCTCGTGGTACCGGAGCGTGACCTCCAGGACCGGCTTTTTCTCTTCCCCGACCTCGCGGTAACCCTCGATGTAGCCCTCCTCTTGGAGGACGGCGGCAATCGCCCGCTTGAGCTTCGAGGACGGCATACGCACGTCCGCCTTCTCGGCGTGGTGCGCGTTCCGTACCCGGGTCAGCATGTCGGCAATGGGATCGGTCATGCTCATCGTCTATCCCCTTACCAGCTCGAGAGGGTCAGGCCCGGGATCTCGCCGTTCATGGCCGCCCGACGCAGCTCATTGCGGGCCAGCCCGAACTTGCGGTAATACCCCCGCGGCCGGCCCGACTTGGCGCAGCGGTTACGCTGGCGCACGGGGCTGGCGTTGCGCGGGATCTGCTGTAGCTTGAGCTGCGCTTCGAAGCGCTCCTCGACGCTCGACTCAGGGCTGTCGATAATCGCCTTGAGCCGCTCGCGCTTGGCAGCGTACTTCTGTGCCAGCTTGCGGCGCTTTCGGTCGCGCTCAACCATGGAGTTCTTGGCCATCTGCGCTGCTCCTCTGGACGTTAGGTCCGGAAGGGGAAGCCGAACCCTTCGAGCAGGGCCTTCCCTTCCGCGTCGGTGCGAGCGGTGGTGGACACCGTGATGTCCATGCCGCGCACCCGATCGATTTCGTCGTAGTCGATCTCCGGGAAGATCAGCTGCTCCCGGATACCGAGGTTGTAGTTACCGCGCCCGTCAAACGACCGCGGCGAGAACCCACGGAAGTCGCGGACCCGCGGGGCCGCCACGTGGATGAAGCGCTCGAGGAACTCGTACATCCGCTCGCGGCGCAGCGTGACCTTGCAGCCGATCGGCCAGCCCTCACGGATCTTGAAGCCCGCCACGGACTTGCGCGCCCGCGTGACGATCGGCTTCTGCCCGCTGATCTTGGCCAGGTCCTCCTGCGCGGCCTCCAGGATCTTCTTATCCTTGGTGGCCTCACCCAGCCCCATGTTGATCACGATCTTCTGCAGCTGGGGCACCTGCATCACGTTCTGGTACCCGAATCGCTCCTGCAGGGCCGGAGTGACCTCTTCCTGATAAAGCTTTCGCAACGTCGCCATTCCAGCCCCCTCAGGCGTCAATCAGCTGCTGGTTGGACTTGAAATAACGCACCTTGCGATCCCCCTCCCAGCGGACGCCGACGCGATCGGCCTGCTCCGTCTCGGGGTTGTAGATCGCCACATTCGAGATGTGGATCGGTGCCTCTTTCTCGATAATCCCGCCGGTGGTGCCCTGCATCGGGTTCCCGCGCGTGTGCCGCTTGACCATGTTGACGTTCTCGACGACAACGCGGTCCTTGTCGGGGATCACCCGGGACACCCGGCCACGACGCCCCTTGTCTTTTCCGGCGATGACGATGACCTCGTCGCCCGTACGAATCTTGCGCATGATGACCTCGCCTACAGTACTTCGGGCGCCAGGGAAATGATCCGCATGAAGCGCTCGTTGCGCAGCTCACGGGTCACCGGGCCAAAGACACGCGTGCCGATCGGCTGCAGATTGTTGTTCAGCAGCACCGCCGCGTTGCCGTCAAAACGGATCTTCGACCCGTCGGCCCGGCGCACGCCTCGCTTGCTGCGGACGACTACAGCGTTGTAGACCTCGCCCTTTTTGACGCGCCCCCGCGGGATCGCGTCCTTGACGCTGACCTTGACGATATCACCAATCCCCGCATAGCGGCGCTTGGAGCCGCCCAGCACCTTGATGCACTGCACCTGCCGGGCGCCGCTGTTGTCCGCCGCTTTGAGGAGGCTTTCCATCTGGATCATGACGCTTCACCCGCTCTTGTTCTTGCTCGCCCCCTTGCGGGGCACTTCCGCGCGCTTAGCTCGCGGCCCGCTCCAGCACCTTCACCAGCCGCCAGGTCTTGTTCTTCGACAGCGGACGGCACTCCTGGATGGAGACCCAGTCGCCTTCGCGCCCCTCGTTTTGCTCATCGTGGGCGTGGAGCTTGGTCGACCGCCGGATGAACTTGCCGTACAGCGGGTGCTTCACGCGGCGCTCGACCAGCACGGTGAGGGTCTTGTCCATCTTGTTGCTGACCACGCGCCCGTTCACGGTGCGGGTGTTTTTCTCTTCACTCATGCCTGCCGCTCCGCACGCTTACGCTCGTTGAGCACGGTCTTGATGCGCGCGACGTCGCGGCGCACCTTGCCGAGCTGATCGGTCCGGGCCAGCTGACCGCTGGCCTTCTGCATCCGCAGATTGAACTGTTCCTTGCGGCGCTCGAGCAGCTCGTTCTCGAGTTCCTCGGTTTTCTTTTCGCGCAGCTCGCTCGCCTTCATCACATCACCGTCCGGTTCACGAAGGTGGTCTTCACCGGCAGCTTCGCCGCCGCGCGCCGGAAGGCCTCGCGGGCGACTTCCTCGGACACGCCCTCGATCTCATAGAGGACGCGACCGGGCGCGATCGGCTCGCACCAGTGATCCACGTTGCCCTTGCCCTTGCCCATCCGGACCTCGAGCGGCTTTTCAGTGACCGGCTTATCCGGGAAGACCCGGATCCAGATCTTGCCGCCGCGGCGGATGTAGCGGTTGATCGCACGCCGCGCGGCCTCGATCTGCCGCGAGGTGATGGGTCCGCGAGTGGTTGCCTTGAGGCCGAACTCGCCGAAGCTCACGCGATCACCGCGGGTCGCGAGGCCCGAGCAGCGGCCCTTTTGCTTCTTGCGGTACTTGGTCCGTTTCGGCTGTAACATCGCTTACGCGCTCCCGTCCGCTCAGCCCTGGGCAGCCGCGGCGCGCTTGACGCGCTCGGCAGGGGCCCCTTCGTTGTCGGTGTCGATGATCTCGCCCTTGAAGATCCAGACCTTCACACCGATGACGCCGTACGTCGTCATCGCCTCGGCAAAGCCGTAGTCGATGTCGGCACGGAGGGTGTGCAGCGGCACGCGGCCCTCGCGATACCACTCGGTCCGGGCGATCTCGGAGCCGTTCAGCCGCCCCGAAACCTGCACCTTGATCCCCTGGGCGCCGACGCGCTGGGCGTTGCCGACAGCCCGCTTGAGGGCCCGCCGGAACATGACGCGGCGCTCCAGCTGCCCGGCGATGCCCTCGGCCACCAGGTTGGCGTCGGCCTCCGGCTTGCGGATCTCCTCGATATTGATGTGCACCGGCACGCCCATCCGGGCCGCCACCTCACCGCGAAGCCGATCGATGTCCTCACCCTTCTTGCCGATCACGATGCCCGGGCGGGCGGTATGGATCGTAACCAGGGCGTTCTTCGCCGGGCGCTCGATCTGGATGCGACTCACGGAGGCGTTCTTCAGGCGCTCACGAATGAACTCCCGCACCTCCAGGTCGGTGTTGAGGTACTTGCCGAAGTTCGCGCTATCGGCGTACCACATGGAACGCCAGTCTTCGGTGACGCCCAGCCTAAACCCCGTGGGATGGGTCTTGTTTCCCATGCCGGCCTCTCTCGCTTGATCCGCTTCAGTCCTCGGCGACCGCCACGGTAATGTGGCTGGTCCGCTTGAGGATTCGGTTGGCACGCCCTTTGGCGCGCGGCTGAATTCGCTTCATCGTCGGGCCCTCATCGACCATGATCCGCGCTACGCGCAGCTCGTCGATGTCGGCACCATCATTGTGCTCTGCGTTCGCAACCGCCGACTCGAGCACCTTGCGCACGATCTCCGCGGCCTTGCGCGGGCTGTACTCGAGGGTCCGCAGCGCGTCGTCCACCGGCAGCCCGCGAATCTGATCGGCAACAAGCCGGGCCTTTTGCGGCGAGACACGCGAGAAACGCAGTTTTGCTTGGGTCTCCATGGCGCGCTCCCGTTATCGCTTCGACTTCTTGTCCGCGGCGTGGCCGCGGAAGGTACGCGTCGCCGCAAACTCGCCCAGCTTGTGGCCAACCATGTTCTCGTTGATCAGCACGGGAACATGCTGGCGCCCGTTGTGGATGGCGATGGTGAGCCCGACCATATCCGGCATCACCACCGAGCGACGCGACCAGGTCTTGATCGGCCGCTTGCTGTTGTTGGCATTCGCCTCTTCCACCTTCTTCAGCAGGTGGTGGTCGATGAACGGCCCTTTCTTGGTCGAGCGTGGCACGATTCTTTACCCCTCAACGCTTCCGTCGGCGCACGATGTACTTATCGGTGCGCTTGTTCTTGCGGGTCTTATGCCCCTTGGTGGGCATACCCCACGGCGAGACCGGGTGACGCCCGCCTGCGGTGCGGCCCTCGCCGCCGCCGTGCGGGTGATCAACCGGGTTCATGGCGACACCACGGACGGTCGGACGCACGCCCAGGTGGCGCTTGGCGCCCGCCTTGCCGAGGTTGCGCAGGCTGTGCTCGGCGTTACCAACCTCGCCCACCGTCGCCATGCAGTCGGCGGGAACGCGGCGCATCTCGCCTGAGCGAAGGCGCAGGGTCGCCATACCGCTTTCGCGGGCGACGATCTGCACGCTGGCACCGGCTGAGCGGGCGAGCTGCGCCCCCTTACCGGGCTTGAGCTCGACGCAGTGCACCTGCGTACCGACCGGGATGTTGCGCAGCGGCAGGGCGTTGCCCGGCTTGATGGCGGCGTCGCGCCCGCTCTGGATCGGCGAGCCAGGTTCAACGCCACGAGGCGCGATAATATACCTTCTCTCGCCGTCTTGATAAAGGACCAGAGCGATATTCGCGGAACGATTCGGGTCGTACTCGAGTCGTTCGACCTTGCCCGGCACCCCGGTTTTGTTCCGCTTGAAGTCAATCAGGCGGTAGCGCTGCTTGTGACCGCCGCCACGATGGCGCGTGGTGATGCGGCCGTCGCTGTTGCGCCCGCCGGACTTGGTCTTTTGCACCACCAAGGGCTCATAAGGCCCACCCTGGTGCAGCCGGGCGTCTTTCGTCTTGACGACGAAGCGCCGGCCCGGAGACGTCGGCTTGCTCTTGACTAGTGCCATGACTGGCTCTCCTTACTCCCCACCGAGGAAGTCGATGTCCTGTCCCTCGGCGAGGGTGACGTATGCCTTCTTCCAATCCCGGCGGCGGCCACGGATCATGCCGAAGCGCTTGCGCTTGCCCTTGGCGTTGACCGTGCGCACGCCGGTGACCTGCACATCGAACAGCTTTTCGACGGCGGCCTTGATTTCCTTCTTGTTGGCGTCGGGCGCCACCTGGAAGACCACCTGGCCGGCGCCGTCGGCGATGACCGTGCTCTTCTCGGAGATGTGCGGGCCACGAAGCACGGTATAGAGTCTTTCCTGGTTCATGACAGCCACTCCTCGACACGGCGGATGGCGGACTCGGTGATCACCACCCGCTCGGCGCCGACCAAGCTCGCCGGATCGACGCCGGCGGCGTCAACCACGCCCAGGCGCGGCAGGTTACGGGCGGCAAGTTCGAGGTTGGTGTCGATCTCGTCGACCACGATCAACCCCTCGCTCACGCCGAGCCCGTCCAGGCGCGCCTTGAGCGCCTGGGTCTTGGGCGCGTCGACCGTCAGCTGCTGGACGACCACCAGGCGGTCCTGGCGGGCCAGCTCGGACAGGATCGAGCGCATGGCGCCGCGGTACATCTTGCGGTTGACCTTCTGCGAGAAGTCCCGCGGTTTAGCCGCGAAGGTCTGGCCGCCGCCGCGCCACAGCGGGCTGCGGATGGTGCCGGCACGCGCGTTGCCCGTGCCTTTCTGACGCCAGGGCTTCTTGCCACCGCCGGCGACCTCGCTGCGCGTCTTCTGTGCCTTGGTCCCGGCACGCGCCCCGGCGAGGTGGGCGGTAACCACCTGGTGGACGAGCGATTCGCGGAACGGCGCGTCGAAGGTCTGATCCGAGACCTCGAGCTGGCCTGCCGCTTCGCCCTTTTCGTTACTGAGCTTGAGCTCCATGGCTCCCCCTGTCACCTCTTACGCCTTGCTCGCCGGACGGACGATCAGGTCGCTGCCGACGGCCCCGGGGACAGCACCCCGGATGAGCAGCAGGTTGCGCTCGCTATCCACGCGCACGACCTCCAGGTTCTGGACGGTGGCGCGCCGATTGCCCATCTGCCCGGCCATCTTCTTGCCCTTGAACACGCGCCCGGGGCTCTGGCACTGGCCGATGGAGCCCGGGACCCGGTGCGACTTCGAGTTGCCGTGGGTGTTGCGCTGGGCCCGGAAGTTATGCCGACGCACCGTACCCGCGAAGCCGCGGCCCTTGCTGGTGCCGGTGACGTCGACCTTCTGGCCGGCCTCGAAGCTGCCCACTTCGATGGAGGCACCGGCCTCCGGCAGCTCCTCGTCCGTGGCGCGCTGGCCCTTGTCCAGCCGGAACTCCCACACGCCGCGGCCGGCCTCGACCCCGGCGCGGGCGAAATGCCCCGCCTCGGGCTTGCGCACGCGCTGCGGCTTGCGCCGGCCGGCGGTCACCTGCACGGCGCGGTAGCCGTCACTCTCCTCGGTCTTCACCTGGGTGACGCGATTCGGGTCCGCCTCGACGACGGTCACCGGGATCGAGCCCCCTTCTTCGGTAAAAACACGCGTCATGCCGCGCTTGCGACCGACGATTCCAATTGCCATCGTCCGCGTCTCCTCAAAATCTCTCTGCCCGGATCTAGCTCACCGGGAACGAATAGACTCCGGCGGGCGCACGGCGCGCAGCCCCTGCGGGGCGGCCCGCCGCTTGCCGGCCGGAGCGCCGGTCACCGCCGGTCGTTGTCGATACGGCGGCTCGACGTGTCAGTAGAGCTTGATCTGAACGTCGACACCGGCGGCCAGGTCGAGCTTCATCAGCGCGTCGACCGTCTTGTCCGTCGGGTCGATGATGTCCATCAGCCGCTTGTGGGTGCGGATCTCGTACTGGTCCCGCGCGTCCTTATTGACGTGCGGCGAGGTCAGCACGGTAAACCGCTCCTTCTTGACCGGAAGCGGGATGGGGCCACAGACGTGGGCCCCGGTCCGCTTCGCGGTATCCACGATTTCCCGGGCGGACTGATCGATCAGACGGTGATCGAACGCCTTCAGCCGGATCCGGATACGCTGGTTCTGTGTTGCCGCTGCGGTCGCCATGGCTACTTTAC